>NZ_BAAGUS010000018.1:0-80975 GCF_054781275.1 Nocardioides ginkgobilobae | reverse complement strand
CTCAATCAGCAGCCAAGGCGCCCCAGGAGAAGCCGGGCGGCCAATCCACCGGAGCCACCAGCAAGGCGATCAAGGCTCAGCCACACCCGACCCTCCCGGGCCAGCCAAGAACTTACGGATCGAGGCTGAGCCCCACTCCCGCATCCCCCGCGCACGCCCGCGGGGCGTGGGGCAAGATCGGGGCATGCCCGCCACCGCGTCCGAGCCCGGCCCGTCGGGGCGCTACCCCGTGACCCTCGCCCCCGCCGCCCCGATGGTGCTCGGCGGTGCACGGGTGCTCCCGGTGGCGCCGCTGCGCGTCTACACCTGCGGCATCACGCCGTACGACGTCACCCACGTCGGCCACGCGGCGACCTTCGTGTGGGCCGACCTGCTGGCCTCGGTCGCGCGGGCCTCCGGCGCCCAGCCCGTGCTGGCCCGCAACGTCACCGACGTCGACGACGTGCTGACCGCGGCCGCGGCCCGGGCCGGTCGTCACTACGACGAGCTCGCGGTGGTGCAGGAGTTCCAGTTCGACCGCGACATGACCGCCCTGGCCGTCGCCCGACCCGCCCTCACCCCCCACGCCCGCGGCCACGTGCCTGCGGTCGTGCGGCTGGCCGCCGCCCTGCTCGACGCCGGCGCTGCCTACGAGCACGAGGGACACGTCTACTTCGACGGCGCCGCCGTGCCCGCCCGCGCCGGCCTGGACGAGGCGACGGCCCTGCGGCTCTCCACGGAGTACGGCGACCAGGAGGGCGCCCCCGGGCGTCGCTCGCCCTTCGACGTCGCGGTGTGGCGTCCCTCGACCGAGGACCAGCCGGCGTGGCCGAGCCCGTGGGGCTGGGGCCGCCCAGGGTGGCACGCCGAGTGCGCCGCGATGGCGATCAGCAGCCTCGGTCACGCGATCGACGTGCTGGTCGGCGGCGTCGACCTCGCCTTCCCGCACCACGCCTACCAGGCCGCGATGGTCGAGGCCGCCACCGGCGTCGCGCCCTTCGCCCGCGCGACCCTGCACGTCGGGGAGGTGCGGCTCGGCGGGGAGAAGATGGCCAAGTCCACCGGCAACCTCGTGCTGGTCGCCGACCTGCTCCAGCGCTTCCCGGGTCCCGTGCTCCGGCTCGGCCTGCTCCACCGCCCCGTCGAGGCGCCGTGGGAGTGCGACGAGCAGGTGTTCGTCGACGCCGGTGCGCTCCTCGACCGGCTGCACGAGGCTGCCGGCCCGCCGAGCGGCCGCACCGAGGACGCCGAGGGTCGGGGCCGGGTGCTCGCCGCGCTGCTCGACGGCCTCGACGTCCCGGCCGCGGTCGAGGTCGCGCTCGCGGTCGGCGGGGACGCCGCGGGCTACCTGCTCGACGTCCTGCGCCTCACCGACCGCGCGGGCTGATCGCACACGCCGAGTCGGGCCAGCCCCGGAGCCACCCGCACCCACCCGGACCGCCGAGGTCGGGTCGGCTCTGCCGACCCGGGGCGTGCGGGGGCGAGGGGGAAGGACGCTGCCCCGGAGGAGGGTGGATGGGCCTGGCCCCCGTCTCGTGAGGGACGAACGAGACGGGTGGTTCCGACGAAGGGGCGGCGTCCTTCCCCCTCGCCCCCGTGGGCCCCACCCCCGGCGGAGTCGAGCCGGGGCGGCCCACAGCCAGCCCCCCACCGCCGTACGTCTCAACTGGAACGATCCAACCCACCCTGCCCGGTCGGGGCCGCGGGTCCGGACTAGCGTGACGTGAACCTGGCGGACTCCGGAAGGCGAACGATGGTCGACACCACCGCGGTGAGCAGCAACGACGTTGAGAAGGTCCTCGACGAGGCGGGTGTCTCCAACCCGCACGTGCGGGAGTACGTCACCTACTGGGCCGGGATCACCCAGCCCGCCCGCGTCGAGGTGGTCAACGCCTCCGACGACGCACGGCTCATCGCCGAGGCCCTCGAGGCCGGCGAGCTCCAGCCCGCCGGCGAGGGGCTCTACTACTCGCGCTCCTACTTCAAGGACACCGCGCGCTCGGAGGAGCGCACCATCGTGGCGACCTCCAAGCCCGAGGACCGCGGCGTCTACAACAACTGGCGCGACGGCGAGGAGATGAGCGCCGCCCAGCTGGAGCGGATGCGCGGCCAGTCGGCCGGCAAGACGATGTACGTCGTCCCCTACCTGATGGCGCCGCAGGGCTCGCCCCTCGAGGCGTACGCCGCCGGCGTCGAGCTCACCGACAACCGCCCGGTCGTGCTGCAGATGATCCGGATGGCGCGGGTGGGCGTCTCCTACCTCGACCAGCTCGCGGACCCCGCGCACTTCGTCCGCGCCGTGCACGTCACCGGCGACCTGGAGAACCTCGGCCAGGGCACCGCCGAGGACCAGCGCTACTTCGTGACCGTCGCCGACCAGCGCACGATCCTGCACTTCGGCTCCTCCTACGGCGGCAACGCCCTGCTGGGCAAGATCGCGCACGGCCTGCGCCAGGCCTGCTACGACGGCCGCGCGTCGGGCCGCTTCCTGGCCGAGCAGTTCATGCTGCTGGGCATCTCCGACCTCGAGACCGGCAAGCGCTGGCACATCGCCGGCGGCTTCCCGAGCGCCTCGGGCAAGACCAACCTGGCCATGACCCTGGCCCCCGACGCCCTCGGCTCGCGCTACCGCGTGGACTTCTACGGCGACGACATCGCCTGGCTGTGGGTCGGCGACGACGGCCGCGTCTACGCCATGAACCCGGAGTACGGCGTCTTCGGCGTCGCGAAGGACACCAACGCCTCCACCAACCCCGGCGCGCTGGACTCCATCCAGCCCGGCTCCGGCGCGATCTTCACCAACGTCGCCTACAACGAGAAGACGCAGGAGGTGTGGTGGGAGGGCAAGACCGAGAACCCGCCCGCCGACCTCGACGGGTGGCTGGACTGGAAGGGCGAGCGGATCTCGGACCGGGAGAACGGCGACGACTCCCCGTGGGCGCACCCCAACAGCCGCTTCACCACCACGCTCGCCAACGTCCCCAACGTCGCCGCCGACTTCGAGGCCCCGCAGGGCGTCCCGGTCGACGCGATCATCTTCGGCGGCCGCACCCGTGACCGCGAGCCACTGATCCGCGCAATCACCGACCTCGCCGAGGGCGTCTACGACGGCCTCACCCTCGGTGCGGAGGCGACGTTCGCCGCCGACGGTCTCGACGGCCAGCTGCGCTACGACCCGATGTCGATGCGGCCCTTCATGGCCTACGGCGAGGGCGACTACGCCGCGCACTGGCTCACCATCATCGGCGCGGCCAGCAACCCGCCGATCTTCGCCCACGTCAACTGGTTCCAGCGCGACGCGGAGGACGGCCACTTCCTGTGGCCCGGCTACCGCGAGAACCTCCGCCCGCTGCTGTGGCTGATGCAGTTCAAGGACGGCGAGGTGAAGGGCGTGCAGACCCCCGTCGGCGTCATCCCCGCCGAGTCCGAGCTGGACCTGGACGGTCTCGAGGTCCCCGCCGAGGACCTCCACCGGCTGCTCACGATCGACACCGACCGGTGGCGCCAGGAGATGGGCTTCCGCGAGGAGCACCTGAAGCAGTTCGACCGGCTGCCCGAGGAGATCTGGGAGGCCCACCGCCGGGTCGCCTCCGACCTGGGCTGACCCTCACGTCGCCGAACCGTCAGTTCTGAACCCTCGACCCGTCACCTCCGCACCCCCCCGTGTGCGGAAGTGACGGGTCGAGGGTTCTTTCCTGACGGTTCGGCGGTGCGGAAGTGACGGTTCGGCGGTCTCAGGAGAGCCGGACGGGCAGGGTCTCCCAGCCGCGCAGGATGCGGGTCGGACGGCGGGTGCCGCCGGGCACGACGGCGAGGTCGGGGAAGCGGTCGTGCAAGGCCTTGAGGCCGACCTCGCCCTCCATCCGGGCCAGGGCGGCGCCGAGGCAGTAGTGCCGGCCGGCGGAAAAGGCGACGTGGTCGCGGGCGTTCTCGCGGGTGACGTCGAAGGTGTGCGGGTCGGTGAAGACCTCGGGGTCGCGGTTGGCGCCGGCGAGCAGCGTGGTGACGACCGAGCCGGCCGTGACCTGCCGGCCGGCGACGGTGGTGTCGCGCAGGGCGGTGCGACCGGTCAGCAGCACCGGCGGGTCGTAGCGCAGGACCTCGTCGACGGCGTTGCCCCACAGGGACGGGTCCTCGCGCAGCAGCGCGCGCTGCTCGGGGTGCTCGTGGAGCAGGGCGGTGCCGTTGGAGAGGAGGTTGACGGTCGTCTCGAAGCCCGCGGCCAGCACGAGGCCGGCGGTGGCGAGCAGCTCGGCCTGGCTCAGGCCGCCGTCCTCGTCCTGGATGGCGACGAGGCGGGACAGGAGGTCGTCGCCGCGGTTCTCGCGCAGGTGCTCCAGGTGGCCGACCAGCCACGTCCGGAAGTCGTCGAGCGCTGCCTCGACCGCCCGCATCTCGCCGAAGGACAGTCCCAGGTCGAGCGAGGGGGCTGCCGCCGTACCGAAGTCCAGGACGCGCTGCCGGTCGGCCTCGGGCACCCCGAGGATCTCGGCGATGACGGTGACGGGGAGGGCGGCGCAGTACGTCGGGACGATGTCGACCGGCTCGCCGGCCGCGGCCCGGGCCTCGAGGTCGTCGAGCAGCCGGTCGGCGATCTCCTGGGTGCGCTGGCGCAGCTCCTCGACGGCCTTGACGGTGAAGACCCGAGTGACGAGCTTGCGGTAGCGGGTGTGCTCGGGCGGCTCGACCACCAGCAGCGAGGGCGGGTTGAGCGGACCGATCCGCTCCGGCTCCTCCGCCCAGAGCGCGAGCTTGCCGAGCGGTCCCTCCCCGGGCAGGAAGACCCCGGCGTGGAAGTCGTTGCTGGTCAGCACCTCGCGCACCACGGGCAGGGAGACCGTGACGTAGGCGAACGACGACTTGTGGATCGGCCCGCTGGCTCGCACCTGCTCGACGATCGGCCACAGGGCGCTGCTGTCGCCGGAGCCGGTGCGCGTCACCAGCTGCCCCTGCAGGTCCCCGCGCTTGGCCGCGCGGTGCATCAGTCGGCTGGGCAGGCCGTGGCCGAGCCCCCAGCGGACCCGCTGCTTGACCCCGCCGACGGCGCGTTCGCGCAGGCTCTGCGGGGCGCGGGTCGGGGCGGGAGGTGCGGGCGCGAGGGAGGGCTGGGCCGACATACCGACAGTGTGCACGTTGGTGCGACGACGGTCACCGTGCCGCGCGTCATTGCACGCTCAGCGCGTGGTGACCTCCGCGTCCCTCACGGAGCCGCCCACCCGCCGCGGCCACCAGAAGCGCTCGCCGAGCCGCACCGCGATCGCGGGCACCAGCACGGTGCGCACGAGCAGGGTGTCGAGCAGGACCCCGACGCAGATGACCACGCCGAGCTGGGCCAGCACGACCAGCGGCAGCACGCCGAGGGTGGCGAAGACGGCCGCCAGCAGCACGCCCGCGCTGGTGATCACGCCACCGGTCGCGGCGAGCGCCCGCAGCACGCCCTCCTCGGTCCCGTGGGTCTCGGCCTCCTCGCGGGCCCGGGTGACGAGGAAGATGTTGTAGTCCACGCCGAGGGCCACCAGGAAGAGGAACGCCAGGAGCGGCGTGCCCACGTCGAGCCGCTCGAAGCCGAGCACCTGGGTGAAGAGGATCCAGGAGATGCCGAGCGCGGCGGCGTACGTCGCCACGACCGTGCCCACCAGGATGATCGGCGCGACCAGCGACCGGAGCAGGCCGACGAGGGCGAGCAGCACCAGGCCCAGGATCAGCGGCAGGATCCGCACGCGGTCGCGGTTGGCCGCGTCGCGCTCGTCGATCCGCGAGGCGTCGCTGCCGGCGACGTGGGTCTCCCCGGGTAGGTCGGCCGCGTCGAGGTCGTCGCGCAGCTGCAGCACCGCGTCCTGGGCCTCCTCGGTCCCGGGGTCGGCGGCCAGGACGGCGTCGACCTGCACGACCCCGCCTCCCTCGGCGCTGATCCGAGCCGAGGCCACGGAGCCGGAGGACTCCACCGCGGCGAGGACCTCCTGCGGTGCGGCGGTCGAGAGGACACGGGCGGGCTCGGTGGTGCCGGAGGGGAAGGACTCGCCCAGCCGCTCTGCGGCGGTGATCGCCTCGGGCTCGTCGAGGAACTGGTCCGAGAGACCCAGGCCGGTCTTGATGCCCAGGGCGGGCAGGGCCACCAGCACCAGCAGCAGCCCGGAGGCGACGGCGACGGTCGCCGGTCGGGCGGCCACGCTGCGACCCACGCGGCGCCACAGGCGGGCGGTGTCGACGGTGCCCTGCGAGCCGATCTTCGGCACGCGCGGCCAGAAGATCCAGCGACCGAAGACCACCAGCGCGGCGGGCAGGACCACGAGGACCATGGTCGCGGCCACGACGATGCCGACGGCGCTGGCCAGGCCGAGCCCCCGCGTGGCCGGGGTGAGGGAGAGCAGCAGGGTCAGCACGCCGACCACGACGGTGAGCGAGGAGCTGAGGACCGCCTCGGAGGTGCGGTGCAGGGCGCGAGCCATGGCGACGTGGCGCGACTCCTCCTGCCGCAGCTCGTCGCGGTAGCGGGAGATGAGCAGCAGGGCGTAGTCGGTGCCGGCTCCGAAGACGAGCACGGACAGGATGCCGGTGGTCGACTCGTCCCAGGCGATGCCGGTCGCCTCGAGCGCGTGGGTGGCCAGCACGACGGCGAGCCGGTCGGCCACGCCGACGACGAGCAGCGGGATCACCCAGAGGAACGGGCTGCGGTAGGTGAGGACGAGCAGGATCGTGACGACGGCGGCGGTCGTGGCCAGCAGGGTCAGGTCCGCACCCTCGAAGACCTTCGCGAGGTCGGCCTGGACGGCGGCCGGTCCGGTGACCTGGACCTCGATGCCGTCGGGCGCGGACTCCGCGAGCGACTCGCGCAGCTCCTCCACGGCGTCGGCGTTCTCGACGTTGCCCTCGGCCTGGATCTCCAGCGGCAGCAGGGCTGCGGTGCCGTCCTCCGAGGGGATGGGTGCGGCGTCGGGGGCGGTGCCCTCCAGGTCGGCGACGACCCCGGCGAGCGCCTGCAGGTCCGGGCCGGTGAGCTCGCCGGACTCCGCGGTCCACAGCACGATCGCGGTGCGGCTGGACTCCTCGGGCAGCTGCTCCGCGAGCAGGGCCGCCTCGGCGGCGCCGCTGCCCTCGGGCAGGTTGTCGGTGACGCCGATCGTGCGGTCGGCGGTGCCGAGCGCGACGATCAGCCACGCGCCGAGCAGCAGCGGCAGCAGTGCCGCGATGGGGGCGACGCGGGCCCGGGTCGTCCAGGTCGACCAGCGGGGAGGGGCGTGGGGAGCCATGGCAGACTTGCACCTGTTCTCTCAGTCAACTGATTGCTAACTCAGTGAGCGATATTACGGACACCTCCCAGCAACCGGACCACCCGGTCGGTCCGGCGACCGCGTTCGCCGACGCCTGGGAGCAGACGCCCTCCCTGGAGGCACTGCGCAGCCTCGTGCGGGCGGGCTCGCGCGTGCGCCCGGCCGTCGCCCGCCGCAGCGGGCTCACCGAGACCGAGCTCGTCACGCTCGAGCGGCTCGTCGAGGGTCCGGTGGGGTTCGCCGAGCTGGCCCGGCTGCTGGAGGTCTCCACCGCGGCGGCGACCGGCATCGGCGACCGCCTGGAAGGCCACGGCCACGCCGTACGCCGGGCGCACGCCTCGGACCGGCGCCGGGTCGAGCTGCACATCACCGACTCCGGCCGCGAGGAGGTGCTGGGCCACCTGATGCCGATGTTCCGCGCGCTGGCCGAGCTCGACGCCGGGTTCAGTCCCGAGGAGCGCGAGGTGGTCGCGCGCTACCTGGACGGCGCGCGGGCCGCACTGGCCCGGGCGGCGGAGGGGACCGAGGGCGACGTCAGCGCCGACGGGCGAGGGTGAGGGCGAAGTCGCCCGCGGTGACGCCGTCGCCGTCGTCCCACACCCGCTCCACCTCGAAGCCGGCCTCGGCCAGCTCCTGGGCGACGAGCCGCGGACGGAACTTGGTGGAGATCTCCACCCGGATCTCCTCGCCCAGGCCCAGCTCGAGGACCAGGTCGGCGCCCGGCACCCGCACGGTCTGCGGGGCCTCGGCGCGCAGCCGCAGGTCCATCCGCTCCATCTGGCCGTCCCAGAACGGGACGTAGCTGAAGGCGCCCGGGTCGAAGTCGGCACCGAGCTCGCGGTTGAGCACGTGCAGGCTGTTGCGGACGAAGGCCTCGGTGACTCCCGCGCGGTCGTGGTAGGCCTCGACCAGGCGGTCCACGGGCTTGACCAGGTCGGTGCCGAGCAGCAGCCAGTCGCCGGGCTCCAGGGAGTCGGCGAGGGCGCCCAGGAAAGCGCGTCGCTCCTCGAGGTAGAGGTTGCCGATGGTGCTGCCGAGGAAGGCGACCATCCGCGACCCGCTGGGGCGGCGCGTCGGCAAGTGGGCCAGGTGCAGGGTGAAGTCGCCGACCAGGGCCTCGACCGCGAGGCCGGGGTAGGTGCGGCTGAGCAGGTCGGCCGCGTCGCGCAGGGTCTGCTCGGCCACGTCGACGGGCACGAAGCGCTCCAGCCGCCCGGCGGCGGTGAAGGCGTCCAGCAGCATCCTGGTCTTGTCCGAGGTGCCGCTGCCGAGCTCGACGAGCGTGGTCGCGTCGCTCGCGGCGACGACGTCGGCGGCGTGCCGGGCCAGGATCGCCCGCTCGGTCTCCGTCGGGTAGTACTCCGGCAGCCGGGTGATCTCGTCGAAGAGCCGCGAGCCCTCGTCGTCGTAGAGCCACTTCGGCGGCAGCGTCAACGGACGCGAGCCGAGGCCGCGGCGCACGTCCTCGACCAGCGAGCCGGCCGCCCAGTCGGCGTCGAGCAGGACCTCCACGGTGGGTCGGACCGGGTGGCTCATGAGTGCTCCTCCTGGCGCACGGGGGCGCCGCCGTCGGCCAGCCGCACCCCCGACATCGCCCAGCGGGCGGCGTGCGGAAAGAAGTTCCGGTAGGTCAGTCGTGCGTGGTCGGGCGGCGTGAGCGCACAGCCGCCCCGCAGCACCATCTGGTTGGACATGAACTTGCCGTTGTACTCCCCGATCGCGCCATCAGGGGCGCGGAAGCCGGGGTAGGGGTGGTACGCCGAGGAGGTCCACTCCCAGCAGTCGCCGTAGAGCTGCCGCAGCCGCGGGCCGCCCGCGCTCGGCGCGGCCGCCGCGCGCGGGTGGAAGGACTCCAGGTCGGCCAGGTTGGCGCCGCTCGTGGTCGGCGCTCCCGGGTCGCGCTGGCCGTCGACGACGGCCGCGTGCTCCCACTCGGCCTCGGTCGGCAGCCGCTTGCCGGCCCAGGTCGCGTAGGCGTCGGCCTCGAAGAAGGAGACGTGGGTGGCCGGGCTCGCGGGGTCGACGGGCCAGGTGCCGTGCAGCGTGTGCTCGAGCCAGACCCCGTCGTGCTCGGACCAGTAGAAGGGGGCGCGCCAGCCCTCGGCCTGCACCCGCGCCCAGCCCTCCGAGAGCCACAGCTGCGGGCGCTCGTAGCCGCCGTCGGCCATGAACGCCAGCCACTCCCCGTTGGTCACCAGCCGGTCGGCGATGCGGTAGGGCTCCAGCCACTGGCGGTGCCGGGGCAGCTCGTTGTCGAAGCAGAAGCCGTCGCCACCGTGACCGACCTCGACCAGGCCGCCCTCCACCTCCAGCCACCCCAGGCGGTCCGGCTCCCCGGGCGCCCGCCTCCCACCGGCGTACGACGGCTGGAGGGGGTTGCGGGAGAGGACGTGCTTGATGTCCATGAGCAGCAGCTCCTGGTGCTGCTGCTCGTGGTGGAAGCCGAGCTCGAGCACCGGGGCGAGCTTGCCGAGGGCGCCGTCGTCGAGCCGCTCGACCAGCTCGCGCACGCGGGCGTCGACGTTGCGGCGGTAGTCACCGACCTCGTGGGCACCGGGCCGGGTCACCAGCCCGCGGTCGGGTCGGGCGTAGCGCGGGCCGAGGGACTCGTAGTAGCTGTTGAAGAGGAACCAGTACTGCTCCTGGAACGGCGTGAAGCCTTCCTCGTGCTCGGCGAGCAGGAAGGTCTCGAAGAACCACGTGACGTGCGCGCGGTGCCACTTGGTGGGCGAGACGTCGGGCATCGACTGGACGGTCTGGTCCTCCGGGGACAGCGGGGCCGCCAGGAGCTCGGTGTGCGAGCGCACCTGCTCGAAGCGTGCGACGACGGTGGTGGGGTCCCACTCGGCGGTCGCTTCGGGTGTGGCCGGGTCTGGCATGGCGGAGTCCTCTCCGAGACAGGCCTCCACCGTCGCGCAGACCGCCGACGGGTGTCGACCCCGGAAGGGTGACGTGCGGGCGACCGCGGGGTGTCGAGCGCCCGGTGCGGCAGAGGTGTTCACGGATTCGTGATCTCGCACCACTCCTAGGGGTGAGCGGAAGCAGGCGGTGACGAGACACCGTGGGGGGCATGACCCCGGCCGTTCCCCTGCGCATGGAGGCCGGCGACGACCTCCATGCTTCGCTCGTGGACCTGGCACGGGGTCGACGCGAGGCGCTGGCGCGGGTCTACGACGGCACCGCGGAGCCTGCACTGCGGCTCGCGCTCGCCCGGACCCGGGGCGACCGGGTCTCGGCGGAGCAGCTGTTGTGCCGGGCGTACGTCGAGGTGCGCCGCCGTGCGGCGGAGTACCCGACTTCCGGCATGCGGGCGCTGCCCTGGGTGCTCGGGGTCGCGGCGCGCGCCTGACCCGGGCTCAGAGCGCGGGTGCGGCGCTGGTCGTGCCCGGCTTGCGGGGCTCTCCGAGCGCGACGGCGAAGACGACGACGTTGGAGGCGTAGCCCGTGCCGTCCCAGTCGGTGCAGGAGACCAGGACCAGGCGCCCGTCGCCGGCCTCCTGGCCGAAGACGTCGACCGCGTTCACGGCCAGCTCGTCCTTGTCGTAGACCTTCTTGCGCTGCACGAGGTAGCGCATCGTGCCCTCGGCGGTACGCACGTCGACGACCGCCCCCCGGCGTACGTCGCGGAGCGGGTCGAGCGCGCCGCCGCCGGTCTTGACCGTGTGCCCGGCGATGACGGTCGAGCCGGTCTCGGAGCCGGGCTGGGCGCTGGCGTCCCACCAGCCCACGTCGACCACGTCGCGGGGCGGGTCCAGCACGAGGTCCTCGCTGAGCGCGATCGGCACCACCGGCGCCTCGATGTCGAGCGAGGGGACGAGGAGCAGGACGGGGTCGGCCGGGTCGAGCGAGCGGTACGCCGACCTCGGCGGCGGCTCCTCGGAGGGGATCACCAGCCCGCCGACCACCAGACCGCCGCTGAGCAGCAGCAGGGCGGTGCTCACGGCCGCGAGCGCGCCGCTGAGCCGGCCCAGGAACGAGTCCAGCCGGCCACCGGGGGAGCGGGTGCTCCCACCGGTGGCCGGCTGGTCGTTCACGCGGTGTCCCTCAGCGTGCGCGGATCAGGCGCGCAGGCTGCGGCGGTAGCTCGCCACGCCCGCACCGGCCGACAGCGCGACCAGCGCCAGCAGCGCCAGGTTGCCGCCGGCGCCGAGGCCGTCGTCACCGGGGCCGGCGCTCTCGACGCCCGCGGGCACCGCAGTCGGGACCGGCTGGGGCTGCGGGTTCGGGTCCGGGTCCGGGTCGGGGTCCGGGTCGGCCGCGACGCGGGTGTTGGGGCCGCAGGCGGACTCGCCGATCTGGGCGCTCAGCACCTGGAAGCCGGCGGTCTCGGCCGCGGGCAGCAGGTTGAGGTCGAGCGCGGTGACCTCGATGGAGTCGTCGCTGGGGAACTCCTGCTTGTTGAGGGTGATGTCGAGGATGTTCTCCTCGAGCGGGGCCAGCTGCTCGCCGACCTGCTCGAGCGCCTCGGCGAGGACCTCGGCACCGTCGATGACGGCGGTCAGGGGGCCGAGCGCGCCGTCGATGGCGGTCTCGAACTCCACGCGCAGGGCGTCGAGCAGGGACTGCACGACGACACCGAGGTCGGTGACGACCTTGGTGTTCGGCGGCGGGTTGGTGGGCAGCTCGACGAGGTCGATGCGGGTGCCGCCCAGGGTCGCGAAGAGCGAGGCGTCGGTGATGTCGGTGCCGCCGGCGGCGGTGCCCGGCTCGGCGGTGCAGAAGCTCTGGACGGCGCCGAGGTCCAGGCCGAGCTCGATGCCACCGCCGTCGAGGACGGTCTGCAGCGCGGTGGTGAGGCCGGCGAGCAGCGGGTCGAGGACGGGCTGGAGCGCGTCCTGCAGCTCCTGGGGGAACTGGTCGCCGAGGATCTGGATGCCGGTCAGGTCGGCGCTGCCGGCGTTGAGCGCCAGGTTCTCGCCGGGGACGAGGCAGCCGCCCTCGGCCACCTCGACCAGGGTGGCGCCGTCGCCCGCGAGACCGGCACAGGCGGCGGAGAAGCCGCGGCGGTCACGGATGACCGTGTCGGCGTCCTGCGAGAGCGTGCCCGCCTGGATGAAGCTCTGCCCGCCGAGGGCGGAGACCGCGGGCTCGTTGGAGCCGGTGGTGGTCTCGCGCTTGCCGTCGTTGGTCACGGTGTAGGTGCCGCTGTCGGTGGGCGTGCCGCCCAGCGTCAGCCGCAGCCCCGTGGCGCTGGCCTGTGCGACCGGCTCGGCGGCCATCGCCGGACCGGCGCTGACTGCCAGCACGGCGGCAGTGGTGAGCAGCGCGCCGCCGCGTGAGAGTCGTCGTGTCGTGTTCCCCATGTCGGGCACCCTCCCAGGTGGTCTTCGTGTCGTCGCGCCGACCGCAGGAGCAGTCGGAGATGTCCCCCCTGTCAGGTGCAACGCGGGAACCGGGGCCGGGTCACGGCTTCGCGCCGGTTTTCCTGTGCGGGACAGCAGGCGTGCGGGACGAGGCTGATGGGTGGGGCCGCGTCGCCGTCACCGTACTGCCCGCTCGTGAGCGTGTGAAACGCGGCGCCCAGGCGTGGACGGCGCCGGGGTCGGGTCGTGCTACTGCACGAAGCGGAACAGCGGGCTCTCGGGAGGGACCGGCTCGACCCGCAGCGGCGAGGCCGCCATCCGCGCCAGCAGGGGTGCGTGGTCCGCGGCGTCCTGCAGCTCCACGCCCACCAGCGCCGGACCGGTCTCGCGGTTGTTGCGCTTGACGTACTCGAACAGGGTGATGTCGTCGTCGGGGCCCAGCACCTCGTCCAGGAAGCGCCGCAGCGCCCCCGGCTCCTGCGGGAACTCCACCAGGAAGTAGTGCTTGAGACCCTCGTGGACCAGTGCCCGCTCGACGACCTCGGCGTAGCGGCTCACGTCGTTGTTGCCCCCGGACAGGATCACGACGACGGCGCGCCCGTCGGTCGGCCGCTCCTCGGGCAGCAGCTGGTCCAGCGCCGCGCTCGCCAGGGCGCCGGCGGGCTCGGCGATGATCCCGTCGGACTGGTAGAGCGCCAGCATCTCCACGCACACCGCGCCCTCGGGCACGGCCACCAGCCGCGGCCGGTGCCGGTCGACGACGGCGTGGGTCCAGTCGCCGACCCGGCGTACGGCGGCACCGTCGACGAAGCCGTCCATCAACCCCAGGTCCACCGGCGAGCCGGCCGCGAGGGCGGCGGCCATGCTGGCTGCGCCAGCGGGCTCGGCGCCGACGACCGTCACGTGCGGGCGTCGCTCGGCCAGCCAGGTCAGGGAGCCCGCCACCAGCCCACCGCCCCCGACCGGGACGACGAGGGTGGCGAGGTCCAGGCCCGCAGCCTCGGCCTGGGCGACGACCTCGGTCGCCACCGTGCCCTGGCCCGCGATCGTGCGGGGGTCGTCGAAGGCGGGCACCGGGGTGGCGCCGGACTCGCGAGCCCACGCGGCGCTGGCTGCGGCCGCGTCGTCGTAGGTGTCGCCGACGATGACGACGTCGACCAGCGAGCCGCCGAGGACCGCGATCCGCTCGCGCTTCTGGCGGGGCGTCGTGCGGGGCAGGTGCACCCGCGCGCGGACCCCGGCCTGCGCGCAGGCCAGCGCGACGCCCTGGGCGTGGTTGCCCGCCGACGCGCAGGTCACGCCGCGCGCGCGGGTCTCCTCGTCGAGGGAGCCGATGAGGGCGGAGGCACCGCGCACCTTGTAGGAGCGGACCGGCTGGAGGTCCTCGCGCTTGAGCCACACCTCGAGCCCGGTCGCCTCCGAGAGGCGGGCGCTGCGCTGCAGCGGTGTCGGCTCGAGCACCGCGGCCAGCATCGCGGCCGCCGCGTCCACGTCCTGCGCGGTCGGCAGGGGGCCGGGGGTGCTCATGGGCCCAGGGTTCCAGACCTCGGGGCCGGCGTGGACGTGGCCCCGGCGTGTGCCGGTGTGCGGGCGTGGCCGGACCCGGAGACACCTGACCCCCGCAACCGGGGGGCGAGTGCGGGGGTCAGGGACTGGGGGGAGACGCTCAGGGAGCAGTCGTCTCCGTGGGCTCGGCCGTCTCGCTGGGCTCCGCGGTCTCCGACGGCTCGGCGGTCTCGGTGGGCTCCGCGGTCTCCGACGGCTCGGCGGTCTCGGTGGGCTCCTGGCCCTCCTGGCACTTCTCGAGCTTGGCCTGCTTCTTCTCGACCCGCTTGGCCTGGGCCTTCTTGGCCTTCTTGGCCTCCTGGACCTGTTCGGTGGCCTCGGCCTCCTCCTCGGTGCCCTCGGCCTCCTCGGCCTCGTCCTTGGCCTCGGCGAACTTCGCCTGCAGCTCCTCGAACTTCGCGACGGCCTTGTCGTACTGCCTCTGCTCCTTGGCGCAGCTGCCCTTGTCGGAGCCGTGGCCACCCTCGTGACCCGGGTCGGCAGCGGACAGGGAGGCGGCGCCGGTCACCATGCCGGCGGTGAGGACGAGACCGGCGATCGAGGCCAGGGCGGTGCGGGTGTGCTTCACGTGAGACTCCTTGATGGGGGGCTGACGGGGGTCCGGCAGCGGGTGAGCCCGATCACGATATGCCCCCGAGGGGTCTCCTGGCACGGTCCTAGGACCTTTGGGCACCGCCTTCGAACCGATCGTCGGAGCATGCCTTGACGGGTGTCACGAACATCCGCCGAGCCGCGGTCCTGCTTGGGAGGCGGGCGCGTCGCCGTGTGCTGCCGGTGGTCCGGAGTGTTCCCGAGGTGCTGAGCACGTCCGACGCACTCCGGACGCCGGGCTCGACAGGCTGGACGTCGTGGAGACGCAAGGACCCCGCGACCTCGAGGTGGCGGGGTCCCTGCGTCAGCAGGTGATCAGGGCAGGCAGAGCGGCGTGCCCGGGATGAGGCAGGTGGGCTCGTCGCTGGGCGTCGCCGTCCCGGTCGGGCTCGTCGTGGCGGTCGCGGTGCCGGTCGGGCTCGTCGTGGCGGTCGCGGTGCCGCTCGGGGAGGCCGTGCTGGTCGGCTCCTCGGTGTCGCAGAGCCCGGGCAGGGGGAGGAACTCGCAGAGCGGGTTCTCCGGGTCGGCCGTCGGGGAGGTCGTCGCCGTAGGGCTGGTGGTGGCCGTGGCCGTGCCGGTGGGGCTGGTGGTGGCGGTCGCGGTGCCGGTGGGGCTGGTGGTGCTCGTCGCCGTACCGGTCGGGCTCGTGGTGGCGGACGGGGAGGACTCGCACTTCTCGAGCTCGCGCTCCGCGCGGTCGAGCTCCTCGCGGGCGTCGGCGACGCGGGCCTTGGCGGCGCGGACCTTCTGCTTCGCCTTGCGCTTCTCGGCCTTGGTGTCGGCCTGCTTCAGCTGCTTCTTGGCCTTGCGCTTCTGCTTCTGCGCGGCCTGCAGCTCGTCCTCGGCGCGCTCGACGGCGCGCTCCTCGTCGGTGCAGTGGTTGCTGCGCTGTGCTGCCTGGGCAGCCGCGTCGACCGTGGGCGAGCCGGCGCCGGCCCAGCCGACGGTCGCGAGGGCCGTCGAGCCGGTCAGCAGCAGGACGCCGAGCAGGGCCGTGATCACGACCTTGAGCTGGGTGCGAACCATGGGTGGGCCTTCCGAAGTGGTGGCGGAACGTCTTTACCGACGGTCCAACGACGCGGGGGCGACGCGGTCACGCTAGACCGCATCGCCCCCGTGCGCGAGGGCGCCTCTATGGCTGGCAGACGTACTTCTTCACGAGGGACGGCGCGAAGGAGGGCATGCACACCGGGTTGTCCGACGGCAAGGCCTGCAAGGGTCCGACTTCGGGGACCACAGATCCCACCGCCGCCGTCGCGGACGGAAGGACCGGGAGCGGGCTAGGGACCGTCGGGAGGGGACCCACCGTGGGGCTCGGCGTGGAGCCCGGCGTGCAGAACTGCGGGCGCCCCTTGGTCACCTGGCAGGCGCGCTGGGTGGCGTAGGCCGGAGGCGAGGCCGTCGCGGTCGCGATCTCGCCCGCGATCGCCGAGGACACGGCGGCCGCCAGGGACGTCGCGGCCGTGGGGAGCGTCGTGGGCTCAGCGACGACACCGACCACCGCCTCCTGCGCGGGCGTCGGATCGACGGGCGGCGCGATCGGCAGCATGTCGATCAGGCCGTTCAGGGCACTGCTGATCTGCATGACCACCGTCGCGACGGTGTCGTCATCGGTCACCTGCTCGACGAGCGCCTGGAGGTCCGCGGGGTCGAGGGGCAGCGTGGGGCCGTCGCTGGGCTCCTCGGTGGGGTTCTCGGTCGGTTCGTCGGTCGGCTGGTCGGTCGGGTCGTCGGTGGGCTGGGCGGTGGGAAGCGTCGGCAGGGCGGTGGCGAGGTCGGTGGGGAGGTCGTCGGGCAGGCCGTCGGGCAGGCCGGGCTCGCCGGGGAGGTTGTCGGTCAGGGCGTCGAGGAGGTCGGTGACCAGGGCGGTGAGCTGCTCGGGCAGGGCCTGGGGGTCGGTGGGGTCGAGGGGCAGCGTGGGGCCGTCGCTGGGCTCCTCGGTGGGGTTCTCGGTCGGTTCGTCGGTCGGCTGGTCGGTCGGGCCGTCGGTGGGCTGGGCGGTGGGAAGCGTCGGCAGGGCGGTGGCGAGGTCGGTGGGGAGGTCGTCGGGCAGGCCGTCGGGCAGGCCGGGCTCGCCGGGGAGGTTGTCGGTCAGGGTGTCGAGGAGGTCGGTGACCAGGGCGGTGAGCTGCTCGGGCAGGGCCTGGGGGTCGGTGGGGTCGAGGGGCAGCGTGGGGCCGTCGCTGGGCTCCTCGGTCGGCTGGTCGGTCGGCTGGTCGGTCGGGTCGTCGGTCGGCTCGCCGCCGGCCAGGCCCGTCAGGGTGTCCTCGACGAAGGCGGGGAATTGCTCGGGGTCGGTGGGGATGGTCTCGGGGTCGATGCCCAGGGCGTCGGTGACGGGCTGGAGGGGGTTCTCCTCGCCGGGGCCCTCGGGCAGGTCAGGCAGGTCCGGGACGGAAGTGGGCGCCGGGATGCCCGGCGGAGCGGGCGGCGGGGAGCAGAGCAGGGGCAGAACACAGGTGGGGTTCGGCTGCTCGGTCGGCGAAGGGCTCGCGGTCGGGGCCGTGGTCGTGGCCGTGGGGGACGGCGTGACGGTGACAGTCGCAGTGGCCGTGGCCGTGGCCGTGGCGGTGGCGGTGGCGGTGGCCGTCTCGGTCACTGTGGCGGTCGCGGTGGGCGTCTCGGTAGGCGACGCAGTGGCGGACTCGGTGGGGGAGGCGGAGGCCGAGGCGCGGCACCGCTCGAGCTCGATCCGCCGCTGCACGACGGCGTCGGAGGCGTCGCGCTGGCGCTGCTTGGCGGCCCGGGCCCGCTGCTTGGCCTCGCGGCGCTCCTTCTTGGTCTCGGCGTTGCGTGCGTCGGCCCGGGCAGCACGCTTCGCGGCGCGGGCGTCCGCGAACTCGGCCTCCGCCGCCGCCAGGGCCTCCTGCTCCGGCACGCAGTCGGCGCGCTGCGCCGTGGTGGGCTCATCGGCAGCGCCGCCGCCCGTGACGGCGAGGGCTGCGACGGACGCGGTGCCGGTCGTCGCGAGGACGGCTACCAGAGCAGTGGCAGCGATGGACAACGGCGTACGAACCATGGCGAAGACCCTCCCGACAACGCACGGCGCGATGTGTGGGTCAGACAACGAGTGAGCCCCGGTCACGGGTGACGAAGCGGGTGCCTGGCGTCGAGACCGGTGCGGACGACGCCCGAGGAGCCGGCCTCAGCCCGGGCGCCGAGGGGGCCGGCGCGACCGGCAGCCGACGCGTGAGTCGTGGCGCAGTTCAGGCGGAACCGGTTGGATGCCCGTCGTGAGCAGATGGAGCGCCGCCGAGATCACCCGCGCGTACGAGGTCTTCCACGGCCACGTGCAGGAGTTCACCGAGACCGGCCGGTGGGAGGGGTTCGCCGACCTGTTCACCGAGGACGCGACGTACGTCGAGCACGCGTTCGGCACCTTCCACGGCCGCGACGAGATCCGCGCCTGGTCGGTCCGGACGATGACGAGCTTCCCCGGCGGCACCATGACCGGCTTCCCCCTGGCCTGGCAGGTCGTCGACCCCGAAGCCGGGCGGCTGGTGTGCGAGGTGCGCAACCTGATGCCCGACCCGGGCGACGGCTCGCTGCACGAGGAATCGAACATCACGATCATGACCTACGCCGGGGACGGCATGTTCAGCCGCGAGGAGGACGTCTACAACCCGATGCGGTTCGCCGCCATGACGGTGCGGTGGGCCCGGGTGGCGCAGGCCCACGGCCGGCTCGACGAGGAGGGCGCGGCCTACCTCGAGAAGTACGGCGGCCTCGTCCGCGACTGAGCCGTCATGAGCCGGCGGCTGGAGGACGACGCGTGCACCAGGCTCACCCCACGTCCTCCGGCTCGTCACGGGAACGCCCCCGCCCCGTCGCCCGTACGACGTCAGCGACTGCCACCCTGCGCGGATGCGCCGCCTCCTGCTCAGCTCGACGGGCTGGTTGCTGGTGCTCCTCGGGGTCGTGCTCTACCCCTTGCCCGGTCCCGGGCTCCTCGTGCTGGTGCTCGGGCTGGCGCTGCTGAGCCGCCACGACCCGTGGGCCGCCCGGCGGCTCGCCCCGCTGCGGCACCGGGCCCTGGTGGAGACCCGTCGCTCCGTGGCCACCTGGCCGCGCACCCTGCTCACCGCCGTGCTCACCCTGGCCCTCGGCGCGAGCGGCCTGGTCTGGCTCGCGGACCCGGCGCAGCCGCCGTGGTGGCCGCTCCCCGCTTGGACCTGGCTCCCTGGCGGCACCTGGACCGGGGTCGGTCAGGTCGGGTCGGGGCTGGTGGGCCTGGGCATCGTCGTGTGGGCACGAGCGCGACTGGTGCCGGCGCCTGGCCCTGGCGACCCGGCGCTCAGGGCAGCGAGCGGGTCATGAAGACGCTCAGCGGGTCGGGGCGGTAGCGGCCGAACGGCGGGCACACCTCGAAGCCGTGCCGCAGGTAGAGCCGTCGCGCGGGGGCGAAGAAGTCCTCGGCCCCGGTCTCCAGGGAGACCCGCGACAGGCCGCGTGCGCGCGCCTGGTCGAGCACGTGCTCCAGCAGCGCCGTACCCACCCCTCGGCCCGTCGCCGCCGACGCGGTGCGCATGGACTTCAGCTCCCCGTGGCCGGGCTCGACCAGGGTCAGCGCCCCACAGCCGATCGGCAGCCCGGGCTCACTGCCTCCCGCGGGGCCCACGTCACGGGCCACCCAGACGTCCACGCCGGGCGCCCGTAGGGCGTCGAGGTCCAGCGCGTGGGTGCTCTCCGGCGGGCTGATCGAGCGCAGCTCCCGCACGTGCTCCTCCAGCAGGGCCACGACCGCCGGGTCGGTGAGCTCGTCGGGATCGATGCGCCAGGGCACGCCTCCAGCCTAGGCGGGTCGGAGGTGCTCGATGGCCGGGGGATCCGGGCATCGACGGAGTGGGCCCGGGTCGAGGTGCGGGAACGCGCCGGCGCGCGTCACCAGGCCTCGACCCAGGCCTCGACCCTCGGGGAACAGGAGGTGGACACCCCGGCTCCACCCCGGAACCCCCGCAGGTGTCTGGTCCGGTCACCGTCCGACTGGCATCCTCGGGGCATGAAGGCCGCCGCGCGCCGCGTGACCCTCGAGGTCGTGGGCTGGACGCTGCTCGTCGCCGGTATCGCCGCGCTGGTCCTGCCGGGCCCCGGGCTGCTCATGGTGTTCGCGGGCATGGCCGTGCTCTCCCAGCAGTACGACTGGGCCGAGCGCCGCGTCGAGCCGCTGCGCCTGCGGGCGATGCGCGCCGCGGCGTACGGCGTCGCGAAGCCGCACCGGCTGGCCGCCTCGCTCCTCGGCGTGGTGTGGATGTGGGGCTGGGGCGCGGTGTGGATGCTCGAGCCCGCGCAGCCGTCGTGGTGGACCCTGCCCGACCGCTTCTGGCTGCCCGGCGGGTTCGCCGCGGGGGTCTCGCTCGTGGCGTCCGGCTTCCTGGCGCTGGCCCTGATCGTCTGGTCCTACCGGAAGTTCCACGGCGACTCCGAGGCGGTCGCCGAGCTCGAGCGCGAGATCGCGCACGCCGACGACGCCGCCTGAGGCTCGATCACCGGCACCCGTCCGCGCTGACCGGCGCGCGACCGCTCCCGCTGTCGGGGCCGCCGTCTAGCGTGCTGCCCGATGACCCTCCTCCTGCACCGCGCCGCCCGCACCGACCAGCTGGTCGACGGGCTGGCCGCGCTGCTGGCCGAGCCCTCGCCGGACCCGTTCGCCGAGGAGCTCGTGGTCGTGCCCGCGCGCGGGGTGGAGCGGTGGTTGACCCAGCGGCTCTCCCACCGCCTCGGTGCCGCCGAGGGGCGCGAGGACGGCGTCTGCGCGGGGGTCGCCCTGCGCAGCCCGTGGTCTCTGGTCGCCGAGCTGCTCGGCACTCGTGACGAGGACCCGTGGTCGCCCGAGACCTTGACCTGGCCGCTCATCGAGACCCTCGACGCGTGCCTGGAGGAGGAGTGGGCGGTCCCGCTGGCCCTCCACCTCGGCGCCGGCCGCGACGGCGAGGAGCTCGACCTGCGTCGCGGTCGCCGCTTCGCGGTCGCGCGTCGCCTCGCCGGACTCTTCGCGTCGTACGCCGTCCAGCGGCCGGCCCTGCTGGCCGACTGGCACACGGGCGGCTCCGGCGACGGTTGCGGTCGCGCGCTGCCCGAGGACCTCGCCTGGCAGCCGCACCTGTGGCGCAGGCTGGCCGAGCGGGTCGGCGCACCCCCACCGCAGCTGCGCCACGAGCAGACCCTCGCGCGGCTCCGCGACGACCCCGGCTCCTTCGACCTCCCGCCGCGACTCTCGCTCTTCGGCCACACCCGCCTGCCGGGCACCGAGGCGGCGCTGCTCGGGGCCCTGGGTGCCCACCGCGACGTGCACCTGTGGCTGCCGCACCCCTCGGCGGCGCTCTGGGCGGCCCTGCAGCTGGAGGCGGCCGCGGGACCGGTCGCCCGGCGCGAGGACCTCTCCCACCGCGCGGTCACCCACCCGCTGCTCTCCTCGCTGGGCCGCGACGTGCGCGAGCTCCAGCGCACCCTGGGGACGGTCGCCGTCACCGACCTGGGTGCCGAGCCGGACCCGGCCACCCCGGGCACGCTGCTGGGCTGGCTGCAGTCCGACCTGCGCGCCGACCGGGTGCCCGACGCCGCCGTCCGGGCCGCGCGCACGGTCGGTGGCCACGACCGCTCCGTCCAGGTCCACCGCTGCCACGGCCCCGCCCGCCAGGTCGAGGTGCTGCGCGAGGTGCTGCTCGGCCTGCTCGCCGACGACCCCACCCTCGAGCCGCGCGACGTGCTGGTGATGTGCCCCGACATCGAGGCCTACGCGCCGCTGGTGCAGGCAGCCTTCGGCCTCGGTGACGTGGTCGGCGACCCCGCCCACCCCGCCCACCGGCTGCGCGTGCGCCTGGCCGACCGGGCACTGTCCTCGACCAACCCGCTGCTGGCCGTCGCCGCCCGGCTGCTCGACCTGGCCGGCGGTCGCGCGACCGCCAGCGAGGTCGTCGACCTGGCCCACGAGCCGGCCGTGCGCCGGCGCTTCGGCCTGCGCGACGACGACCTGCAGCAGCTCACGTCCTGGGTGCGGTCCACCGGGGTGCGCTGGGCCTTCGACGCCGACCACCGCACCGGGTTCGGCCTGGGCTCGGTGGTCAGCCACACGTGGGAGTTCGGGCTCGACCGGCTGCTCGCAGGCGTCGCCATGAGCGACGACACCGGTGCCTGGCTCGACCGCACGCTCCCGCTCGACGACGTCGGGTCCGGTCAGGTCGACCTCGCGGGGCGGGTCGTGGAGCTGGTCCGGCGGCTGCGGGAGGTGACCGACCGTCTCGTCGGCACCCACCCGCTGGAGCACTGGCTGGCCACGCTCGCCGAGGGTCTGGCCACCCTGACCTCGGTCGCGCCCGCCGACTCCTGGCAGTCCGGACAGGTGCAGCGCGAGCTGGCCCGTGTGCGCGAGGCAGCGGCCGCACGGGGGGCGGTCGACCTGCGCCTGCCCGACGTGCGCGCGCTGCTCTCCGACCGCCTCGGCGGACGCCCCACCCGTGCCAACTTCCGCACCGGCACCCTCACGGTCTCGACGCTGGTCCCGATGCGCTCGGTCCCGCACCGCGTCATCTGCCTCGTCGGTCTCGACGACGGGGTCTTCCCGCGCGTGGGGGCCCTCGACGGCGACGACGTCCTCGCCCGCGACCCGGTGACCGGCGAGCGGGACCCGCGCAGCGAGGACCGCCAGCTCTTCCTCGACGCGGTGCTCGCGGCTACCGAGACGCTGGTGGTCACGTGCACCGGCGCCAACGAGTTCTCCGGGCAGCCGCGACCGCCCGCGGTGCCGGTCGGCGAGCTGCTGGACGCGCTGGACCTCACCGCCACCCCACCCCGGGGGGCGGGCAGCGTGGCCGACGCGGTCTCGGTGGAGCACCCGCTCCAGCCCTTCGACGAGCGCAACTTCACCCCCGGCGCGCTCGGCCCACCGACCCCGTTCTCCTTCGACGCCGTGGCGCTGACCGCCGCCAGCGCTGCACGCGGCGAGCGGGAGCCGGTGCCCCCGCTGCTGGCCGGCCCCCTGCCCCCGGCCCCGGCCGAGGACGTCCAGCTCGACGACCTCGTCACCTTCTTCTGCAGGCGCGGCGGCCCGGTCGCAGGCTTCCTCTCCGCGCAGCGGCTCGACCTCGCGCTGCCCCGTGAGGACGACCCGCTGCTCGACGCGCTGCCCGTCGAGCTCGACCAGCTGCAGCGGTGGCAGGTCGGCGACCGGCTGCTGCACGACCTGCTGACCGGCGCCGACCCCGAGCAGGCTCGCCAGCAGGAGTGGCGCCGTGGCGAGCTCCCGCCCGGACAGCTCGGCTGGCGGCTGCTCACCGAGCTGGTCTCCCAGGTGGTGCCGATCGCCGAGGAGGTGGCCCGGCTCCGCACCCGCCCGGCCACCCAGGTCGACGTCGACGTCGACCTCGGGGGCGGGCGCCGGCTGCGCGGCACCGTGCCCGAGGTCTTCGGCGACCGGCTGGTCCCCGTCTCCTTCTCCCGGCTCGGAGCCACCCACCGGCTCACCTCCTGGATCCGGCTGCTCGCGCTGGCCGCCTCCGACGAGGAGCGCAGCTGGACCGCCCACACCGTCGGTCGTCCCACCTCCACCCGGGCGCCCGGAGCATGGGCCACCTCGCTGCTCGGTCCCGTCGACCACCGGGCGGTCGACCTGGTCCGCGACCTGGTGGCGCTCCGCGACGCCGGGCTGTGCGAGCCGCTGCCGATCCCGCTGAAGGCCTCGCTGTCCTACGCCCGGGTCCGACGTACCCAGGGCAGCGTCGACGAGGCGCTGCGCAAGGCCGGCTGGGACTGGGAGGACGGCCGCTACCCCGGGGAGTGCTCCGACCCGGCCCACGTCGCGGCCTGGGGCCGCGGCGCCGCCCTGCCCGGTCTCGACCTGGCTCCGGGTCCGGGCGAGGAGTCGCCCGGCGAGACCAGCCGGTTCGGCGCCCTCGCGATGCGTCTGTGGAGCCCGCTGCTGACCAGCGAGCAGGGGAGCTGGTGATGGCCGTCCCCACATCCTTCGACGTCACCGGGCCGCTGCCCGGGCCCGGCACCACCCTGCTCGAGGCGAGCGCCGGCACGGGCAAGACCTACACCGTCGGCGCCCTCGTGACCCGCTACGTCGCCGAGGGCGTCGCCGAGCTGGGCGAGATGCTCGTGATCACCTTCGGGCGGGCCGCCAGCCAGGAGCTGCGCGAGCGGGTCCGCCGCGCGCTCGTGACCGCGGAGCGGGCCCTGGCCGCCCCCGACCGGGCCGACCCCGACGACACCGTGGTGGCGTGGCTGCTCGGCCGCGACCCCGCCGAGCGCCCGGTCATGCGCGAGCGCCTGCGCGACGCCCTGGCCGACATCGACAGCGCGACGATCGCCACGACCCACCAGTTCTGCCAGCTGGTCCTCCGCTCGCTCGGCGTCGCCGGCGACACCGAGGTCGGCGCCCGCCTCGTCGAGGACCTCGACGACCTGGTGGTGGAGGTCGTCGACGACCTCTACCTCGCCCGGTACGCCGCCGACCGCGACCGCCCGCCGTTCGACCGGGCCGGGGCGCTGGAGGTGGCGCGCGCCGTCGTCGGCGACCCGCAGGCCACGCTGCCCGAGGCTCCCGGAGCGGCACCGGCCGCGGCCGAGCGCGTCGCGTTCGCCCGCGCCGTCCGCGAGGAGCTCGACCGCCGCAAGCGCCGGCTCGGGCTGCTCGGTTACGACGACCTGCTCAGCCGCCTCGACGGCGCGCTGGCCGACCCGGCCGCGCCCGCCCGCCAGCGGATGCGTGGCCGGTGGCGCATCGTCCTGGTCGACGAGTTCCAGGACACCGACCCGGTCCAGTGGAGCGTGCTGGAGCGCGCCTTCCACGGCCACGCCCGGATGGTGCTCATCGGCGATCCCAAGCAGGCGATCTACGCCTTCCGCGGCGGCGACGTCGTCACCTACCTCGCCGCCGCCGAGAAGGCCACCACCCACGCCACCCTCGGCACCAACCGGCGCTCCGACGCCGCCCTGGTCCGCAGCGTCCAGACGGTCCTGCGCGGCGCGGCGCTGGGCGACCCCCGGATCGTCGTGCACCCCGTCCAGGCGCACGAGCAGCGCTCCCGCCTGCAGGGTGCTCCCCGCCCCGCGCCCTTCCGGTTGCGCCGGCTCCCGCGCGACGGGTTCACGCTCAAGCGCGACCTGGTCGCTGCCCCCGAGGCCCGCGCCCGGATCGCCGAGGACTGCGCCGACGACATCGCTGCGCTGCTCGCCGCCCGCCCCACCTGGGACGGGGAGCCGCTGCGGGCCGAGCAGGTGGCGGTCGTCGTGGCCGTGCGCGACCACGGGCTGCTGGTCCAGCGCGCGCTCGAGGCGCGCGGCGTCCCGGCCGTGCTCGCCGGCGGGGGGCACCTGCTGCGCACCCCGGCCGCGGCCGAGTGGACCGCCCTGCTCGAGGCGATGGTGCAGCCGCACCGCTCCGGGCTGGTCCGTGCGGCGGCCCTCACCAGCTTCCTCGGCCACGACGCGGCCACGCTGGACGCGCGCGGCGAGCAGCTGACCGGCGAGGTCGCCGACCTGCTGCGCGGGTGGGCCCTCGTGGTCCGCGGGCGCGGGGTGGCAGCGCTGCTCGAGGCCGCCGACGAGCGCGGTCTCGGGGCCCGGGTGCTCGCGCGCGAGGGTGGCGAGCGGTTGCTCACCGACCTGCGCCACCTCGGTCAGCTGCTGCACGAGACGGCCGTGCGCGAGCAGCTGGGGCTCACCGGCGTGCTCGCGTGGCTCCGGGAGGAGCAGCGCGGCTCCGGGGAGCGTCCACGTCGCCTCGACTCCGACGCCGCCGCCGTCCAGATCGTCACGGTCCACGGTTCCAAGGGGCTGGAGTACCCCGTCACCTACCTCCCCTTCGCCTACCAGCACTTCCCGTTCCCGACGTCCGTCGCGCGCTACCACCACGCGGGCGATCGGGTGCTCGACGTCAGCGGCGGCGGCACGGAGTGGTCGACCCGGCTCGCCGCGCACCGCGCCGAGGATGCCGGGGAGGAGCTGCGCGACCTGTACGTCGCCCTCACCCGCGCGCAGTCGCAGGTCGTGGCCTGGTGGGCCCCCACCGCCAACACCCGCCACGGTGGCCTGCACCGGCTGCTCTTCGGTCGCCGCCCCGGCGACGCGGAGGTGCCCGACGAGGTCGAGCCGCGCGACGACGGCTACGCCGCGCGCGTCCTCGACCTGCTCGAGGAGATGGGCGGTCCGGCCGCGGAGGTCGTGGAGCCGGTCGACGTCCGGCCCGAGGCGACCCGCGCGCACGGGACCGCGTTGTCGGCGCGCAGGTTCGAGCGCCTCGTCGACGGCTCGTGGCGTCGTACGTCGTACTCCGGGCTGGTGCGCGTCGAGGAGCAGGCCGGCCCCGCCGTCGGCAGCGAGCCGGACCGCGCCGGGCTCAGCGACGAGCCGGACGCCGCCGAGGTCCTCGACGGGTCGCTCCCCGAGGAGCCCTCCACGGAGGCGCCGGTCTCCCCGATGGCCGGACAGCCGGCCGGGGCCGCCTTCGGGTCGCTCGTCCACGCGGTGCTCGAGCACGCCGACCCCGACGCCCCCGACCTGCTGGAGGAGCTGCGCACCCGCGTCGCCGAGGAGCGCCGCTGGTGGCCGGTCGAGGTCGACACCGACACCCTCGCCGCGGCGCTGGTGCCGCTGCACCACACCCCCCTCGGTCGGCTGGCCGGCGACGTGACCCTGGCCGAGGTGCCGCTGCGCGACCGGCTGCGCGAGCTCGACTTCGAGCTGCCGCTGGCGGGCGGCGACCGTCCCGGCAGAGATGGGTCCGGGACCCACGCCGCGCCGGGTCGGGTCGGCGACCTCGCGACGCTCCTCGAGCGGCACCTGCCCGCCGACGACCCGATGCGCCCCTACGCCGACCGGCTGGCGCGACCGCCGCTGGCCGACCAGGCGCTCACCGGCTACCTCGGCGGCTCGGTCGACGCGGTGCTGCGGGTCGGCGCGGGTGCGGACCAGCGGTTCCTCGTCGTGGACTACAAGACCAACCTGCTCGGGGACCAGGGGCGCCCGCCGACCGCGGCCGACTACGCCCCGGCGCGGCTGGCCGAGGCGATGCTGCACAGCCACTACCCGCTCCAGGCGCTGCTCTACAGCGTGGTCACGCACCGCTACCTCCGCTGGCGGCTGGCCGGCTACGACCCCGACCGACACCTCGGCGGGGTGCTCTACCTCTACCTCCGCGGCATGTGCGGGCCGGAGACCCCGACGCAGGACGGCGTCCCCGCCGGCGTCTTCTCCTGGCGCCCGCCGACGGCGCTGGTGCTCGAGCTCTCCGACCTGCTCGACGGCTCGCACGCCGCAGCCACCCCGTCTGGAGGTGCGCGGTGATCGAGCGCTTCGAGACCGACGACCCGCACGACCACCGACTGGTCCCGGGGCTGGGCGGACTGCTCGGCACCTTCAACGCCGCCGGCGTCCTGACCGCCGCCGACGTCCACACCGCGAACCGCCTCGGGGAGCTCGCGGGCGAGGACGACGAGCGGCTGCGCCTGGCCGTGGCGCTGGCGGTGCGGGCGGCCCGGCACGGCTCGGTCTGCGTCGACCTGTCCGCCATCGCCGACGGCGACGACCTCCCCTGGCCCGACCCCACCGGCTGGGTGCAGGACGTCGCCTCGAGCCGGTACGCCGCCGCCTCGGTGGTCCGGGTCGAGCACGACCTGCTCTACCTCGACCGCTACTGGCGCGAGGAGGGGCAGGTCCGCGACGACCTGGTCCGGCGGGCCGGGGCCGCCCCGCCCGTCGTCGACGAGGCGCTGCTGGCTGCCGAGGCCGCGCGGCTCTTCCCCGGCGAGGGGTCGGCCGACCAGCGAGCGGTCGCCCTGGCCGCGGCCAGGCAGTGGACGACGGTCCTCACGGGCGGTCCCGGCACCGGCAAGACGACCACCGTCGCCGGCCTCCTGGCGCTGCTCACGGCCGAGGCGGCCGCGAGCCCCGATCCCCGTGAGCTCCGGATCGCCCTCACCGCACCCACCGGCAAGGCCGCGGCCAGGCTCCTGGAGTCGGTGCGCGAGGCCCAGCAGCGCGAGGGCAGCCCCTTCGACGCGGCCGACCGGGAGCGACTGGGCTCGCTCACGGCCACCACCATGCACCGGCTGCTGGGGTGGCGGCCCGACTCCGGCACCCGCTTCCGCCACCACCGCGGCAACACGCTGCCGCACGACGTGGTCGTGGTCGACGAGACCTCGATGGTCTCGCTCACGATGATGGCCAGGCTGCTGGAGTCGCTGCGTGCCGACACCCGCCTGGTCCTGGTCGGCGACCCCGACCAGCTCGCCTCGGTCGAGGCCGGCGCGGTCCTCGCCGACCTCGTGGGCGGGCTCGCGGTGCGGGCCCCGGCCGCCGTCGCCGGGCTCACGACGACCCACCGCTACGGCGCCGCCATCGGCGGCCTCGCCCAGGCGCTGCGCGACGGCGACGCCGACGAGGTGCTGCGCCGCCTGGATGCCGGTGACCCCGAGGTGGGTCGCGCCGACCCCGAGGAGCCCGCCACGCTCGCCGCGCTGCGGGAGCGGCTGGTGCGCCAGGCCCGCGACCTGCACGCGCTGGCGGGTGCCGGCCGCGTCGAGGAGGCGCTCGCACTCGCCGAGCAGCACCGGCTGCTCTGCGCCCACCGCGACGGCCCGCACGGGGCACGCCACTGGAACGCCGAGGTCGAGCGGTTGCTCGGGGAGGAGCTCGGCCTCTACCTCGGCCCGCAGGGCCAGGAGTGGTACGCCGGTCGGCCGGTCCTCGTGACGAGCAACGACTACGGGCTCGGGCTCTTCAACGGCGACACCGGCGTCACGGTGCGACCCACCGGCGCGGAGGACCTGCGGGTCGTCGTGGGCGGGTCGCCGACGGCGTACGCGACCTCGAGGCTGGCCGACGTCGAGACCCTGCACGCCATGACGGTGCACAAGAGCCAGGGCAGCCAGGCGCGGCACGTCACCGTGCTGCTGCCGCCCGAGGAGTCGCCGCTGCTGACCCGGGAGCTGCTCTACACCGCCGTCACCCGGGCCACCGACAGCGTGCTGGTCGTGGCGAGCGAGGCAGCCGTGCGCGCCGCCGTCGAGCGGCGGGTCCAGCGGGCCAGCGGCCTGCGGCAGCGGCTCGCCTCCGACTGACTGCCCCTCGGCTGGTCGAGGAGCGAGCGGAGCGAGCCGCGAGACCCTCGGCGACCTCCACCGCCGTGTGGAGCCGAAATGACCCCGCAACCTGCGGCCGTTACCCTCGCGGCGTGCCGTTCCTGCTGCGAGTCGAGCTCCCCGACGTACCTGGCTCCCTGGGACGGCTGGCGAGCGCGATCGGTGAGGCCGGCGGCGACATCGAGGCGATCGAGATCGTCGAGAAGCGCCACGACGGCACCGCGGTCGACGACGTGCTGCTCGACCTGCCGCCCGGCGCCATGCCGGACACCATCGTCTCGGCGTGCAACCTGCTGCCGGGCGTGCACGTGGTGTGGATCAGCAGGTACGGCGCCGGCGGGAACCTCTTCCTGGACCTCGAGGCCGTGGAGGAGCTGACCGCCAACCCCGAGGAGGCCCTCGACCGGTTGGTCGACCTGCTGCCGGTCACCTTCCGGGCCGACTGGGCCGCACGCGTCCACCGCGTGCACGGCACCCGCTACGCCACCGAGGCCGCGCCCTCGGACCTGCCCTTCCACGACCTCGTGCGTACCGAGCGGATCGAGATCGAGGGCGACGACGTCAACGTCATGGTCGCCGCGCGCCTGGGCGGCAACGAGATCGTCGTCGTCGGGCGCCGCGGCGGTCCCGACTTCCTCGACTCCGAGGTTGCCAGGGTCGGCCACCTCGCGGGTCTCGCGATGAGCATCCAGCGCGACTGACCGACCGCGTCAGGGGGTCGGTCTGGGTGGGTGCCGAGCCGGCACAACATTCCGGACACGGCGTACGGAACTTCGGGCCGGTTCGGCGTCTGAGGGTCGGCGTCAGGAGCGCTCCAACACGAACACCGGGATCTCGCGGTCGGTCTTCTCCTGGTACTCCGCGTACGGCGCGTACACCGCGACCGCCCGCTCCCACCACACCGCACGCTCCTCGCCCTCGGCGATCCGGGCCCGGTAGGGGTGCTTCTCCGCCCCGTCCTGGAGGTCGACCTCGGGGTGGGCGACGAAGTTGTGGAACCACTCGGGGTGCTCGGGGTGACCGCCCTTCGAGGCGACAGCGGCGTACGCCCCGTCGTGCTCGACCCGCATGACGGGGTTCTTGCGGAGCTTGCCGGAGCGGTGCCCGCGCGAGGTGATCACGACGATCGGCCACTCGGGGTGGTCGGGGAGGGTGTTCGCGCGCTGGCCGTCGGAGGCCTCGAACTCCTCGACCTGGTTGCGGACCCACTCGGACGGGCTGGGCTCGTAGTCGCCTGTCAGTGTCATGTCCGCCAGAACACCAGGCCGTCGGGACCTGTTCCACCCCCGGATAGGTTGCGCGCATGAGCGCGATCGCCGGAGTGTCCGACACCTTCGACCCCGAGGCCTGGGACGAGGTCCCCGGCTTCGAGTCGTTGACCGACCTGACCTACCACCGGGCCAAGGCGCACGGCACCGTCCGGGTGGCCTTCGACCGGCCCGACGTGCTCAACGCCTTCCGCCCGCACACCGTCGACGAGCTGCTGAGCGTGCTCGAGCACGCCCGCACCAGCGCGGACGTCGGCTGCGTGCTGCTGACCGGCAACGGGCCGAGCCCCAAGAACGGCAAGCACTCCTTCTGCACCGGCGGTGACCAGCGCATCCGCGGCAAGGCGGGCTACCAGTACGAGGCGGTCGACGCCGGAGCGAGCGACACCGGCGCCGAGGAGCCGAGCCCGATCGACCGGGCGAGGCTGGCGCGCCTGCACATCCTCGAGGTGCAGCGCCTGATCCGGTTCATGCCCAAGGTTGTCATCTGTGTCGTCCCCGGCTGGGCCGCCGGCGGTGGCCACTCCCTGCACGTGGTGTCCGACCTGACCCTGGCCAGCCTCGAGCACGCGCGGTTCAAGCAGACCGACGCCGACGTCGGCTCCTTCGACGGCGGGTACGGCTCGGCGTACCTCGCCCGGCAGGTCGGGCAGAAGCACGCCCGGGAGATCTTCTTCCTCGCCGAGGAGTACTCCGCCGAGGACGGCGTGCGGATGGGCACCGTCAACCGCGCGGTGCCGCACGCCGAGCTCGAGCGGGTCGCGCTGGAGTGGGGCCGCACCATCAACGGCAAGAGCCCCACGGCGATCCGGATGCTCAAGTACGCCTTCAACCTCCCCGACGACGGCCTGGTCGGCCAGCAGCTCTTCGCGGGCGAGACGACGCGCCTGGCCTACATGACCGACGAGGCGCAGGAGGGACGCGACCAGTTCCTCGAGAAGCGCGACCCGGACTGGTCGCCGTACCCCTGGTACTACTGAGCGCCGCGCGGCTACACGCGTCGGGGGGAGCGCCGCACGGCCCCGGCGCTGCTACAACGGACCATGACCGACGCGCCCTGGACCCCCCAACCGATCGAGCGCGTGCTGGGCAAGGCCCGGGCCGACCTGACGTGGGAGGACCTGGTCGAGGCGGTCGAGCGCCTGGGTCTCGAGCAGGTCGACCTGAGGTACGTCGGCGGCGACGGGCGGCTGAAGTCGATCGCGTTCCCCATCGGCTCGCGCGAGCAGCTGGTCGCGGTGCTGGTGCGGGGTGAGCGGGTGGACGGCTCGAGCGTCTTCGGCGGCGCCTCGACCGAGGACAGCGACGTCTACGTCGTGCCCCGCTGGAGCACCGCTTTCGTCAACCCGTTCGGCACCCGCCCCTCGCTCGACCTGCTCTGCTCCTTCTACGACTCCGACGGCGAGCCGCTCGCGCACGCCCACGACCAGGTCGTCCGGCGCGCGGCCGAGGTGCTGACCGCCGAGACCGGGCTGGTCCTCGAGGCGTTCGGGGAGCTGGAGTACTACCTGGTCTCCGAGCCCGACCCGCTGTACGCCGTCGAGCCCGAGCGCGGCTACCAGGAGTCGCCGCCGTTCTCCAAGCACCGCCGGGTGCGCGAGGAGGTGCTGCGCCACCTGGCTTCCTTCGGGATCGCCACCAAGTACGTCCACGGCGAGGTCGGGGGTGCCGTGGAGGACGGCCGCCAGCTGGTGCAGCACGAGATCGAGCTGCTGCCCGTGCCGGTCCCCGAGGCAGCTGACGCACTGGTGGTGACCAAGTGGCTGGTCCGCGAGGTCGCCCACGCCAACGGCCTCGAGGCCACCTTCGCGCCCTCGGTCACCGCCGACGGGGCGGGCAACGGGCTGCACGTGCACAGCCGGCTGGTGCGGCCGGCCGGGGACGGCGGGGGAGAGGCCGTCAACGTGATCGTCGACGACGAGGGCCTCACCGACACCGGGAAGCGGCTGGTGGCCGGCTACCTCGGGGCCGCCCGGGCGCTGTCTGCCTTCGGGAACACCGTGCCGACGTCGTACCTCCGGCTCGACGAGGGCGAGGAGTCCCCCGAGGGCATCTGCTGGGGCGAGACCGACCGGACCGGGCTGGTGCGGGTGCCGCTGGCCTGGGTCGGCGACGTGCTCCCCGGGATGGTCGCGCACGCCAACCCCGGCATCGGCGGGGCGCTGCCCGACCTGGGCGTCCACCCGCAGACCGTCGAGCTGCGGCTGGGCGACGGCTCGGCCGACGTGCACCTGCTGCTGGCCGGCATGGCGCTCGCGGCCCGCCGCGGCCTCACCGACCCCGACAGCCTGGCGCAGGCCGAGCGGCTGCGCGCGGACGGGGACGACGGGGCCGAGGACCCCGAGCAGCTGCCCGCCTCGTGCGCGGAGTCGGCCGACGCGCTGGAGGCGGACCGGGCGCTCTTCGAGGCCGACGGTGTCTTCCCGCAGCGGCTGGTCGACGAAACGCTCGAGCAGCTGCGGGAGCGGCACTCCGCCACCCGGGGCAAGCGGCTCCGGAAGGACGCCTCGGCGCGCGAGGAGCTGGTGCGCCGCTACTGGCACGTCGGTTGACCGGCGCCGCGGGAGCCAGAGTCACCGTCGACCTGGGGCCGTGGGCGAGCGCCGACGCGGGGGTCTTCCACTACCGTGTCGCGCGTGAAGGTCGTCGTCCTTACCGGCGCCGGCATCTCCGCGGAGAGCGGGGTGCCGACCTTCCGCGACGCCGACGGGCTCTGGGAGGGCCACCGGGTCGAGGACGTCGCGACGCCGGAGGCCTACGAGCTCTCGCCGACGACGGTGCACCGGTTCTACGACGCCCGCCGCGCCGCCCTGCTGTCGGTGGACCCCAACCCCGCCCACACCGCGCTCGCCCGGCTGGAGCAGTCGCTCGGTGACGACCTGCTCGTCATCACCCAGAACATCGACGACCTGCACGAGCGCGCCGGCTCCGAGCGGGTGCTGCACATGCACGGCGAGCTGCGCTCCGCGCTGTGCCGCGCCTGCCACGGCCGGCACCGCTGGGACCACGACCTGGTCGACCTGCCGCCCTGCCCCGGCTGCGGCGTCACCGAGCTGCGCCCGGACGTCGTGTGGTTCGGCGAGATCCCCTACGAGATGGACCGCATCGCCGTCGAGCTGGCTCGCGCCGACCTCTTCGTCTCGATCGGCACCTCGGGCGCGGTCTACCCAGCCGCCGGCTTCGTGCGCCAGGCGATGAGGTACGGCGCCCGCACCCTCGAGCTCAACCTCGAGCCCTCCGAGGGGACCGTGTGGTTCCACGAGGCCCGGCACGGCCGGGCCGGTGACCTCGTGCCCGAGTGGGTCGCCGAGCTGCTGGCCGGCGTCAGTCGGTAGTCGGCGCGAGCGGGGATACTCCGAATCAATTCTGATGCTGAGCGCGCGGGACGTGGCAAAAGTGATTCGGAGTATCCCGGCTCTGGCCCGCCTCAGTGCGGGTGCGCCGCGATCCGCTCCCGGATCAGCGCCTCCAGCCGGGGTACGTCGTCGGCCAGCCCGATCCGGGGCGCGAAGCGGATCATCGTGTCGACGAACAGGTCGCCGCTCTCGACCAGCCGGGGGTCCATGTGGCCGAACACCTCGAGCGTGACGACGCCGTACAGCTGGGTCCAGCCCTGCATGTAGACCCACATCAGGCCGCGGTCCTCGATGGCGATCCCCTCGCTCTCGGCCGGGATGACCGGGTCGAGGACGGCCTGCTGGGCGGCTGGCGGCAGGTCAGCGACGGCCGGCACGGGGAAGTGCCGCTGCTCCCAGATCGCCCGGATCTGGCCGGTGAACAGGTGCCCGGAGCTGCTGAGGGTGAGCGCGTCGCGCCGGATGCAGGCGCTGTCGGCGATCGGGTTGGCGAAGACCAGGCCGAACTCCCGCGGCGAGCCGTGCGCCCACTGGCGGAACTCCGCCGCGCTCACGCACAACCGTCCCGCCACGTCGTCGGGGGGCAGCTCGTCGGCGGCCGCGCGGAACCTCTCGGTCGCCTCCCGGTCGATCTCGAAGGCGACGAGGTCCACGAGCTCCTGGTAGCTGGCGACGTAGCGGTAGAGCGCCGGCGCCGTCATGCCCATCCGTTGGGCGACCGCGCGCAGGGAGAGGTCCTCCCGCTCGCGCAGCAGGGCGATCGAGGTCGCCACGATCTCGGCGTACGTCGCCTCGCGCTGTCGCTCGCGGCGCGTCGTCGGCTCGGCCGTCACGGGGCTCCTCACGGGCAGCGGGTGGGTGCGGGTGGGTGCGGCTGTCTCGACCAGTCCGCAGGTGACTCGTTGACACCCACGTTAACACCATTTACGGTTTACGGCGTTCACTTCTGTGGGCCCCTGTCACGGATCTGCGTGGGGAAGACGAGGACGACGATGATCGATCGCTGGGGAGACCTGGTGGGCCGCCGGGCCCTGGCCGTGCTGCTCATCGGGGTGCTGCTCACCCTGGGGGCAGGCGCCTTCGGGGCGGGCGTCTTCGACTCGCTGTCCCAGGGCGGCTTCGACGACAGGTCCTCGGAGTCCGCGCGCGAGCTCGAGGCCGAGCGGGAGGCGTTCGGGAACAAGGGCATCGACGTCGTGGCGATCTACTCCGACGCCGACGGCGGCTCGACCGCCGACGACCCAGCGTTCCGGGTCGCGGTCGAGGACGTCGTCGACGCGATCCCCGCCGACGCCGTCGCCAGCGTCGTGCCCTACTACGCCGCCCCCGACGCCGGCCTGGTCAGCCAGGACGCCAGCCACGCGCAGGTGCTCATCTCCCTGGCCGGCGTGACCCAGGACGACTTCCTCACCAACTACGACCGGGTCGCCCCCGTGCTCGAGGACGTCGAGGGCCTCGACGCCGACCTCGCCGGCGCCTTCGCGGTCTACAACGACGTCAACCAGATCACCTCCGACGACCTCAAGCGCGCGGAGCTGATCTCGCTGCCGATCGTCATCCTGCTGGCGCTGCTCATCTTCGGCTCCGCCGTCGCCGCTCTCATGCCCGCGATGGTCGGCATCGTGGCGATGCTGGGCGCCCTGGCCGTCGTGCGCGTGATCGCCGAGTTCACCGAGGTCTCGGTCTTCTCGGTCAACGTCATCTCGCTGCTGGGCATCGGCCTGGCCATCGACTACGCGCTCTTCGTCATCAGCCGCTTCCGCGAGGAGCTGGCCCTCCAGCCGCTCGACGCGCCCGACGCCGCCGCGGTCGCGATCCGCCGCACCATGGCCACCGCCGGGCGCACCGTGCTCTTCTCCGGCCTCACCGTCGCCGCGGCGATGGCCAGCCTGCTGATCTTCCCGCAGGCCTTCCTCCGCTCCATGGGGTACGGCGGCATCGCGGCCGTCGTGGTGGCCATGCTCGCCGCGCTCACGATCCTCCCGGCGGTGCTGCGCCTGCTCGGCCGGCGGGTGGACGCGGGCCGGCTGCCTTGGCGCCGCGACCGCTCCCTGGCCCCCGGCGAGGGCGGCCGGTGGGCGGCCCTCGCCCACGCCGTGATGCGCCGACCCGTGCTGGTCATGGTCGTCACGATCGCCGCCCTGCTGGCCGTCGCCAGCCCGTTCCTGGGTGCCAAGTGGGGCAGTGTCGACTACCGCGTGCTGCCGACCGACGCCCCCGCCCACGAGGCCGCGGCACTGCTCAACGAGGAGTTCGGTCCCGAGACCTCGACCGCGCAGCTGCTGCTCCAGGGCACCGACCCGACCGACGTGGCGGCGTACGTCGAGGAGGTCCGGGCGGTCCCCGGCGTGCTCGACGTGGTGCCGGTCGCCGAGGAGGGCACCGACACGCTGCTGCGTGCGGTGTGGGAGGGCAACAGCCAGACCGAGGCCGCCCAGGACCTCGTCCGCGACCTGCGTGCGATCGACCCGGCCTCCGGTGAGGCCCTGGTCGGCGGGCTCAGCGCCGACACCGTCGACCTGATCGCCTCGGTCGCCGACCACCTGCCGTGGATGGGCCTGATCGTCGTCGGCGTGATGCTCGTGCTGCTGTTCGTGGCGTTCGGCTCGGTGGTGCTGCCGGTCAAGGCCGTGCTGATGAACCTCTTCTCCATCACCGCCTCCTTCGGCGTGGTGACCTGGATCTTCAGCGACGGCAACCTCGCCGGCTTCCTCGGCTTCGAGCCGCAGGGCTTCCTCGACGCCACCAACCCGATCCTGATGCTGGCGATCCTCTTCGGCCTCTCGATGGACTACGAGGTCTTCCTGCTCTCCCGCGTCCGCGAGGAGTGGGACCGCACCCGCGAAAACGACCGCGCCGTCGCCGCAGGCGTGCAGAAGACCGGGCGCATCATCACCTCGGCCGCGCTCCTGCTCGGTGTGGTGATCGGGGCCTTCGGCACCAGCGGCATCGTCTTCATGAAGATGCTCGGTGTCGGCATGCTCGTGGCGCTGCTCATCGACGCCACCATCGTCCGGGCGCTGCTCGTGCCGGCGACGATGAAGCTGCTGGGCGACTGGAACTGGTACGCCCCCGGGCCGCTCGCCCGCTGGTGGGAGAGGTACGGCTTCCGCGAGGAGGGCCCCGCCGCGCACGTCCCCAACACCCGCGACCCGGGCACGCCCACCGAGGACCGGGTCCCCGAGCCCGTCTGACCCCCGAGGGCCTCGGGACGAAGTTTTAGCGGCCGGCCGCTGAAACTGACGGAGAGCCGCTGAAGAAACAGCGGCCCGCCGTCAGGTCCAGCGGCCGGCCGCTGAAACATGCGCCCGCCGGACTCACTCGGCGGCCCGGCGCCTCGGGAGCGCCGCGAGCACGAGCAGCAGGACCAGTGCGACGCCGGCCGCCACCGCGGTCGAGAGCCACAGGTCCGCGACCAGGGCGTCCCACACCTGCAGGACCAGCTCGCGCTCCTCGCCCCGCGGGGCGCCGGCCTCGACCACCCGTCGGCCCGCCACCAGCGAGACCGCCAGCAGCCCGAGCGCCGGCAGCGCCAGCCCGGCGGCCAGCATCCCCGTGCGCCGCCGGAGCGGGGAGACCACGAGCGCCAGCACCAGCGCCGCCACGGCGAGGAGGGGGACGACGGTGCCGCGCCCCTCCACGGCCTGCCAGACCCGGCGCGCCTCGTCGATCTCGCCGGTCCCCGCGACCGTGAAGCTCGTGGGCGGCACCTCGATGCGGTCGGCCAGGAACGGGGCCGGCAGCTGGTCCAGCACCGCCTCCACGACGGGGGTGATGTCGATCCGCACGTCGCCGCCCTCGCCGACCGGCTGCGACAGCACCTCGACCAGCGAGGTGTGCGCCACCTCGTTGCTCGCCCGCCACAACGGCGGGAACGCCTGGGAGGCCACCACCCGGCGTACGGCCAGGGAGACCGCGTCGCCCAGCGCCTCCTCGGCGACCGAGGGCGCGCCGACCAGGCGCAGCACCGCCACCCGGACCCGCACCGTGACGGCGTCCTGCACGGCCTCGTCGTCGGCCAGCGGGGTCACCGCCTCGAGGTACCCCTCGCGGTCCGCGACGGTCCGGTCCACCCACGAGGTGGCCAGGGCGGCGGGCAGCAGGACGACCGCGACGAGCACGAGCAGGACCGAGAGCACACGACGGAGAGGGCGCACCGGTGCGAGTCTGCCGCAACCCGCCCCCGTCACCGTGCGGGTGGGTGGTTCGACCCCCGGGAAGGGTCGGGATCGGGTCAGGCGCGGGGGGCGACGACGGCGGCGGCGTGCGGGGGGAGGATCAAGGTGTCTGCCGGGGCAGCACCGGCACCGGCACCGGCACCGGCGCCGGCACCGGCGTCGCCCGAGCTGGTGAGGGCCGGGCCGGCAGTCGTGCCGAGCAGCAGCTCGCCCCCGACCAGGGGGCCGGTGAGCGGGACCTGCGCCGCGGCGTCGCCGAGGTTGAGCGCGACGAGGGTGTCGCGCCGCCACAGCAGCACCAGCCGCGAGGCCTCGTCGATCTCGCACCGCACGGAGGCGAAGGAGGGGTCCACCAGCTCCGGCCTCGTACGCCGCAGGGCGGCGAGTGCCCGGTAGAAGTCGAGCACCCGGGCGTGCCGTCCGCCGTCGCGGTCCGGGTCGGCCTCGGACCAGTCGAGCTTCGAGGCGAGGAACGTCTGCGGGTCCTGCGGGTCCGGGACGACGGCCGGGTCCCAGCCCATCTTCTCGAACTCCGCGAGGCGCCCCTCGGCGGTCGCGCGGCCCAGCTCCTCCTCGGGGTGGGAGGTGAAGAAGGCGAACGGTGTGGACGCGGCCCACTCCTCGCCCTGGAAGAGCATCGGCGTGAACGGCCCGGCCATCGTCAGCAGCGCCGCGCACATCAGCTGGTCCTCGTCGAGGACCTCGGTGATCCGGTCGCCGCGGGCGCGGTTGCCGATCTGGTCGTGGTTCTGGCTGGCGACGACGAGCCGCCAGGTCGCGGTGTGCTCGAGGTCGATCGGCACCCCGTGCTCCCGCTCGCGGAACGACGACCACGTGCCGTCGTGGAAGAAGCCCCTCGTCAGCACCTTCTGCAGCGCGGTCAGCGGCTCGAAGTCGGCGTAGTAGCCGGTCGTCTCGCCGGTCAGCGCGACGTGCACCGCGTGGTGGAAGTCGTCGCTCCACTGGGCGGTGAGGCCGTGGCCGCCGGCCTCGCGCGGGCGGAACATCACCGGGTCGTTGAGGTCGGACTCCGCGATGAGCGACAGCGGCCGCCGCTGGTGCGCCGAGAGGGCGTCGACCTCGACCGCCAGCTCCTCCAGCAGGTGCACCGACGAGGAGTCGTGCAGCGCGTGCACGGCGTCGAGCCGCAGCCCGTCGACGTGGTAGTCACGCAGGAACATCAGCGCGTTGTCGAGGATCAGCCGCCGCACCTCTACGGAGCCCTCGCCGTCGAGGTTGACCAGGTCGCCCCAGGTGTTGCGGCCGTCCTTGAGGTAGGGCCCGAAGAGCGGCAGGTAGTTCCCCGAGGGTCCGAGGTGGTTGTGCACGACGTCCTGCACGACCCCCAGACCGCGCGCGTGGCAGGCGTCCACGAACCGCTGGTAGGCCGCCGGCCCGCCGTACGTCTCGCTCACCGCGAACCAGCCGACCCCGTCGTAGCCCCAGTTGTGGGTGCCGTTGAAGGAGTTCACCGGCAGCAGCTCGACCAGGTCGACGCCGATCGAGACGAGGTGGTCCAGCCGCCCGATAGCCGCGTCCAGCGTGCCCTCGGGCGTGAAGGTGCCGAGGTGCAGCTCGTAGAGCACCGAGCCGGCGAGCTGGCGACCGGTCCAGGCCGCGTCGGTCCACGCGAACGCCGCGGCGTCGTAGGTGCGCGACAGCCCGTGCACCCCGTCGGGCTGGCGCCGCGAGCGCGGGTCGGGGCGCGGCGTCGGGTCGTCGTCGAGGAGGAAGCCGTAGTCGACCTCGCCCGCGACCGGGACGTCGGCGCGCCACCAGCCGTCGTCGTCGCGCTCCATCGACAACGTCGCGCCGTCGACGAGCAGCCGGACGCGCTCGGGCCGCGGGGCCCAGACCTCGAAGATCACTCAGTCCTCCTTGACGAGCAGCGCCACGGGGTACGCCGAGAGCAGGGTCTCGAGCGACCCGTTGGTCACCCGGTCGGTCAGCACGTCGCGCCAGGTCCCGTCGGGCAGCTCGAGGGTCGTGTCCCCCCAGCCGCCGCGCGACTGCAGCCCCAGCGGGAGCCGGGTCGCCACCGTGACCGCGCCGCCCCGGTCGAAGGCCAGCACGTGGTCGGCCGCCTCCCCGGTCGCCGGCACCCCGGCGTACGTCGTGAACAGCTCGGGCCGGTCGCGTCGCAGCCTCAGCGCGGTGCTCACCAGGTGCAACTTGGCGGTGCCGGGGTCCTCCAGCCCGCCCACGAGCGCCCCGGGTCCGACAGCCAGCATCGAGCGGCGCAGAATGTGGTCGACCGGGCGACGGTTGTCGGGGTCGACGAGCGACTGCTCCCACAGCTCCGAGCCCTGGTAGACGTCCGGGACACCGGGCATGGTCAGCGCCACGAGCTTCGCCGCCAGGCTGTTGCTCCAGCCGGGGTCGACGGTCCAGGCGAGCACCTCGTGCAGGACGCGCTGCACGTCGTCGCGGTCGAGCGCGGCGTCCACGGCCGCGTGCACCGCGGCCTCGTAGTCCTCGTCGGGCTCGGTCCAGGTCGTGCGCTCGCCGGCCTCGCGCATCGCCTTCATCGCGTAGCCGTGCAGCCGTTCGCGGAAGTCGCCGCCCGGCGCGGGCCCGGTCGAGGCCGGCCAGGCGCCGACGACGGCCTGCCACAGCAGGTTCGCGAAGACCGGGTCGGGCAGCGGCACGAGCTCCAGCAGCCGGTCGAGCGCGGCCGTCCAGCCCCCCGGGGCCTCGGCCAGCACGTGGATGCGGGCGCGGACGTCCTCGCCGCGCTTGGTGTCGTGGGTCGACAGCGTCGTCATCGCGTGCGGCCAGTCGGCCTGGCGTCGGACCATCGCCTCGTGGAAGCCGTCCACGGCCAGCGAGAACACCGACGGGTCACCGCCGACCTCGTTGAGCGAGGTGAGCCGGGAGTAGCGGTAGAACGCGCAGTCCTCCACGCCCTTGGCCATCACCATCCCCGACGTCTGCTGGAACCGCCGCGCCCCGTCGCAGGCCGGGTCGCGCAGCCACGGCTCGAGGACGTCGTACGTCGCCGCGAGGTCGGGCCGCCGGGCGCGGGCGTCCGCGAGCGCGGCGTCGAGGTGCTCCTCCCCGTCGCGCTCGGTGGTGGAGAGGTAGGAGCGGTAGACCGGGAAGCAGGCCAGCAGCTCGGCGACCGCGTCCTCGCCGCGGGCGCGGTCGAGCCGGGGGACGTCGCGGCGCAGGTCGCGCACGATCCGGGCGACCTCGCTGCCGAGCAGGCCGTCGGCCACCTCGCGCTTGAGGTCGTGGACCATCTCGTGGAAGTCGACCGCCTCGCCGTCGGGCAGGCCGCGCAGTCGCGACTCGAGCGCCGTGAGCGGCCCCTCGCCGGCGGGGTCGACCAGGACCCGGTCGACGAGCGCGAGCGCGTCGTAGCCGGTGGTGCCCTCGCAGGCCCACGAGGCCGGCAGGTCCTCGCCGGGCTCCAGGATCTTCTCCACCAGGACGTAGGCGCCGTCGGTGAGCCGGGCCAGGTCGTCGAGGTAGCCCTTCGGGTCGCGCAGGCCGTCGGGGTGGTCGACCCGCAGCCCGTCGACCAGGTCCTCGCGGAACCACCGGCCGATCTCGACGTGGGTGTCGGCGAAGACCTCGTCGACCTCGACCCGCACGGCGGCGAGGGTGTTGACCGCGAAGAACCGGCGGTAGTTGAGGTCGTCGTCGGCGCGGTGCCAGTCGACCAGCTCGTAGTGCTGCCGCGCGTGCACGGCCTGCGGGTCGTCGTCGACGCCGCTCGCGGTGCCGGGCGCCACTGGGAAGGCCTGGTCCCAGTAGTGCAGCTCCAGCCCGCCGCCGCGCTCCGGGTCGCCCTCGACCAGGGTCAGGTGGTCGACGCCGCCGTCGGGCAGCAGGTCGTCGTCGCCGACCACGGGGATCCGCAGCCGCTGGCCGGCGGCGTCCCAGTCGACGTCGAAGGCGGGTGCGTGCTCGGCCTGCCGACCGTGCCGCAGCACGTCCCACCACCACGGGTCCTCGGCCGGCGTCGCGACGCCGACGTGGTTGGGGACGATGTCGACCAGCACGCCGAGCCCGAGCTCTCGGGCCGCCACCGCCACGGCGGCGAGCCCCTCCTCGCCGCCGCGGTCGGGGTCCAGGTGGTCGTGCGCGACGACGTCGTAGCCGTGCGTCGACCCGGGCTCGGCCGCCAGCAGCGGGGAGAGGTAGAGCCAGTCGGCCCCCAGCTCGCGCACGTACGTCGCCAGCCGGGCCACCTCGTGCAGGTCCAGCTCCGAGCTGACCTGGAAGCGGTACGTCGAGGCGGGGACCCTCGCCGGCGTACGCCGCTCGCGACCGCTCACGCCTCCGACCCGTCCTGGGCGCGCTCGGTGTGCGCCTTGAGCGAGGCGTCGACCGACCAGTCGACCTCCGCCTCGGCGGCCGCCCACTCCTGGAGCACCAGCACGCTGCGGCCCGGCACCTTCAGTGCCTCGCCCGCGGCCAGCGGGGTCTCGGGGTCGGTGCCGTCGGCGGTGTCGACGACGGCGGTCCACCGCGCGGCGTACTCCTCCGGCGGCAGCACCAGCTCGAGGTCGGCGTCGTCGGCGTTGAAGTAGAGCAGGAAGTGGTCGTCGGTGATCGGGCCGCCGCGGGCGTCCATGCCGGCGATGCCGTGCCCGTTGAGGTACATCCCCAGCGCGCAGGGGCCCCCCTCCCAGTCGCCGTCCTCCATCGGCCGGCCGTCGGGGTGCAGCCAGACGATGTCGTCGAGCCGCGTGCCGCGGTCCGACCCGTCCTCGCCGCGGGGGACCTCGGAGCCGGTGAAGAAGCGCTTGCGCCGGAACGTCGGGTGCTCCGCGCGCAGCCGCGCGACCGCGGCGGTGAACTCCACGAGCGGGCGGTCCAGCTCGTCCCAGTGCATCCAGGACAGCTCGTTGTCCTGGCAGTAGGTGTTGTTGTTGCCCTGCTGGGTGCGCCCGCCCTCGTCGCCGTGCAGCAGCATCGGGACGCCCTGGGAGAGCAGCAGCGTGGCGATCAGGTTGCGCTGGGTGCGCGCGCGCAGCCGCAGGACGTCGGGGTCGTCGGTGGGGCCCTCGACACCGAAGTTCTGGGAGCGGTTGTGCGACTCGCCGTCGTTGCCGTCCTCGCCGTTGGCGTCGTTGTGCTTCTCGGCGTAGGACACCAGGTCGCGCAGCGTGAAGCCGTCGTGGGCGGTGACGAAGTTGATGCTGGCGAAGGGCCGGCGGCCCGAGTGCTCGTAGAGGTCGGAGGAGCCGGCCAGGCGCGAGGCGAACTCGCCCAGCGACGGCTCGCCGCGCCACACGTCGCGGACGGTGTCGCGGTACTTGCCGTTCCACTCCGTCCACTGCGCCGGGAAGCCGCCGACCTGGTAGCCGCCGGGTCCGACGTCCCAGGGCTCGGCGATGAGCTTCACCTGGGAGACCACCGGGTCCTGCTGCACCATCTCGAAGAAGGTGGCGAGCTTGTCGACGTCGTAGAACTCGCGTGCCAGCGTCGAGGCGAGGTCGAACCGGAAGCCGTCGACGTGCATCTCGGTGACCCAGTAGCGCAGCGAGTCCATGATCAGCTGCAGGGAGTGCGGGTGCCGGACGTTGAGGCTGTTGCCGGTGCCGGTGTAGTCCATGTAGTAGCGCTGGTCGTCCTCGACCAGGCGGTAGTAGGCCTGGTTGTCGATGCCCTTGAACGACAGCGTCGGCCCGAGGTGGTTGCCCTCCGCGGTGTGGTTGTAGACCACGTCGAGGATCACCTCGATCCCGTGGCGGTGCAGCTCCTTGACCATCGCCTTGAACTCCTGGACCTGCTGGCCGCGACCGGCGCCCGCCCCGGTGTCGGCGGAGTCGCGGGCGGCGGCGGAGTAGTCGGCGTGCGGGGCGAAGAAGCCCAGGGTGTTGTAGCCCCAGTAGTTGCGCAGCCCCTTCTCCAGCAGCGTGCTGTCCTGGACGAACTGGTGCACCGGCATCAGCTCGATCGCGGTGATGCCGAGCTTGACCAGGTGCTCCACCACGGCCGGGTGCGCCACCGCGGCGTAGGTGCCGCGCAGCTCCTCGGGCACCTCGGGGTGCAGCATCGTCAGGCCCTTGACGTGCGCCTCGTAGATGACGGTGTCGGTGTAGGGCCGGCGGGGGGCGCGGTCGCCCTCCCAGTCGAAGAACGGGTTGATGACCACGCCGAGGGTCATGTGGGCGGCCGAGTCGTCGTCGTTGCGGGAGTCCTCCTCGCCGAAGACGTAGGAGAAGAGCGCGGGGTCCCAGTCGATCTCGCGCCAGGTTGCCTTGGCGTACGGGTCGAGCAGCAGCTTGTTCGGGTTGCAGCGCAGGCCGGCGTCGGGGTCCCAGGGGCCGTGGACGCGGAAGCCGTAACGCTGGCCGGGCTGCACGTGCGGCAGGTAGCAGTGCCAGACGTAGGCGTCGACCTCGGTGAGCTCGATCCGCGTCTCGACCAGCGGCCCCTCGGGGTGGTCGGGGTCGTCGTCGAAGAGGCAGAGCTCGACCCGCTCTGCGACCTCGCTGAACAACGCGATGTTGGTGCCGCTGCCGTCGAAGGTCGCGCCGAGGGGGTAGGCGGTGCCGGGCCAGATCTCCATGTGACTCCCTGTTCCCTGTTTGGATCGATCTAACCGACCCTCTCCCCCTGTCGCCTCACCCCTCCACGCGTACGCCGCCGCCCGAGCGCGGCCCGCGCGCTGCTGCGGTGGTACCCACCGTTGCGCTCGTCACTCCCCAGCCGGGTTACCTGCGGGTAGCATCAGGTCCCATGAAGCGCGAGATCTACGACGAGGACCACGAGGCGTTCCGCTCCAGCGTGCGGGAGTTCCTGGAGCGTTCGGTCATCCCGAACGTCGAGCAGCACGCCATCGACAAAGCCATCCCCCGCGAGTTCTGGCTCGAGGCCGGCAAGCAGGGGTTCCTGGGTCTCGAGATCCCCGAGGAGTACGGCGGCGCCGGCGCCGGGGACTACCGCTTCAACGCCGTCATGGCCGAGGAGCTCTCCAAGGTCAACGCCGCCCTCGGCTCGTGCTGGGGCATCCACGCCGACATCACCGCGCCGTACATCGTCGCGATGGGCACCGAGGAGCAGAAGCAGCGCTGGCTCCCGGGCGTGGCCTCCGGCGAGATCCTGCTCGCCATCGGCATGACCGAGCCCTCCGGCGGCTCCGACCTCGCCGCGCTCAAGACCTCCGCGGTCAAGGACGGCGACGACTGGGTCATCAACGGCTCCAAGACCTTCATCACCAACGGCTACTCCGCCGACCTCATCATCACCGCGGTGCGCACCGACCCCGAGAAGGGCGCGCGCGGCATCTCGCTCTTCGCGATCCCCTCCGACGCCCCCGGCTTCTCGCGCGGTCGCAAGCTCGACAAGGTCGGCCAGGACGAGTCCGACACCGCCGAGCTCTTCTTCGAGGACGTCCGGCTCTCCGAGGAGCACGTGCTGGGTGAGCTCGGCGGTGGCTTCATCGCGATGATGCAGAAGCTCCCGCAGGAGCGCCTGGGCTGCGCGATCTCCAACGTCGCGCACGCCAAGCAGATCCTCATCGAGACGCTGCAGTACACCAAGGACCGCAAGGCCTTCGGCGCCCCGATCGGCACCTTCCAGCACAACAAGTTCCTGCTGGCCGAGCTGTTCACCTCCATCGAGGTCGCCGAGGCCTACATCGACACCTGCGTCATCGCGCACGACAAGGGCGAGCTGACCCCCGTCGACGCGGCCAAGGCCAAGTGGTGGTCCTCGCAGGTCCAGAACGACGTGCTCGACCACTGCGTCCAGCTGCACGGCGGCTACGGCTTCATGAACGAGTACCGCGTGGCCCGCGCCTGGCGCGACGCCCGCGTCTCGAAGATCTGGGCCGGCTCCAACGAGATCATGAAGGAGCTCATCGGCAGAGACCTGGGTCTCTGAGCGCAGCCTCACCTTCGTTGTCGGCTCGGTGGTCACGGGACAGGATCGTCCTGTGACCACCGAGCCGATCTCGTTCGACCCCGCCGACGTCGACCCGCAGCAGCACGACGACGAGCCGCACGACACCGGCATCCGCTCGCGCCTGAACTGGCTGCGTGCCGGGGTGCTGGGCGCCAACGACGGGATCGTGTCGACCGCCGGCTTGGTGGTCGGTGTCGCCGGCGCGACGACCGACCGCTCGGCGATCCTCATCGCCGGCACCGCCGCCCTGGTGGCCGGTGCGCTGAGCATGGCGGCCGGTGAGTACGTCTCGGTCAGCACCCAGAGCGACTCCGAGAAGGCGCTGCTGGACAAGGAGCGCCGCGAGCTGGTCGAGGAGCCCGAGGAGGAGCTCGCCGAGCTCGCCCAGATCTACGTCGACAAGGGCCTCTCGTCCGCGCTGGCCCAGCAGGTCGCCGTCGAGCTCACCGCCCACGACGCGCTGGCCGCGCACGCCGAGGCGGAGCTGGGCATCGACCCCGGCGAGGTCACCAACGCCTGGCACGCGGCCTGGGCCTCGATGATCTCCTTCTTCCTCGGCGCGCTGCTGCCCCTGCTGACGATCGTGCTCTTCGGCCCCGACCTGCGCGTCCCGGTCACGATGGTCGCGGTCGCCGTGGCCCTCGCGCTCACCGGCTGGGCCAGCGCCAGGCTGGGCTACGGCCCGCCGGGACGCGCGGTGCTGCGCAACGTCGGCGGCGGCGTCTTCGCCATGGTCGTCACGTTCGCGGTGGGATCGGCGCTGGGAGCCGGCATCGCCTGATGAGGGCGTTCGCGGCGTTGGTCCCGCCCCAGCACGCGGTGGACGACCTGGAGGACTTCCTCGAGCCACGCCGGGCGGCCGGCACCTTCCGGTGGTCGGCGCCGGAGCAGTGGCACGTGACGCTGGCCTTCTACGCCGACGTGGCCGAGCACCGGGTCGACGACCTGGTCGAGGCGCTGGCTGCGGCGGCCGCGCGACGGCGTACGACGGCGGCGCGGATCGCAGGCGGCGGCGCCTTCCCGCACGCGGTCGCCGCGAAGGTGCTCTGGGCGGGGCTCGTCGGCGATGACGAGGAGCTCGGCCGCCTCGCCGCGGGCTGCCGCGCCGCGGCCTCCCGCGCCGGCACCCGCGTCGACGGCCAGCCGTTCCGGCCCCACGTGACCCTCGCCCGCATCGGGGCGCCGCAGGAGGTCACCCGCTGGGTCCGTCTCCTCGACACCTACACCGGACCGGAGTGGGCCGCCGACACCGTCACGCTCCTCGCCTCGCACCTCGGTGAGGGGCCCCGCCGCCGCCCACGGTACGAGGTGCTCGCGGAGATCGCGGTCTGAGCCGGGACCGGGCCTGCGGACCCGCGGGCACCCAGGCATTCGCAGGGCCGACCGGCGCGTACCCCACGCTCCACCCGGGAGAGGGCTAGGTTGCTGGACATGCGAGTCGCAGTCGCGCGGGAGACCCGCGAGGGCGAGACCCGGGTGGCGATGGTCCCCGAGCTCGTCGGGAAGCTGGCCGCGCTCGGGCACGAGGTCGTGGTCGAGACCGGCGCCGGCCTCCGGGCCCTCCACGAGGACGAGGAGTACGCCGCTGCCGGGGCCCTCGTCGAGGACGACCCGTTCCCGGAGGCCGACCTGGTCTGCTCGGTGCAGCCGCTGTCCCGTGACACCCTCCGCCGGCTCCGCGCCGGCGCGGTCACCGTCTCCTTCCTGCCCACCGCCGCCGAGCTCGACCTGGTCCGCGACCACCGCGACCTCGGCACCACCGCGATCGCCATGGAGCTCGTCCCGCGGATCTCGCGGGCCCAGTCGATGGACGCGCTGTCGTCGCAGTCGCTGGTCAGCGGCTACCGCTGCGCGGTCGTCTGCGCCGGGCTGCTGCGCCGGTTCTTCCCGCTCAACATGACCGCCGCCGGCACGGTGCCGCCCGCCCAGGTCGTCGTCCTGGGTGCCGGGGTCGCCGGCCTCCAGGCCATCGCCACCGCCCGTCGCCTCGGGGCCGTCGTGAAGGCGTACGACGTGCGTGCCGCCGCGGCGGAGGAGATCCGCTCCATGGGGGCGCACGCGATCGAGCTCGACCTGCCCACCCTCGAGGGAGCCGGCGGCTACGCGCGCGAGATGTCCGAGGAGCGCGCGGCCCTCCAGAGGGAGCTGCTGGCGCCGTACGTCGCGGCGGCCGACGGCCTGATCACCACCGCCGCGGTGCCGGGGCGCACGGCCCCGGTGCTGGTCACGCGGGAGATGGTCGAGGCGATGAGCCCCGGGTCGGTCGTGGTGGACCTGGCGGCCGACTCCGGCGGCAACGTCGAGGGGTCGGTGGCGGGTGAGATCGTCGCGATCGGGCGGGCCCAGGTGTGGGGCGGGCGCAACGTCGCCGCGCAGATGCCGGGCCCGGCCTCGCGGCTCTACGCGCAGAACGTGCTGAGCCTGCTGACCCTCATGACGCGCGAGGGAGAGCTGGTCCTCGACCTCGACGACGAGATCCTCGACGGGGCCTGCGTCACCCATGCCGGCGTCGTGCGGCACGAGCCCACGCGGCTGCTGCTCGAGGGACCCGGCACACCGGTGGAGGAGGAGTAGTCGTGGACGACGGCATGGTCTGGCTGACGATCTTCGTGCTCAGCGTCTTCGTGGGCGTGGAGGTCATCTCGAAGGTGTCCTCGACGCTGCACACCCCGCTGATGTCCGGGGCCAACGCGATCCACGGGATCATCCTGCTCGGTGCGGTGCTCGTCACCGGTCAGACCGAGTCGACGGTGGCGCTGGTCGTCGGACTGGTCGCGATCGTGCTGGCCGCCGTCAACCTGGTCGGCGGCTTCGTGGTGACGGACCGGATGCTGCAGATGTTCGTGCGCAGACGGGGGGCTCCGCCCCCCGTCGACCCCCCGAGGACAAGCGGGGCCGGCCGGTGAGCGCCGTCCCCACCTGGGCGCAGCTGGTCTACCTGCTCTGCGCCGTCGGCTTCATCCTCGCGCTCAAGGGCCTCGCGGGCCCGCGGACCGCGCGCACCGGCAACCTCGTCGGCGCGGCCGCCGCGGTCGTCGCGGTGGTGCTGCCCTTCACCTACCTCGACCTCGACCACGTGCCGCTCATCGTCGGCGCGATCGTGGTCGGCTCCCTCGTGGGCGCGCTCGGCGCGCGCCGGGTGCAGATGACCCAGATGCCGCAGATGGTCGCGCTGTTCAACGGCGTGGGCGGTGGAGCCGCGGCCCTGGTCGCGCTGCTGGAGCTCGACGAGCTGCTGCACCTCTCCGACGCGGCCGACGTCGAGTCCTTCGTGCTCGCCGCGACCGCCTTCACCGTCCTGGTCGGGTCGGTCTCCTTCGCGGGCTCCGTCATCACGTTCGCCAAGCTCCAGGAGCTCATGACCTCGCGTCCGGTGGTCTTCGCCGGGCTCCCGCTGGTCTTCGGTGCCGCGATCCTGGCGTCGCTGGCCCTGGGCGTCCTCACCGTCACGAACGCGACCCTCGGGATCGGCATCGGCCTGGCCGTGCTCGGCCTGATCGTCGGCGTGCTGCTGGTGCTGCCGGTCGGCGGCGCGGACGTACCGATCGTCATCTCCCTGCTCAACGCCTTCACCGGGCTGACCGTCGCCGCCGGCGGCTACGTGCTCTCCAACGTGGTGCTGCTGGTCGCGGGCACGCTGGTCGGGGCCTCGGGTACCTTCCTGACCCTGCTGATGGCGCGCGCGATGGGCCGTTCGGTGCCCAACATCCTCTTCGGGGCGCTGCGCGGCGGCTCCACCCTCGGCGCCGGCGAGGCCTCCGACCGCCCGGTCCGCTCGGCCGGCCCCGAGGACGTCGCGATCCTGCTGGGGTACGCCGACCGCGTCATCATCGTCCCCGGCTACGGCCTGGCCGTCGCCCAGGCCCAGCACACCCTGCGCGAGCTGGTCGAGGTGCTGCAGGCGCGCGGCACCCGGGTCGACTACGCGATCCACCCCGTCGCCGGCCGGATGCCCGGGCACATGAACGTCCTGCTCGCCGAGGCCCAGGTCCCCTACGAGCAGCTGGTCGAGATGGACGACATCAACGGCGAGTTCAAGCACACCGACGTCGTGCTGGTCGTCGGCGCCAACGACGTCGTCAACCCCGCCGCCCGCACCACGCCCTCGGCCCCGATCTACGGCATGCCGATCCTCGACGTCGACCAGGCCCAGCAGGTCGTCTTCCTCAAGCGCTCCATGCGTCCCGGGTTCGCCGGCATCGAGAACGAGCTGCTCTTCGACCCGCGCACCACCCTGCTCTTCGGGGACGCCAAGGAGTCGCTCACCAAGCTGCTCGCGGCCGCGAAGGGGCTGTAGGGCTTCTCCGCCGTGAGGTCCAGCGGCGGAGCGTGAGGTTCAGCGGCGGAGCGTGAGGTTCAGCGGCGCCCCGCTGAAGCTCACTGTCCCCCGATGCAGCTGCGTGGGTGCGCCGCAAGGTGCAGCGGTGCCCCGCTGAACCTCACACGAGCACCGCCGCCCTCAGGTTCAGCGGCGCCCCGCTGAAGCTCACGGTCCCCCGATGCAGCTGCGTGGGTACGCCGCAAGGTGCAGCGGCGCCCCGCTGAACCTCACACGAGCGCACCCTCAGCCCGCGACGCCGTACAACCGGTCGCCGGCGTCGCCGAGTCCGGGCACGATGTAGCCCTTCTCGTTGAGCCGCTCGTCCATGGCGGCGGTGACGACGGTGACGGGGACCTCGAGGCCCTCGAGGTCGGCGGCGAGGCGCTCGCAGCCCTCGGGGGCGGCGAGCAGGCAGATCGCGGTGATGTGGTCGGCGCCGCGGTCGGTGAGGAAGCGGATCGCCGCGGCGAGGGTGCCGCCGGTGGCGAGCATCGGGTCCAGGACGTAGCACTGGCGGCCGGAGAGGTCGTCGGGCAGCCGCTCGGCGTACGTCGAGGCCTCGAGGGTGTCCTCGTTGCGCACCATCCCGAGGAAGCCCACCTCGGCGGTCGGCAGCAGCCGCATGAAGCCGTCGAGCATGCCCAGCCCGGCGCGCAGGATCGGCACGACCAGCGGCTTCGGCGAGGCCAGGCGTACGCCGGTGGCGGCCGCGACCGGCGTGCGGATCTCGACCGGCTCGACGCGGACGTCGCGGGTGGCCTCGTAGGCCAGCAGCGCGACCAGCTCGTCGGTGAGCGCGCGGAAGGTCGGGGAGTCGGTGCGCTCGTCGCGCAGCGTCGTGAGCTTGTGGGTGACGAGCGGGTGGTCCACGACCTGGGTGCGCATGGCGCCCAGCCTAGGACCCCGCCGCCTGTGGGAGTGCCCACGGGCGAAGGGGGTTGGCCGTGGGTGGGACGTCTGCCACGCTGGTGCCTGCACGACGGCTCCACCGGGCCAGCGCCACACCTGCACACGCACCACCTCCACGTGGGCCGCAGGCCCGCACCGGGTCCAGGGAGACCACATGGACGAGACCACCACGCAGCTCGACGACGTCGATCTCGCCGTGGCGGCGTACCGCCAGGGTGGACGCTGGGTCGTGCAGGAGATGACCCTCGAGCACTGCGAGGACGTCGAGCTGCTGGCCGACGCGCTGCGCCGCCTCGGCGGGGACACCGGGGCGATCGGGCTGGTCTCGGTCGACGAGGACTTCTTCGTGATCGTGCGGGTCGAGGGGGAGCGGACGAGGGTGCTGCTCTCGGACGCCAGCGCCGCCGAGGACTGGGACCTCGCCGAGACCGTGATCGACCTCCTCGACGAGATCGACCCCGACGACCTCGACGAGCGCGACGAGGACGAGCCGGCCGGCGACCTCGGCCTGCTGGCCGACCTCGGGGTCAGCGAGGACGCGCTCGAGGAGCTGCTCGACGACCCCGACGCCTACCCCGACGAGGTGCTCTCCGACGTGGCGCGGCTGATCGGGTTCGGCGAGCAGTTCGACGACGTCGCGGGCCTGGCCCCCGCGTGAGGACCCGGTCGTGGGGGCCCGTCGTGAGGAGCCCGGTGTGAGGGCAGAGCACTGAGGCACGCGGACTGGGCGGACCCCATGCGGGCCGCCCTCGCCGAGGCGCGCGCAGCGCTCGCCACCGGCGACGTCCCGATCGGGGCCGTCGTCGTCGATGCGGCCGGCGAGGTCGTGGGGCGGGGGCGCAACGTCCGCGAGGCCGAGGCCGACCCCACCGGCCACGCCGAGGTCGTCGCGCTCCGTGAGGCCGCCCGCGCGCGTGGGGAGTGGCGGCTCACCGGCTGCACCCTCGTGGTCACCCTCGAGCCGTGCACCATGTGCGCCGGCGCGGCCGTGCTCAGCCGGGTCGACCGCGTCGTGTTCGCGGCGTACGACGAGAAGGCCGGCGCGGTCGGCAGCCTCTGGGACGTCGTGCGCGACCGCCGCCTCAACCACCGCCCCGAGGTGCTCGCCGGAGTGCTGTCCGAGGAGTCGGCCGCGCTGCTCGCCGACTTCTTCGCTGCCCAGCGCGACGACTGATTTCTCCCGCTCCGACCCGCTCCGGTACATTCACCCGCGGTGGCGTGTCCGAGCGGCCGAAGGTGCATCACTCGAAATGATGTGTGGGGTCAAACCCACCGTGGGTTCAAATCCCACCGCCACCGCCAGCGTCACGAGAGCCCCGGGCCGGGATGGTCCGGGGCTCTCGTCGTCCCAGGCTGGCTCCAGCCGCGCGATCACAGCCGACGCAGCGCCGACTCGGCCGCGTTGAACCCGGCCATCCCGTGCACGCCGCCGCCCGGCGGGCTGGCCGAGGAGCAGAGGTAGACCCCGGGGACACCGAGGGAGTAGGGGTCCAGCGCCGGGCGCGGCCGCATCGCGATCTGGGTCCAGGTGTTGGCGCCGGCGGAGATGTCGCCACCGACGTAGTTGGGGTTGTAGGCCTCCCAGTCCGCGGGGGTCCACACCTTCGTCGCGACGACCCGCTCGCGGAACCCGGGGGCGAAGCGCTCGATCTGCGCGGTGACGGCCTCGGTCGCGTCGCCGGCGTACCCGTGCGGGACGTGGGCGTAGGCGTAGACCGGGACGACCGACCCGACCGCGCGCGCCGGGTCGGCGACCGCCTGCTGGCCGAGCAGCACGAAGGGACGGTCGGGCATCTGGCCGCGCGCGGTCATCGCCTCGACCGCGACGATCTCGCGGGCGGAGCCGCCGAGGTGCAGGGTGCCCGCGAGTGCGCAGTCGGGGTTGGTCCAGGGGATGCCGCCGTCGACGGCGTAGTCGACCTTGTACGCCGCCGGGCCGTAGTCGAAGCGCTCGAAGGCCCGCCGCACGCGCGAGGGCAGGGCGTCGCCGACGATTTCCAGCGCCCCGGCGGGTGCGGTGTCGAGGACGACGACCTCGGGTCGGCGGCCCAACCCGGCGAGCTCGGCGAGGGTGTCCAGCGACCGCACGCGCACTCCGCTGCGGACCGTCCCGCCGAGCGAGGCGAGCTTGGCCAGCAGGGCCCGGGTGATCGACTCGGTGCCGCCCTCGGCCACCGGCCACCCGACGGCGTGCGCGGCGCCGGTCAGCAGGAAGCCGACGGACGAGCCGAGCGGCCCGGTCAGGGTGCCGAACTTGTGCGCGGCCACGCCGGTGAGCAGCGCCTTGGCCGGCTCGTCCGAGAAGCGGGCGGCCTGCCAGGTCGCGGGCATCGCCGCCTTGAGGCCGAAGCGCCCCAGGGTGACGGGGTGCTGCGGCACGTGCACGACCGGTTGGAACACGTCGGCGACGAGGTCGTCGAAGTGGCGCACGATCGGCTCGAAGATCCGTCGCCACCGGGCGCCGTCGCGACCGAGGCTGGCGACCGAGCGGTCCATGTCGCGGGCGGCGAGCGCGGCGCGACCGTCGTCGAGCGGGTGCGCCAGGTCGATCTTCGGCCACAGCCAGCGCAGGCCGTGCCGGCCCAGGTCGAGGGAGGCGAAGAACGGCGAGGCCACCCCGGTCGGGTGGAAGCCGGCGCACACGTCGTGCACCAGCCCGGGGACGGTGAGCCGGTCGTCGGTGCGGGTGCCGCCCCCGGGGCGCTCGTGCGCCTCCAGGACGGTCACCTCCAGCCCGGCCTGGGCCAGGCGGATGGCGGCGGCGAGCCCGTTGGGCCCGCTGCCGACCACCACGGCGCTCGTCACGCGGGCTGCTCCTGGCCGCTCGTCGACCCGCGGGTCAGCGTCTGGCGGCGTACGAAGCCGGGAGCCGTCCAGGTGACCTGCAGCGGGATCGGGCCGTCGGGCAGCCAGGGCTGGGTGGCGACGCAGTCGCGCACGTCCCAGGTGCCTCGCTCCACGGTGCCGAGTGCTGCATCGATCACGCGGTACTCCTGTGGTCGGCCGTGGCGCCACGGGGTGGCCTGGGACTCGCAGTAGACCATGACCAGGTCGCCGGGCTCGAGACCCAGCCGGGCCTGCACCGCAGCGACGAGGCGCTCGTCGTTGAGGTGCCCGTCGCCGAAGTTCCAGCCCAGCAAGATGTTGGACATGAACTCGCCCTCGCGGACCACCCGGTCCTCGAGGTCGTCGAGGTGCTCGTAGAGGACGGAGTAGAGCCCGCGGCCCTGGCTGTGCACCGCCCGCCAGGCGTTGACCTTCTGCATCGTCATCTCGGCGTCGTCGTGCTCGTAGGGCATGCCGAGCATGCGCTCGAGCTGGTGCACCTGCGTCTCCACGCACTTGATCTCCTCCAGACGCCCCCTCGTTCGCGGCGGCACGCGACAGCTTCGGCGACTACGACCTGGTGCGGTCCTCCCGCGACCCCGGCGGCCTCGCCGCGGTGCCGGTGACCATCGCGTGGGGCACCCGGGACGTGGTGCTGTGGCACCGCGCCCAGAGCAGACGGGCCAGGAAGGTCCTCCCCGGGGCGCGGGACGTCGACATGCCCGGCTGCGGGCACCTGCCGTTCAGCGACGACCCCGCCCTGTGTGCGGACGTCGCGCGGACCACGACCGGGTCGGCGTGAGGCCGCTTGGCAGGATGCCGACCGTGAACATCGTCGAGTTCGAGGGCAAGCGCCCCGTCGTGCACCCCGAGGCCTTCGTCGCCGTGACCGCCACGCTGATCGGGGACGTGACGGTCGAGGCCGGCGCGAGCATCTGGTACGGCGCGGTCCTGCGCGGCGACATCTGCACGATCGTCGTGCGGGAGGGGTCGAACATCCAGGACAACTCCGTCCTGCACGCCGCCCCCGGCGAGGTGCTCACCGTCGGGCCCCACGCCACGGTCGGCCACTCCTGCGTGGTGCACGGGCGCGAGGTCGGCGAGCGGGCGCTGGTCGGCAACGGCAGCACGCTGCTTGACGGCTCGGTCGTCGGGCCCGGCACGCTGGTCGGCGCCGGGTCGGTCGTCACCCCCGGCACCGAGCTGCCCGGGGGCATGGTGGCCACCGGCACGCCCTGCAAGCCGCTCAAGCCGGTGGAGGGCACCAGCTCGCAGGTGTGGATCGACACCAACGCCGGCTACTACCGCGAGCTCGGCGAGCGGCACCGGCTCGGCGCCGGCATGGTGGACGGGCCGGTCACGCCCGCCTGACCAGGTCGCGGGCGAGGTCGGGGCAAGGGGGCGGCGAGGGGGCTCAGCGCGCGTCGAGCCGGATCGTCCCCAGCGCCTCGAGCTCGAGCTCGTAGCGGCGACCCGCGACCAGCGGCACCGCGTCGGTGAGCGCCCCGGCCAGCACCCACGACCCCGCGGGCAGCGCCTCCCCGTGCGCGGCCAGGTGCTCGGACAGCAGGACGAGCGCCCGCAACGGGTCGCCCAGCACGGCCGCCCCGGTCGCGCGCTCGACCACCTGTCCGTCGACCCGGACCTCCCCGCGCAGGGCGGCCAGGTCGCCGACCGTCGCGAGGTCGTGCACCCCGCTCCCGAGCACGAACCCGGCCGCGCTCGTGGCGTCGGCCAGCACGTCGGCCAGCCGGAACCGGTAGCCGGTCCACCGCGAGTCCAGCACCTCCGCGGCCACCGCCACGCCCGCGACGTACGACGGCAGCTCGGTCGGTCCGAGGGCCCGGTCGATCCGGCGGCTGGTCAGGAACGCGACCTCGGGCTCGACCCGCGGCTGCACCCAGCGACCCACGTCGAGCCGACCCTCGGGGAGCCGCATCGCGTCGGTGAGGAACCCGACCACGGGGCGTCGCACTCCCATCCGCTGCTGCTTGGCCTCGCTGGTCAGACCGAGCTTGGCTCCGACCCTCCGCTCCCCGGCGCGCAGCCGCTCCGCGAGGTCGACCTGCTGGACGGCGTACCCCCAGGCCTCGTCGAGATCGGGGTGCTCGTCGGTGAACGGCTCCAGGGTGCGACCCTCCACCCGCGCGGCACGCAGCGTCGCGGCTGCTTCGCGGGGGGTCACGAGCCCGCCGGCGCGGCGGAGGTCGCGCCGCGGGAGCCGTCCACGTCCTGGCCCAGCACCTCGTCCAGCCAGCCGACCAGCGCCCGCACGGTGCCGGCTGTCAGCAGGTGGCCGCCGGCGTCGCGGTGGCTGGTGGTCCGGGCGCCGGAGGTGCCGCGGAGGTACTCCCACGTGCGGGCCAGCAGCTCGGCCGGGATGACCCGGTCCTCCTCGCCCTGGGCCACCAGGACCGGCAGCCCCTCGAGTCGACCGGCGTCGGTCGGGACCCCGGCGTCGAACGGGAGGGTCCCGAGCAGCACGGCCAGCCCGGCCCACCGCGCGGGGTCGTCGAGCGCCAGGCCGCCGGCGAAGGCGGCACCGCCGCTGAACCCCACGAGGACCACCGGGCGCCGACCCGCTTGGTCGGCCCAGGTCCGGAACCAGTCCATCGTGCTGCGCAGGGACTCCGGGAGCGGCCGGCCGATGCCCCGGTTGGCGAACCACGCGAAGCCGGCCCCCTCCGCCAGGGGCGCCCGGACCGCGGCGTACTCCGCCCGGCCGGGCAGCGCCGTCTCAAGTGCCTCCCCGAGCGCGACCACCGAGGACTCGTCGGCACCCCGGCCGTGCAGCAGCACCACGAGCGGCCGGTCGGTCCGGCCCCCACCCACGCGCGCGACGACCGGCGCGGGCAGGGTGCCGTGGGTGTCGGTCGGAGCAGGGCTCACCGCGTGGCCTCGACCGGACGCAGCTCCGAGCCGGTGGCGACGCCGCCCCAGCGACGGATCTCGCCGGGCAGGTCGAGCCGCTCGATGGGAGCGGTGTCCTCGTACTCGCCCCAGGCCGCGCGCGGCAGCATCCACATGACCTCCAGCTCGTTGCCGTCGGGATCGATGCCGTAGATGCTCTTCGTGGCGCCGTGGCTCGACTCACCGGTGTAGGCGTCGCGCTCGGCCAGCAGCATCCGCGCGGCCTCGAGGTCCTCGATCGCGTCGACCTGCCAGGCGAGGTGGTAGAGCCCGATCGAGCCACGGGGGCGCGGCGGGCGGGCACCGATGCCGAAGAGGCCGAGGTCGTGGTGGTTGCCCGAGCGCACGAGCCGGAGGAACGCGGCGTTGGCGCGCGGCTCACGGGCCGCGACCTCCATGCCGAGGACCTCGGAGTAGAAGGCGATGCTGCGCTCGAGGTCGGAGACGTAGAGCACGGCGTGGTTGAGGCGGACGGCCTGGACGGACATGAGTGGGCCTTTCTCGTAGATGCTTGTACCTACAACTAACAGGCTAACCCACAAAGTTGTTCCTGCAACCATTCAGGGGAAGGATGAGCGCATGAGCGGGGGCGAGGACGCGGCACCGGACGACGTGCGGTGGCTCGACGAGTCGGAGATGCGGGCCTGGCTGCGGCTGGTGGCGGTCCTCGAGCTGCTCCCCGGCACGCTCGACGCCCAGCTGCGGCGCGACGCCGCGATGACCCACTTCGACTACATGGTCGTCTCCCAGCTCTCCGAGGCGCCGGGTCGCACGCTGCGGATGACCGCCCTCGCCCAGCGCACCAACGCCACGCTGCCGCGGCTCTCGCACGTCGTGCGCCGCCTCGAGGAGCGCGGTCTCGTCGAGCGCACGCCCTGCCCCGAGGACCGCCGCGCCACCGACGCCCGGCTCACCGACACCGGGCTCGCCGCGGTGGTGGCCGCCGCGCCCGGGCACGTCCGGGCCGTGCGCGAGCACGTGGTCGACGCGCTCACGCCCGAGCAGGTCGGGCAGCTCGCCGGGATCGCCGAGGCGCTGCTGCGCCGGCTCGACCCCGACGGCCGCATGACCGACCTGTACGACCCGTCCTGACCCGCCTGCCGTCGTACGCCGTCGGCGGCTGCGGTGGGTCGTCCGGGGCGGCAGGATGTGGCCCGTGAGCACCCCCATCCCCGAGGGCAGCGGCGAGCCGGCGGTCCGCGTCGAGCGCGACGGCCCGGTCGCCACCGTCGTCCTGCACCGTCCCCACGCCCGCAACGCCGTCGACGGCGCGACCGCTGCGGCCCTGGCGCGGGCGTTCCGCGACGTCGATGCCGACGACTCCGTCGCCGTGGCGGTGCTGTGGGGGGACGGCGGCACGTTCTGCGCCGGGGCGGACCTCAAGGCCGTCGGCACCCCTGACGGCAACCGGGTCGACCCGCCCGGCGCCGACGGCCCGATGGGACCCACGCGGATGCGGCTGTCGAAGCCGGTCGTCGCCGCCATCGAGGGGTACGCCGTCGCCGGCGGCCTCGAGCTGGCCGCCTGGTGCGACCTGCGCGTTGCGGCTGCCGACGCGGTGCTCGGTGTCTTCTGCCGCCGCTGGGGCGTGCCGCTCATCGACGGCGGCACGGTGAGGCTGCCCCGGCTCATCGGCGCGAGCCGGGCCATGGACCTGGTCCTGACCGGACGGCCCGTCGACGCCTGGGAGGCCGAGCGCATGGGTCTGGTCAACCGCGTCGTCCCGGTCGGGCAGGCGCGGGTCGAGGCCGAGGCCCTCGCCCACCAGCTCGCCGCCCTCCCGCAGACCTGCCTGCGCCGCGACCGGCTCTCCCTCCTCGACTCCGAGGGCCTCACCGAGGCCGAGGCCCTGGCCGTGGAGTACGAGCACGGGCTGGTCTCCCTCACCGAGGCTGTCGAGGGCGCCCAGCGCTTCGCCTCCGGGGCCGGCCGCCACGGCGAGCCCGCCTGACCCACCGCCGACCCGTCGGTTGTGAACCGCCGAGCCGTCGGTTGTGAACCGCTGAGCCGTCGGTTTCGCACCGCCGAGCCGTCGGTTTCGCACCGCCGAGCCGTCGGTCCTGCACCGCCGAGCCGTCGATGCCCGTGACCGGGTGTGCGGCGGCGTACGAAACTGACGTCTCGAGGGTTCGAAAGTGACGGGTCGGCGGTCAGCGGGGGTCGAGGCAGACGGCGACGAGCGCGCCGGGGGCGGCGCCCTGGTACGCGGCCCAGCCGCGTTCGAAGGAGACGACGCGCAGCTGGCCCTCGCGGTTGCGGAGCAGGGTGCTGGCGGGCACCGAGCCGTCGGGGAAGCCGGTGGTGGTGCACCGGTGGTCGGTCATCAGCTGCTCCAGGGCCGTGTCGACCCGGGGTGCCGGGGTGGCGGGCTCGGCGGACACGTGGGCCGTCGCGCCGATGGTGATGACCGCGCCCAGCACGGCGCCCTTCACGACGTCGAGCGTCCGGAGCACGTGCCGGCGCCGCCAGGTCCGGCGCCGCGCGCGCAGCCGTGGTGGGGCGAGGGCCAGGTGGGCGGTGGGGGGACCGTCGACCGGACCGGTGGGGGAGTCGGTCACGGTGGGACAACGAGGCGAGGGGCCGGTGCGCTACGCCGGTACGGACCGGTGTCACCCGGACGGCGCCCGGCCGTCGTCCGTCGATGGGTGAGGATGGCGCCATGACCCCTCCTGGGACCTGGTTCGCCTCACCCGCCGACGCCGCCGCGCGCCTGACGGCCACCGGCTACCTCGCCGACACCGCCACCGCCACCACGACCTTCCTGGCCGGGGCGCTCGAGAAGCCGCTGCTGCTGGAGGGGCCCGCGGGGGTCGGCAAGACCGAGCTGGCCAAGGCCGTGGCCCGCGCGACGGGCGCCGAGCTGGTGCGGCTGCAGTGCTACGAGGGGCTCGACGAGGCGCGCGCGCTCTACGAGTGGAACTACAAGAAGCAGCTGCTGCGCATCCAGTCCAGCCAGGGCCAGGAGTGGGACCAGACCCACGACGACATCTTCACCGACGAGTTCCTGCTCACCCGGCCGCTGCTCACCGCGATCCGGCGCGAAGAGCCGACCGTGCTGCTCATCGACGAGGTCGACAAGACCGACGTCGAGGTGGAGGGACTGCTGCTGGAGGTGCTCAGCGACTTCCAGGTCACCATCCCCGAGATGGGCACCGTCGCGGCGGTCCGCCGGCCGTACGTCGTGCTCACCTCCAACGCGACCCGCGAGCTCAGCGAGGCGGTCAAGCGCCGCTGCCTCTACCTGCACCTGGAGTACCCCGACGCCGAGCGCGAGCGCGAGATCGTCCTCTCCCAGGTGCCCGACCTCGAGGAGGCGGTGGCGACCCAGCTCGTCACCCTCATCGGCCGGCTCCGCGAGCTGGAGCTGAAGAAGGCCCCCTCGATCGCGGAGTCGGTCGACTGGGCCCGCACCCTGCTGGCGCTCGAGATCAAGGACCTCGACGACGCTGCGGTCTCCGCCACGCTCGGCGTGGTGCTCAAGCACGTCTCCGACACCGAGCGCGCGGTCAAGGAGCTGCGCCTGGCCCGCGCGTGACATGAGCCCCGACACCTCGCGGCACTCCGGCCTCCTCGACCGCCACATCGCCTTCCTCGAGGCGCTCCGCGCGGCGGGCCTGCCGGTCTCGCTGGCCGAGGACCTCGACGCGGTCGCGGTGCTGACCGCGCTGGACTGGTCGGACCGCCGCGTGGTCAAGGAGGGGTACGCCGCCGCCGTCGTCAAGCGGCACCAGTGGCGCCCGACCTTCGACGCGCTCTTCGACCTCTACTTCCCGCGGATGGTCGGTGAGGGCGCCGGCGGCCGGCTGGAGGAGTCGCTCGCCGCCGAGGGGGCGGAGAGCGGTGAGGGAGCCGAGGGTGCGGCAGTCGACGGCGAGCCGCGGACCGCGCGCGACAACGGGGCCGCCCTCCAGGAGTTCCGCGAGCGGCTCGAGGCAGCGCTGGTCGACGGCGACCAGGAGGCGCTGGACGCGCTCGCCGTGGAGATGGTCGCGCGGTTCGGCGCCATGCCCGGGCGTGGTCCGGGGCTGTCCAGCTGGTCGGCGTACACCGCCCTCCAGCGCGTGGCCCCCGGAGAGCTGGTCGAGCAGATCGTCGCCGGGCTGATGGCCGCCGGGCGGAGCGAGGAGGAGGCCGACCGGCTCGCGGCCCGCCGGGTCGGCGGCTTCACCCGCAGCGTGGAGTCCGACGCGCGCCGTCGGATCGGCGAGGAGAAGGGGCCCGACCACGTCGCCCAGGCGGCGCTGCGGCCCACGATCGACCGCCTCGACTTCCTGTCCATGCGGCGCAGCGACCTGGAGGAGATGCGCCGCGAGATCCAGCCGCTGGCCCGCCGGCTCGCCACCCGACTGACCCAGCAGCACCACGCCCACCGGCGCGGCCCGCTCGACTTCCGCCGCACGGTGCGCGCCTCGGTCTCCACCGGCGGCGTGCCGCTCACCACCCACCACAAGCCGAAGCGGCCCCACCGCAGCGAGCTGGTCGTGCTCTGCGACGTGAGCGGCTCGGTCGCGAACTTCGCGCAGTTCACCCTGCTGCTGGTCTTCGCCCTGCGCGACCAGTTCACCAAGGTCCGCGCCTTCACCTTCATCGACCACGTCCACGAGGTCACCCACCACTTCAAGCCCGGCGCCGACGTCGTCGACGTGATGGCCGACCTCGCCGCGAGCACCGCCCACGCCGCGCTGTGGGGCCGCACCAACTACGGCCGCGCCCTGACCACGTTCGCCGAGCGGCACGCCGACGCGATCGGCCCGCGCACCGCGCTGCTCGTCCTGGGCGACGCCCGCTCCAACTACTCCGACCTCAACATCGACGTGCTCGCCGACCTCGCGGGACAGTGCCGGCACGCCTGGTGGCTCAACCCCGAGCACCGCCGACACTGGGACACCGGCGACTCCGCGGCCTCCCGCTACGGCGAGGTGGTGCCGATGGTGGAGGTCCGCAACCTGACCCAGCTCGGGGAGTTCGTGCACCGCGCGCTCTGAGCCCCGCTCCACCGGCCCCGCGCGCTGCCCACCGGGCGAGACACGTCGTGACGGAGAGTCGCCCATGTCGTTGGGTACCTGAAGGTTGTTCAGGTTCCTGGGAGGTCCCGATGTCGCACCCCGTCCGCCGCGCACTCGTGTCGCTGGCCGGTCTCGTGCTCGCCGTGCCGCTGCTGGCCGGTGCCACAGGCCCCGTCGCCAGCGCTGACGAGGCGCCCGCGCGCGCCGACGACCTGCGCCGGGTGGTGTACGTCGGCAACAACTGGGACGGCACGGCCGACGTGCTCCTGCCGGGCTCGTTCCGTCGCGTCGGCCGGATCGACATCGTGCCGGACCGCGAGGAGCGGATGGCCGAGATCCAGCTCAACCCCTACCGCCTGGCCTACTTCCTGGCCATCCGCGAGCTGATCGGCGAGGGCAACGACCAGCTCGTCGACGACATGTACTCCTCCAACGACGGGCGGCTGCTCATCGTCTCCCGGCCCTCGTTCGCCGACGTCGTCGCGATCGAGCTGGCCACCGGCGAGATCGTGTGGCGCTTCGCCGTCGACGGGGTCCGCTCCGACCACATGGCCCTCTCGCCCGACGGTGAGACCGTCGTGGTCTCGGCCTCCACCGGCAACGTCGTGCACGCCCTCGACGTCGAGACCGGCGAGGAGGTGGGTCGCTTCCCGTCCGGGGGGTCCCCGCACGAGTCGGTCTACCTCGACGACGGGGAGACGATCCTGCACGCCTCGATCGGGCTGGTGTACACCCCGTTCGACAACGCCGTCCTCGACCCCACCAAGGGCGAGCGCGTGCTCCAGCTCGTCGACGCCGACACCTTCGAGGTCCAGCGCCGCTACGACCTCCGCGCCGCCCTGGACGAGGCCGGCCTCGAGGACGTCTCCACCGCGGTCCGCCCCCTCACGCACACCCCCGACGACGACACGTTCATCTTCCAGCTCTCCTTCTTCCACGGCTTCGTCGTGATGGACCGCGCGAGCGGTGAGATCACCGCGGTGAAGGAGCTGCCGGACCTGGTCCCGACCACGCCGCGCGAGCTCTACCTCCTCGACTCCGCCCACCACGGCATCTCGATGGACCCCACCGGCAAGCACATCTGCGTGGCCGGGACGATGTCGGACTACGCCACCGTCGTGGACTACCCGTCCATGGAGCGCTCGAAGCTGCTCAAGGGCGGCCTCAAGCCCTACTGGGTGACGCAGAGCTGGAACGGCAAGCACTGCTACATCTCGTGGTCGGGCTCCGACACGGTCTCGAAGATCTCCTACCGCACCGCGAAGATCGTCAAGACGACCGACGTCGGCTACCACCCGCAGCGGGTGCGCAACGGCTTCATCGAGCGCTCGGCACTGGCGGGCCTCTCCCGATAGACGCGGCCGCCGACAGGCCGTCACGGCTCCCGCACCACCTGGAGCAGCCGGCTGCTGACGGCGGTCCCGTCCGCAGGGTCGAGGAATCCAGCGCTGCGCAGCCCCGCGACCTGGGCCCGCACCGACGGGTGGTCGCTGGCGTCGACGAGGGAGGCGCCTTCGGCGTACGCCGCGAAGCCGTGCCGGTCCGCCAGCGCCTCCAGCCCACCCCGTCCCCCGCCGTCGTCGACCGGCCCGAAGGTCACCGTCACCTGCTCGACGCTGTCGGGGTTGGCACCCCCGTCGAGCAGGGGTACGACGTCGCCCCGGTGCTCCAGCGAAAGCACCTGGCTCCCCGCGGGGACCCCGGGGAGCCAGCCGGTCGGGGACCCGAGCGTGACCGCGTGGCGGATCGACAGCCCGTGCTCGTCGGCCCGGGCCAGCAGGGCGGCGGCCACCATCCCGCCCTGGCTGTGCCCGACGACGAGCACCGGCTCCTCGCCGACCCCGGCGTCCACCAACGCCTCGAGCACGCCGTCGGTGACGTCGTCGGGGACGCCCCCGACCAGGGCGAGGTTGGCGCCCATGTCCCGCACGTCCCCGTCACGGGTCCACGGCAGGGTCGTCATGTCGTCGGTGCCGGGCAGCAGCAGCACGTGCCGCCGCGCCCCGTCGGTGGTGGTGAGGGTCTGCAACTCGACGGTGCCGTTGCGCGCGGGGGCGTCGGGCGGGCTGAGGGCGCTGAGCTGGCGCAGGTGCTCGACGAGGTCCCGGACGCTGCGCGGGGCGGTGTGCGAGGCCGGCACCGCCACCCCGGGCACCGGTCGCACGACGGGGCTGCCGTCGGGGTAGAGCCGGGCCAGCGCCCCGGCCACCGGCGGCACCCATCCCGGGGCGCTCACGAGGACCGGGCCCAGCGGCAGCAGCAGCCGGTCCAGGCCCGCGGCGGCGAGGCGGTCGGCATCGAGGAGGAGGCCCGCGGTCGTGCGCAGCGCCGCGGCGTCGACCTCCCAGGCCAGGGACTCCACCCCCACGCCGTCCGGTCCGGCCGTGGCCGCCAGGACCTGGGCCTCGGCAGCGGCGAGCGTCACGGGGGAGAGCAGTCCGGAGGCGAGCAGGTCGGGGTCCACCAGCACGGCCGCCCCTCGGGCCGCCCAGCCACGCATCCGCTCGGCCGCCTCGTCGCACTCCCACGCCAGTGCGAGCAGCTCGCGGTGCACCGCCGCGACCCCGGCGACGCCACCGGAGACCTCGAGCCCGTCGTCATCGGGCGTGTCGGACCGGCTCACGACAGCCTCCGCGTCACGGCCGCCACCAGGGCACCCGGGTCGAGGTCGGGCCAGGCGGGGGAGCCCCGGTCGGGGAGCAGGTCGGGCACCAGCTCCCGGACCCGTTCCACGCCGCCGGCCACGAGCCCGCCGAGCACGTCCTCGGCCCGGGCGAGCACCGCCAGCCGGTGCTCCACCTCGGCAGCGTGCCGGTGCATGGCGTCGGCGGCGTCGTCGTGCCGGACGGCGCAGACGGCCAGGTCGTCCAGCCGCTCCCGGGCGAGCGCGTGGGCCGCGTCGGCGGCCCGGCCGCTCCAGCGGGTGGCGGCGATCGCGGCGACCAGCCGCCGGCCCTGCGCGCGCACCTCCTCGCCCTGCTCGGTCAGGGTGCGCGCCAGCGCACGGATCGCGTCGGGATCGCCGTACATCTGCAGCCTCCAGGAGGTGGGGTGCCTCGAGGGTGCTCGGCGCCCGGCCTGCGTGGGGGCGCGCGACGACCGGCTGTGGCCCGCGCCGCTCCGGAGGGGTCGGTGGACGACAGGCGGGCCGCGCGCGGCCCGGCCCCAACCTCGAGTGTCGGCCCCGCCCGGGACCGACGTCAGCGCCGGACCAGTCCGGGGGCCGCCCGGCGCCGCAGTGCGCCGCGACCGCGTCGAGTCCCTGGACTCACATCCCCAGGTAGCCGGCCAGCCGCTCCAGGCCGACCTCGACGTCCGAGGTCGGTCCGGCGAAGCTGAACCGGATCGACCGGCCGCCGTCGACGGTGTCGAAGTCGATGCCCGGGGCGACGGCGACGCCGGTGCGGGCCAGCAGGTCGTGGGCGAGGGCCATCGAGTCGTCGGTGAGGTGGCCGACGTCGGCGTAGGCGTAGAACGCGCCGTCCGCCGGCGCGAGCCGCGTGATGCCCAGGGAGGACAGCCCGTCCAGCAGGAGGCGCCGGTTGCCGGCGTACCGCGCGACGTGCCCGTCGAGCTCGGCGTAGGAGTCGTCCGTGAACGCCGCGAGGCACGCCCGCTGGGCGAGGACCGGCGGGCAGATCGTGAAGTTGCCGGTGAGCACGTCGACGGCCCGGCGCAGCCGGGGCGGCACCAGCATCCAGCCGATCCGCCAACCGGTCATCGAGAAGTACTTGCTGAAGCTGGCGAAGACGATCGCCTCGCGGCTGGTCTCCCACGCCGAGCGCGCCAGCCGCGGCTCACCGTCGAGCGGGGCGTACTCGATGCCGTGGTAGATCTCGTCGGAGATCAGCTGCACACCGTGCTCCTCGCACCAGCGCGCCAGCGCGGCGAGCTCCTCGGGCAGCAGCATCGTGCCGGTCGGGTTGGCGGGGCTGGCCACCACCAGGCCCTGGAGGCCGGGGATCGCCGCCACCTGCTCGACGCTCGGCTGGAACCGGGTCTCGGGACCGGTCGCGATCTCGACGACCTCGCAGCCCAGCGCGGTGAGCACGTTGCGGTAGCAGGGGTAGCCGGGTCGGGCCATCGCCACCTTGTCGCCCGGCTCGAAGGCGGCGAGGAAGGCGAGCAGGAAGCCGCCGCTCGACCCGGTGGTGGTGACGACGTCGTCGGGGTCCACCTCGATCCCGTGCGTACGCCGGTGGTGGGCCGCGATCGCCTCGCGCAGCTCCAGGATGCCGACGCTGGGGGTGTAGCCCAGCGGGTCGCCGCTGCGCAGCAGCCGGACCGCCTCCTCGGCCACCGGCGCCGGGGCCCCCGTGCTCGGCTGCCCGGCCACCATGTTGACCAGGTCGCCGTGGCTGCGCTGGCGCCTCGTCGCCGCCTCCAGCAGGTCCATCACGTGGAAGGGCGGGACGTTCGCCCGGCTCGCCACCCTCCAGCGGCTGCCCGGGTCCTGCGGCGCTGCGGTCATGGGGCGAGCCTAGGTGGGTGCGCTGCCGGTCTGGGCGCCGTGGGTCGAGCAGCCCGAGCGCCAGCGAGGGCGTCGTCGAGACCGCGTACGCCGACAAGCCTGCCCCGGCCACAGCGATCCGGCCCCACGACCGTGGGTGGTGGTCACCGCCCAGAGTCACCTTGCGCGGTCTCGACGACGGCTCGCTGGCGCTCGCCTGCTCGACCAGCCTGCGGCGTCAGGCCGGAGCGACCGCCCCCGCGGCGACGGCCGCCGCGTGCCGCCCGGCCCGCCGCCCGAAGAACGAGCCCTCGCCCAGCTGGGTGCCCGAGCAGTAGCCCTTGCCGTCCTGGGCGAGGTTGGAGGCGCAGGCGCCGGCGGCGTACAGCCCGGGGATGACCGAGCCGTCGGGGCGCTGGGCGCGGCCGTCGACGTCGACGCGGATGCCGCCGAGGGTGAACCCGGCGTACAGCGCCTTGCCCAGCCGCAGGTCGAAGGCGGCCCAGGGGCCGGTGTCCTGCGGGGCCAGCCACTCCGGCGACTTGTGGAAGTCGGGGTCCTCGCCGCGGGCGGCGTGCTCGTTGTAGCGGGCCAGGGTCGCCGCGACCGAGCCGGCCGGCAGCGAGAGCGCCGTCTCGAGCTCCTCGATGGTGTCGTAGGCGTCGATGATCGGGACCAGCATCGAGTAGCTGGCCAGCTCGCCGTGCTCGCTGTCGACGATGAGGTAGGCCTCGGAGCCGGGCTGCTCCATCACGTGCTGGGAGGTGCGCGAGTGGTAGGAGTCCTCGGCCACGAACCGCTCGCCGCGGTTGTTGACCAGGATGCCGGTGAGCAGGACCGACGGCGGGTACATCGGCGCGGTGATGAACGGCTCGTCCATGTGCTTGAGCTCCGCGCCGACCGAGCGGCCCATCCGGATGCCCAGTCCGTCGTCGTACGTCGAGCCGAGGGTGAACAGCTTCGAGCCGAGCGCCGGGGTGTGCTCGGCGACCATGTCGGGGTTCATTACGAAGCCGCCGGCGGCCAGGACGACCGAGCCGGCGCGGACCGTGCCCGTGCGCTCGAAGGAGCGCCAGGCGACGCCGACGACCGCGCCGCCGCCCTCGGGGGAGTCGTCGACGACCAGGTTGGTCACGCCGGTCTCGTAGCGCACCTCGGCGCCGGCCTCGGCCAGCCGCTCCTTGAGCAGGTCCATCACGATCCGGGTGCCCTCGGTGTCCCCGGGCACCGGCACCTTGTGCCCGCGCGGGGCGGGGACGGCCTGCTCCTTGTAGGGCCAGACCTTCTCGTTGCCGGTGAACATCAGGCCCTGGGTGCCGGGCTGGATGACGGCCTTCTCCGGGTAGTAGGAGCGCTCGAACTCGAAGCCGAGCGCCTCGAGCCAGCCGAAGTGCTCGACCGAGCCGTCGCAGTAGGCGCGGATCTTGTCGTGCTCGGGCTCCTTCGAGGCCGCGACGAGGTACTTGTACATCTCCTCGGGGGTGTCCTCGTGGCCCGTGGCCTGCTGCACCGGCGTACCGCCGCCGAGGTAGAAGTGGCCGCCCGACATCGAGGAGGTGCCGCCGTGCACGGCGGCCTTCTCCAGCAGCAGCACCCGGGCGCCGGCGCGGGCCGCCTCGAGGGCCGCGCAGCCGCCGGCGATGCCGAACCCGACCACGACCAGGTCGTACGTCTCCGCCCCGTCGAGGACGGACGCGGGCAGGACGTCGGGGACGGTGGTGCCGGGGGTCTCGCTCATGTCCCAAATCTAGAACAAGTTCCAATTTTCTGGAACCGGCGACCGGACGGCTGTCCAGGTGCGTGCCGACGATAGGCTCGGGCTCCGGGCCGGACCCCGCGGGGACAGGGGAGCGATGACCTTCGACGTGCAGGCGCTCGACGAGTTCGTGCTGGTGGGATCGGTCGTCACGCTGCTGGCCATCCTCGCCGTGCGGCTCTCCTCGCGCGCGGGCCTGCCGTCGCTGCTGGTCTACCTGCTCATGGGCGCAGCGTTGGGGGAGTCCGGCTTCGGCATCGGCTTCGAGGACGCCGAGCTCGCCCACGCCCTGGGGTTCGCCGCCCTGGCGGTCATCCTCGCCGAGGGCGGGTTGACCTCGAACTGGCGCGAGCTGCGCCCCTCGATGGCGCTCGGCGTCTCGCTCGCCACCATCGGCGTCGCCGTCTCGACGGCCCTGGTGGCCGGCTTCGGGCACCTCGTGCTCGGCCTGCCGTGGGAGCTCGCCGTCCTGCTCGCGGCGGTGCTCGCCCCCACCGACGCCGCCGCGGTCTTCTCGGTCCTGCGGGTGGTCCCGCTGCCCGGCCGGGTGCGCGGGGCGCTGGAGGCCGAGTCCGGCCTCAACGACGCCCCCACCGTCGTGCTCGTCACGCTCATCGCCTCCGGCGCGGTCGGCGAGCACCCGCCAGCCCTCGTGGGCGCGATCATCGCGGGCGAGCTGGCGCTCGGTGTGGCGTGCGGACTGGCCGCCGGCTTCGGCGGCGCCTGGGTCATGCGTCGCGCCGCTCTCCCGACGGCCGGCCTCTACCCGCTCGCCGTCCTCTCCCTGACCTTCCTCGGGTACGGCGGCGCGACCGCGCTGCACGGGTCCGGCTTCGCCGCGGTGTACGTCGCCGGGCTGGTGCTCGGCAGCGCCGACCTGCCGCACCGGGCCGCCACCCGCTCCTTCGCCGAGGGCGTCGCGTGGCTGGCCCAGATCGGGCTCTTCGTCATGCTCGGGCTGCTGCTCTCCCCGGGACGGATCACGCTCGAGACCGTCGGGCTCGCGCTCGCGGTCGTGCTGGTGCTGACCGTCGTGGCCCGGCCGGCCTCCGTGGGGCTCAGCGCGCTCGTGCGGCCGATGCCGTGGAACGAGCTCGCGTTCGTGTCCTGGGCGGGCCTGCGCGGTGCCGTGCCCGTGGTGCTGGCGACCATCCCGCTCTCGGAGGGCGTGGACGGGGCGGAGCGGCTCTTCGACCTGGTCTTCGTCGTCATCGTGGTCGACACCCTCCTGACCGGCCCGACCCTGCCCTGGGCGGCCCGGGTGCTGCGGGTCGCCTCGAGGTCCGAACCCCGTGACCTCGACGTGGAGGCGGCACCGCTGGAGCGGGTCGCGGCCGACCTCCTCCAGGTCACGATCAGTCCCCGCTCGCGGCTGCACGGGGTCGAGGTGGGCGAGCTGCGGCTGCCGCACGGTGCCTCGGTGTCGTTGGTGATCCGGGGTGACCAGACCCTCGTGCCCGAGCGCCGCACCGCGCTGCGCGCCGGCGACGACCTGCTGGTCGTCACCCCCCGCAAGCAGCGCGAGGCGACCGAGCGCCGGCTGCGGGAGGTCAGCCGCGGTGGCCGGTTGGCGCAGTGGCTGGGTCCCGAGGCGCGGGGGTCGCGCGGCCGCTGAGGCGGCCGGGTCGCCGGGGGCCGCTCAGGGGGCGCAGACCGACCCGTCCTGGCGGGCCGTGATCGAGGTCCGCCCCTCGCGCAGCTCGCGGAAGTCGTTGCCGACCACGACCACGACCCCCGGTGCGTTGATCTCGATGTCGACCACCGGCGCGGGCTGCGGGAGCGCGCTGCGCACCAGCTCGACCGCGGGGTCGCGGCGGTCGGCAGCCCAGATCTGCACCTTCGCGACCTCGGTGCCGGTCGGTGCGTTCCCGCTGCTGCCCTCCCGGAACCCGCGCTCCACGAAGCCGTCCATCACCTCGCCCGCGAGCCCCTCACGGTTGCCGGCGTTGAGGATCGAGACCTCCACCTGGGAGCTGTCCAGGCGCTCGCCCGCCACCACGGTGAACGGCTCGCAGGCGCCCTGGTCGTCCTCGGAGCCGGGGAGCGGGGCGGTGGCCGAGGACCAGCCCCACACGAGCATGAGCAGGAGCAGGACGCCGAGCACGCCCAGGGTCAGCGCCGAGCGCAGCGTGGCGGGGAGGGCGGGGCCGGCCGGCTCGGTCATGGCTGCACCGTGCCCCGCGGCGTGTGCTCGAACACCCGCGCGTGCACCACGGGCCGCTGCTGCAGGGCCGCGCGCAGTGCCCGGTGCAGGCCGTCCTCGAGGTAGAGCTCGCCGTCCCACGAGACGACGTGGGCGAACAGGTCGCCGTAGAACGTGGAGTCGTCGTCGAGCAGGGCGCCGAGGAAGAGCGTGTCCTTCGTGGTCACCAGCTCGTCGAGGCGGACCTGGCGCGGCGGCAGGGCGGCCCAGTCGCGGGACGAGAGCCCGTGCTCGGGGTAGGGGCGCCCCTCGCCCACGCGCTTGAAGATCACGGCCGCAACTCTAGACGGGACCGGCGGCACCCCTGCGGGTCGTCTTCACCTGCGCAGGGGTGCCGCCGTCGTACGTCGTGGGCCGGGCGCTCACGCGCTCCAGCGCACCGAGTCGTCGACGAAGTCGGCGAGGGCGTGGACCCCGCGCAGGTCGTCGCGGGCCTCCATGAGGGCGGTGAGCTTCTGCGCGTGCTTGAGACGGAGGGCGGCGCGCTGCTCGGCCGTCTTGTCCGACATGGCGGAGAGGGCTGCGGTGACGTGGGTGCTGTCGGCCATCGGGGACTCCTGTGGGTGGGGAGGACTGGAGCCCTCACCTTGCGCCGCCAAGATCGCCGGACGGTTGACGGGCGGTTACATCCGTGTTCCGCGGGCTGTGACCTGGGTTACTGTGCCGTCGTGAGCGAAACTGGAACAGGTTCTACTCCTGCGACCGTCGGTGACTGGCGCGACCACGAGGACGTCAAGCAGCTGAAGTACCGCTACCTGCGCACCCTCGACACCAAGGCCTGGGACGAGTTCGAGGCGTGCTTCCTGCCCGAGGCCACCGCCGACTACAACGGGCTGGTCTTCGCCGACCGGGCCGCCCTGGTCGACTACATGCGCACCAACCTCGGCGAGGGCCTGGTGACCCTGCACCAGGTGCACCACCCCGAGATCAGCATCGACGGCGACACCGCGACCGCCCGGTGGTACCTCCAGGACAAGGTGGTCGTCGCGGCCTTCGGCTTCATGCTCGAGGGCGCGGCGTTCTACGAGGACCGCTACCAGCGCACCCCCGACGGCTGGCGGGTCGCCCACACCGGCTACCGCCGCACCTACGAGGCGACCTTCAACCTCGCCGACCTCCCCGGCTTCGCGATCAAGGGCCCGGGCGAGCACACGCACGTCTGAGGGTGGTGGGGCGGTGGGCGTGTGGCGTGGCGGCCTCCCGGGGGCGCCCCCTTCGTCGCAACCACCCTGCTCGTTCGTCCCTCACGAGCAGGGGGCCAGGCCCGTCCACGCTCCTCCGGGGGCGCCCCCGTCCGGCCGCCACGCCACACGCCGGTCGGGGGCGACCGGTCAGCCTCAGATCGTCGGCTCGCTCCAGGCCGTCTGCACGACCTCGATGCCGCGGTCGCGGGTGATGAGCCGGCCGCGGCCGGGGGGCAGGGGGGTCGGGCGCAGGTTGCCCAGGAGCGGGCCCTCGTCGGGGCTGCCCGACATGAGCAGGCCCGGCATGGCCAGGTCGCGCAGCGTCTGGATGACCGGCTCGTAGAGCGCGCGCGAGGCGCCACCGGAGCGGCGGGTCACCACGACGTGCAGGCCGACGTCGCGGGCCTGGGCCAGCAGCGGCTGGAGCACGGCGACCGGGGAGCTCTGCTGGGTGGCGACCAGGTCGTAGTCGTCGACGAGCAGGAACACCTCCGCGCCCTGCCACCACGAGCGGTTGCGCAGCTGGTCGGGGGTCACGTTCGGGCCGGGGATGCGCTGCTCGAGGTAGGCCGCGACGTCCTTGAGCGCGGGCGTCGCCTGCTGCGCGGAGGTGAGGTAGTTGAGGAGGTACTCCTCGGGCACCTCGCCCAGCAGCGAGCGGCGGTAGTCGACCAGGATGATCTGCGCCTCCTGCGGGCTGCGGGTGCGCATCACCTCCTGGGCGTAGGTGCGCAGCAGGCCGCTCTTGCCCGACTGGCCGTCACCGAGCACCAGCAGGTGCGGCTCGGCGTCGGGGTCGAGGCCGACGGGGGCCAGGTCCTTCTCGTTGATGCCGAGCAGCAGCCGCCCACCGGGGCGCGGCGCGGAGGCGTCGACCTGCTCGGGCACCCGCGCGAGGCGGCGTACGTCGGCGAGGTCGATGCGGTCCGGCAGCAACCGCAGCTTGGGGCCGGCCGGGCCGCGCCAGGCGCGCGTGACGGCGTCGACGAGACCCTCCACGCCCTCACCGAGCGACTCGGCGTCGGCGCGGCCGTCGATGCGTGGCAGCGCGCCGAGGAAGTGCAGCTTGGCCTGGACCAGGCCGCGTCCGGGGCGGCCGGTCGGGACGAGTGCGGCCATCTTGCGGTCGATCTCGGAGTCGATGTGGTCGCCGAGCCGCAGCTCGAGCCGGGTGCCGAAGACGTCGCGCATGGCGGCGCGGAAGTCCGACCAGCGCGCGGCACCGGCGACGACGTGCAGGCCGAAGGTGAGGCCGCGGCCGGCGAGCTGCTGGATCTCCAGCTCCAGGTCGTCGAAGTCCGCGCGCAGGGTCGACCAACCGTCGACGACGAGGAAGACGTCGCCGTACCCGTCGTCGGCGCGGCCCTGGCGGCGCCGCGCGCGGTAGGTCTCGATCGAGTCGATGCCCTGGGCGCGGAAGTAGGCCTCGCGGCGGTCGACGATGCCGGTGACCTCGGCGACGATCCGGCGCACGACGTCGGGCTCGGAGCGGGTGCCGACCCCGGCGACGTGCGGGAAGGTCGACATCGGCGCGAAGGCGCCGCCGCCGAAGTCGAGGACGAAGAACTGCGACTCCGCCGGCGTGGTCACCAGCGAGGCGCTGGTCAGGATCGTGCGCAGCAGCGTCGACTTGCCGCTGCGGGGACCGCCCACCACGGCGACGTGGCCGGCGGCGCCGGACAGGTCGACCGACAGGGTGTCGCGGCGCTGCTCGCGCGGGCGGTCGACGGTGCCGAGCGGCACGGTGAGACCGCCGAGCTCGCGCCACGACGGGGAGACCAGCCCGAGCTCGGGGTCCTCGACCAGGTCGCCGAAGAGGCCGTCGAGGGTGTCGGGGACGTCCAGCGGGGGCAGCCAGACCTGGTGCGCCGCCGGGCCGTGACCCTGCATCCGGCGCACGGCGATGTCGAGCAGCGAGGGCTGGTTGCCGACCTCCGCGGCCGGGCTGGGCGTCGGTGCCTGCTCGACCTCCGGCTCGGGCTCGAGGGTCTGCACCGCGGAGATCGTGAACGGCAGGATGCCCTGCACGTGGCCGCCCTCGTCGCGACGCACGCGCGAGCGCCCGCTCGGCGGCCCGGAGACGTACGCCGCCTTGAACCGCTGCATGGTGGTCGGATCAGGCTTGAGGTACCCCAGGCCGGGCACGGCCGGCAGCTCGTAGGCGTCGGGGACCCCGAGGACCGCCCGGGACTCCTGGGCGCTGAAGGTGCGCAGGCCGACCCGGTAGGACAGGTGCGACTCGAGCCCGCGCAGCCGGCCCTCCTCCAGGCGCTGGCTGGCCAGCAGCAGGTGCAGGCCCAGCGAGCGGCCGAGGCGGCCGATGGCCACGAACAGGTCGATGAACTCCGGCTTGGCGCTGAGCATCTCGGAGAACTCGTCGACCACGATGAACAGCGACGGCATCGGCTCGAGGTCCTCCCCGGCCGCCCGCGCCTTCTCGTAGTCGCGGATCGAGGCGAAGTTGCCGGCCTCGCGCAGCAGCTCCTGGCGGCGCACCATCTCACCGGACAGGGCGTCCTGCATGCGGTCGACGAGGGTGAGCTCCTGCGACAGGTTCGTGATGACCGCGGAGACGTGCGGCATCTCCGACATGCCGGCGAAGGTCGCGCCGCCCTTGAAGTCGACGAGCACCATGTTGAGCTGCTCGGGGGAGTGCGTCATCGCCAGCCCGAGCACGAGCGTGCGCAGGAACTCCGACTTGCCCGAGCCGGTCGCGCCGATCACCAGGCCGTGCGGACCCATGCCCTGCTGGGCGGATTCCTTGATGTCCAGGTGCACCAGGCCGCCGCCGTCGCCGACGCCGATCGGCACCCGCAGGCGGTCGCGGGCCGGGCGGGTGCGCCAGGCGGCGTCGGGGTCCAGCACGTGCACGTCGCCCAGGCCGAGGACCTCCATGAAGTCGGTCGGCCCGGTGATCTCCGAGCTCGGTGCGGCGTCGATGGCGCCCGCCGAGACGGTGTGCAGGGCGGTGAGCCGGCGGGCGAAGGCCTCGGCGGTGGCGAGGTCGCACTGGTCGCCCTTGGCCCGGATCGCGGGCTCGCGGACCCGCACCGCCTCCAGCGGCACCAGGTGGTCGGACGCTTCCTCGGCCAGCAGCGCCAGCCGCAGCCGGCTGGCGTCCTCCAGCTCGTCCCAGCGCGCCGGCAGGTCGAGCACCGTGACGCCGTGCAGCCCGTCGGGCGGGACGACGTGGTTGCCGGGCGGCAGGGTCGCGCCGTCGAGGACCAGCAGCACGTGGGGCGTGGCGGGGCGCTCGTCGGCGCCGAAGCGGGGCCGGTCGGCCAGGTCGGGCGGCAGCAGGTCGGCGAGCTCGTCGAGGGAGGTCGAGACCATCCGGCGCGGGCCGACCGCGTCGGACTCCTGCGGGCTGTGGCTGTGCGGCAGCCACTTGACCCAGTCCCAGTGCGCGAGCTGGCGCTCGCCCGCGAGCACCGCGACGACGAGGTGCTCGGGGGACTGGAAGGCCGTGGCGGAGCAGAGCAGCGCCCGCGCCAGCGAGCGGGCCGTCTCCTCCGGGCCGCACACCTCGATCCGGTCGAAGGCGCGCAGGTCGACCGAGGCCGGCAGGTCGGGCTGGTTGCGGTGGACGACGAGGAGGCGGTGCAGCGCCGAGGCGGCGGCTGGGTCGACCTGGTCGATGGGAGCGCTCTCGGGCGGGACCAGGCGCAGCGCGAGCTCCTGGTGGCACACGCCGTACCGCACGTGCAGGAACTCCGCGTCGGTCGAGGTGCGCTCCCAGAGCCGGCTGCGCTCCTCGGCCAGCGCCGGGAGCGAGGTCGGGTCGGGGTGCTGCCAGGTGAGCGCCTGGCGCTGCTGGGCGGCGGCGTCGCGGGCGACCGCGCGGACCGTCGCGAGGTAGCGGAGGTACTCGGTGCGCGAGCCGGTGACCGACTGCGCGCGCTGCTTCCGCTGCCGGTCGATCTGGACGACGATGAAGCCGAGCGTGGCGAAGAGGAACATGCCCGCGGCGATGTAGGAGCGGCCGCCCCCGCCGCCCGCCCCGGCCCCCATCGAGGCGACGAGCACGATCGAGCCCAGGCTGCCGAGCATCGGGATGGCGTTCATCAGCACGCCGGCGGCGCCCTCGGACTGGTCGAGCTCGGGGGGCGCCTGCAGCTTGATCTCCCCGCTCGGCATCTCGGGTGCCTCGGGGCGCTGTCCGCGCAGGGTCGTCGTCACGGCGGGCGACTACCCTCCCCCCGCCCGGGTGAAACCGCCTCGGGCCGGTGGTCAGTACCTCCTGCGGGCGCCCCCGGGCGCCGGCCGCACGCGGGCCGTGCGGCATCCCGGTGCAGACCGGTGGCGCCGGGCGGTGTCGAGCGCCGCGTGGTGGGGAAGGGAGGTGCCGTGGCGGCAAGGACAGGGACCGGCGACGTCGTCGCGCTCAGCGTGCACGGCCCCGGCGGGGTCGTGGACCTCGTCGTCCCGTCGATGGCCACCGCCGCCGACGTCGCGCAGGAGTACGCCGCGCAGGTGGGCCTTCCCGTGGTGCCCTCGCTCGGCACCACGACCGGTCTCGCGCTCCAGCCCGCCCTGCCGCTGGCCGACGCCGGGGTCAGTCCCGGGTCGCTGCTCGTGGTGGTGCCCGACACCGTCCCCGGGCTCCCCGCCGGGGAGGCCCGGCCCCCCGGCCGCACCGCCGACGGCGGCCCCTGGCTGGCTGCCCTGCTCGTGGTCGCGGGAGCGCTCGCCCTGCTCGCGGGCTGGTCGGCCGCCACCGCGACCGGCGCCGCTCGCGACGCCACGGTCGTCGTCCTCGTCGTGGGCGCCCTCCTGGCCGCGCTGCCGGTCGGTCGGTGGGCCGCCGCGCGGGCCCTGGTCGCCCCGGCGTACGCCGGCGCCGCGGCGTACGCCGTCGTCTGGGACCCCGCGCCGGAACGGCTGCCCACCGTGCTCGGTGTCGCCGCGCTGGTCTCCGCGGTGGCCGCCGCGACCGCGCGGGCCCTGGCCCCGCACGGGTCGGAGCTGCTGCGCGTCTGGACGGTCGTGGGCCTCGGCTTCTTCCTCGTGACCATGGGCGGCGCGCTCGTGGGCGCAGGCTCCCAGCTGGTGTGGGCGGTGCTGCTGGTGCTGGCGATGCTGGCGCCAAGGTTCGTGCCCGGCTTCGCCGTCGACGTCCCCGACCAGATGCTGATCGACGTCGAGCGACTCGCGGTCACCGCCTGGTCGGCGCGCGAGCGACCCACCGGACGTCGAGGCCGCACGGTCGTGGCCCCGGCCACCGTGCGCGCGGTCGCGGCGCGGGGTGCCCGCACCGTGACCGCCGCCTCGGCCGGCGTGCTGGTGGTGCTGCTCCTCGCCGCGCCGGGCGTGCTGTCCTCGGTCGACGAGCCGGCCGACGTGGTCGGCGCGCGCCTGCTCGTGCTGCTCTCCGGCGGCGCGGTCCTGCTGGCCGCCCGCAGCTACCGCCACCGGTTGGCCCGCGTCCTGCTGCGCGTGGGCGGGCTGGCCTGCTGGGCGGCGCTGCTGCTCGACCTCGCCCCGACGCTCGCCGAGGGGTCGGGCTGGTGGCTCGCCCTGGGTGCCGTGGGCGTCGGCGTCCTCTTGGTCCTCGCGGCCGTCGCGACCGGGCGCGGGTGGCGTTCGGCGTGGTGGTCGCGCCGGGCCGAGGTGCTCGAGGGACTGACCGCGGCACTGGCCCTGGCCTGTCTCGTCCCGGCCAGCGGCCTGTTCCGGCACCTGTGGGAGAACATCCCCGACGTGTGAGTCCCGGGCCTGGCTCACGCCCGGTCCACGCCCGGGAACGCGCCCAGGACGACGCCGGGTCCCCAACGGGGGGTCGGTCGTCCACAGCCCCGAATCCATCGTGGTTTAGCGGGTAAAGCCGGGGGTACACGCCTGCTCGTCCAGCACGAGCCGGTCCCACGGGGGTCGGACCGGCTGACGGACCCAGACACACACGACATCTCGGGCGACCTGGTCGTCTCCGAGGAAGGAGCAGGGCCATGGCAGCACCCGACTACGGCCAGGGCGAGAAGACCCTGACCCGCGCCGCCGGACTGGTGGCGGACGCCAAGGCGGAGTTCGACGGCATCTCCAAGACGCTGATGAACAACGTCGAAGCGCTGCGCAGCCAGTGGGGCGGCCAGGGCTCGACCTCGTTCCAGGCGCTCGCGATGGCGTGGAACGAGAAGCAGCAGAAGATCGTCAACGCGCTCAACGAGTTCGAGCAGAACCTCATCACGACCGAGAAGGACAACGTGTCGACCGACGACGCGCAGCAGTCCTCGATGACCGCCCTCCAGAACTCGCTGGGCGCCCTGCCCAACGGTCGCTGAGACAGGACAGGAGACAGACATGTTCGACGGCATCAGCGTCAACCACGGTGGCCTGGACATCGGCGCCACCGACCTCGCCAACGGGGTCAAGGCCATCGAGGACCGGATGAACCGCCTCGAGGACGACCTCAAGGAGCTCAAGGGCGCCGGCTGGTCCGGAAGCGCCCAGCAGGCCTACACCCAGGCCAAGGCCCAGTGGGACCAGGCGATCCACGAGATGAAGGACCTGCTGGCCCGCACCAGCGTCGCCGTCTCGACGGCCAACCAGGACTACCGCTCGGCCGACCAGCGCGGCGCCGCCCTCTTCGGGGGCTGAGCCTCACCCTCGGGGCCACCTGCGCACCTCGGCCCGTCCTCCCGGTCCAGACCGGGGGGACGGGCCGCTCTCGCGTGGGTAGGACCCACGCGTCCCCCGCACCCCGTCGCCCCCGTCCCCCGCACCGTCCTGGAGGGAACCCCCGATGACCACCGCGCCCCCCAGCGCCGCAGGAACCCCGTCCGTGGCCTCCGGCCTGGTCCGGGTCACCGTCGCCTCCGGCAGCCGCCGGGTCGACCTGGTCCTGCCCGGGGCGGTGCCCGTGGCCGAGCTGGTCCCCGAGCTGGCCCGCAGCGTCGGGCTGCTCGACGCGCTGACCGTCCACGGCGGATACGCCGTCACGACCGCCGAGGGCCGCCGGCTCTCCGGCGACGTGGGCCTGCTCGTCCAGGGCGTGGAGGACGGCGGGCTGCTGACCGTGACGGCCGGTGTCGACGAGGAGCCGCCGCGGGTCTACGACGACGTCGTGGAGGCGATGACCGACGTCGTGGAGCGCGACCTGCGCCCGTGGTCGCCCGCCTCCGGCCGGCGTACGGCCCTGGTCGCCGCCGGCCTGCTGCTCGTCCTGGGGGCGGGCAGCCTGCTGCTGCAGACCGACTCCGCGCTCGCGGGCACCGCCGCCGTGGTCGTCGCCGCGGCGCTGCTCGGCGGCTCGGTCGTGCTCTCACGCGTGCAGGGCGAGCGTGACGCCGCGGTCGCCGTGGCCTGGACGTCCGGGTTGTACGCCTCGGTAGCCGGTCTGCTCCTCGCGCCCGAGGGCGACCTGTTCGGCCTGCCGGTCGCGATGGCCGGCCTGGGTGCCCTCGCGTCGGGCCTGCTCGCGCTGCTGGCTGTCGGGGAGGGTCGTGCCCTGGTGCTGCCGCCGGCGATCGTGGGCGCCGTCTTCCTGGTCAGCGGCCTGCTCCTCGACGGCACCGGGGCCGAGCCCGCGCGCGTGCTGGTCGGGCTTCTGGTCCTGCTTGTCGTGTGCGGCAGCGTCTTCCCCTGGCTCGCCCTGGGCGTCACCGGTCGCAACGTCGAGCAGGTCTACTCCGTCACCGACATCACCGCCGACCCCGAGGAGATCGACCCCGCCGAGGTCGGCAGCGACGCCCGGCTGGCCCACGAGATCCTGGTCTCGATCGGCGCCACCGTCGGCCTGCTGCTCGTGGCGGTCGCGCCGCTGGCGGTCGGGGCGGGGCTGGCCGGGACGCTGCTGGCCGTCGTCTGCGCGCTGGTCCTGATGCTGCGCACCCGGCAGTACCGCACCGGCACAGAGGTGCTCGTCGGGCTGGTGAGCGGGCTGCTCGGGCTGGTGTCGGTCGCGGTGTCGCTGCTGTGGCTGCACCCCGACTGGCGACCCACCACCGCCGTCGTGCTGGCGGCCACCGGCGGGATCCTGCTCGCGGCCACCCTCGTGCCGTCGGCCCCTTCGGTGCGCCGGGCCCGCCTGGGCGACGTGGCCGAGACCGCGGCGCTGGTCTCCCTGCTGCCGCTCGCGGTCCTCGCGACCGGGCTCTTCGACGCGATCAGCGGCTGAGGCGGGGCATGGCCACCAAGCGCGACCTCGTCGAGGCGCACTCCTTCTCCCGCCGTCGGCTCGTCACCGCCTTCGTCTCCGGTGCCCCCGGCGGCCGCGAGGTCGAGCCCGCGCGGCCCGGCCGCAGCATCGTCGGCGGCGCGGCCCTGTCGGTGCTGCTCATCGCCGGGGCCGCGGTGACCGGCGTCTTCTCCGACCGCCCCGACAGCGACTGGGACGCCCCGGGTCTGGTCATCAGCAAGGAGCAGGGCGCGGCGTACGTCATCCTCGAGGACGAGGAGGAGACCGGCGAGCCGCCCGAGCTGCGCCCGGTCATCAACATCACCTCCGCCCAGCTGATCCTGGGCGCCGAGGGCCTCGAGCCGCGGATCGTCTCCCAGGAGACCATCGAGACCCGCCCCCTCGGCGAGGACATCGGCATCCTCAACGCCCCCGCGAGCCTGCCCGCGACCAGCGACCTCGTCGACTCCGGCTGGACCGCCTGCACCGGCCCGGACCGCGGCCTGACCGTGCGGGTCTCCTCGCAGGTGGGCGTGACGCCGACCCAGGGCACCGAGGCCGCCCTGGTCGAGGTCAAGGGGCCCGGAGCGGGCCTGTGGCTGGTGGCCACCGTCCCCGAGAGCACGCTGGGTCCGGCGCAGGCCTACCGCTACGCCGTCCCCGACGAGGACTCCGACCAGACCGAGGCCTTCCTGCGCGCCGTCGGCCTCAACGGCACCGCGGGTGCGGTGAAGGTGCCGCGGGAGTGGCTGGACCTCTTCCCGCGCGGCGGTGACCTCGACGCGGCCGCGTTCGACCTCGACGACCTCGGCGAGCCGGCACCCGGCCAGCCCGACGGGATCCGCGTCGGCGACTACACCCGCTCCGACTCCGGCACCGGCTTCCTGGTCGACGACACCGGAGCGCTGCAGCCGCTGTCCGCCTTCGCCCTCGCCCTGTGGAGCAACCTCGACGTCTCCGCGGGGGGTCGGGGCGGCCGCCCGCCCCGGGAGCGCGACGGGCTCGACGGGGGCGCGGCCTCCGAGGGGTACGCCGCTGCGCGCTGGCCCCAGGACCTGCTCTCCGCCGTGCCCGGCCAGACGTGCGCGCTGCTGGACGCCGCCGCCGACCGGTCTCCGCTGGTGCAGCTGGCCACCTCGCCCGACGAGGACAGTTCCGCGGACCGCGTGCTCGACCCGTCGCAGCGCTTGGTCGACGTGGACCCCGGCGCCGGGGCCTACGTCGTGAGCGGGGACTTCGAGGGTCTGGCCACCGACACCGTGGTGGACGGCGAGCTCGCGGGCAGCCGGTTCGTGGTCGACCAGAAGGGCCGGGCCAACGCCCTCGTCGGCGCGGACACCCCCGAGCTCCTCGGGTACGGCGCGTACGCCGCCCCACTGGTCCCGAGCACCTGGCTGGACCTCTTCGACGCCGGGGTGGCGCTGTCGCAGGAGGCGGCGCTGTGCCCGCCGCAGCCCGAGGGCGCGGAGCCGACGTGCGGCTGAGCCCCGCCGGCTCCGGTCGGGACCCCGGTGTCTCGTCGGGTGGTCGGGCAGCGAGCGCCGGCGAGCTTCGTCGAGACCGCGGTGTCGCACTGGCCGGTCGAGCAGCGAGCGCCGGCGAGGGTGATCGAGACCGCTGTGTCGCACTGGCCGGTCGAGCAGCGAGCGCCGGCGAGCGTCGTCGAGACCGGGTGACCAGCTCGTGGGCGGTGACCACGGTCCTCGGCATCGCCCTAGGTGTACTGACCACGGACGTTAGGTACGGCGTGCCTGCTGGACGATGACGAAGACCTCCGGGTGAGGTGTGAAGCGACCAAGCATCCACTCGCTCACGAAACTCCGGAGGTCTTCGTGTCTCAC
>NZ_BAAGUS010000017.1:0-87678 GCF_054781275.1 Nocardioides ginkgobilobae | reverse complement strand
CGCATCTCAATCAGCAGCCAAGGCGCCCCAGGAGAAGCCGGGCGGCCAATCCACCGGAGCCACCAGCAAGGCGATCAAGGCTCAGCCACACCCGACCCTCCCGGGCCAGCCAAGAACTTACGGATCCAGGCTGAGACGGCTCCCCCAGCCGCGCGGTCGGCAGGCGCGGTCGGCCACCAGGCTCCTGCCAGGATCGGGGCCATGCAGCAACGACCCGACGGCCCGGCCGAGCACACCGGGCCCGGGGGCGACGCCCCGGGCGCCCCCGGCACGGGCACGGACGGCAGGGGCACCGGCACGGACGGCACGGGCATGTCGCACCGGACCGCCGTCGCCCTGGTGGCGGGCTCCTCGGCCGCGGTCCTGGTGGTCGAGATCGTGGCGCTGCGGCTGCTGGCGCCGTACCTCGGGCTGACCCTGGAGACCAGCACCATCGTCATCGGGCTGGCGCTGGCCGCGATCGCGCTCGGTTCGTGGGCCGGTGGCCGGGCGGCCGACGCCGGCGACCCGCGACGGCTGCTCGGGCCCGCGCTCGGGATCTCCGGGGCCGCGGTCGCGGCGACCCCGTCGGTGCTGCGGGTGGTCGCCGAGGGCGCCCCCGGGCTGCTGCTGCCGGTGGCCGCGCTGATGGTGCTCGTGCCCGGCGCCCTGCTCTCGGCCGTCACCCCGATCGCCACCAAGCTCCGGCTCAGCACGCTCGAGCGCACGGGCACGGTGGTCGGGCAGCTCTCCGGCATCGGCACGGTGGGGGCGATCGCGGGCACGGTCCTGACCGGGTTCGTGCTGGTCTCGCGCATCCCCGTCACCGCGATCCTGCTCGGCCTGGGCGTCCTGCTCGTGCTCGCCGCCCTCCCGTTCGCCTGGTCCGCGCGCCGCCACCCGGGCGCGCTGGCGACCGTGGGCGTCCTGGCGGCCGGGGGCCTGGCGGTCCCGTGGTTGCCCGGTGGCTGCGACGTCGAGACCGCCTACCACTGCGCCCTGCTCGAGGAGGACCCCGAGCGCGAGGGCGGCCGGCTGCTCGTCCTCGACGGGCTGCGCCACTCCTACGTCGACGTCGACGACCCCGAGCACCTGGAGTTCGCCTACGTCCGCGCCGCCGCGGCGGCCATCGACGCGACGTACGCCGGCGACGACCCGCTCGACGCCTACTTCCTCGGCGGCGGCGGGCTGACCCTGCCGCGCTGGCTGGCCGAGACCCGCCCCGGCACCTCGAGCACGGTCTCGGAGATCGACCCGGGCGTCGTGCAGATCGACCAGGAGGAGCTGCCGCTGCCCGACGGCGCCGACGTCGAGGTGCGCGTCGAGGACGCCCGCCTCGGGCTCGGCCGGATGGCCACCGACAGCGTCGACCTGGTGGTCGGCGACGCCTTCGGCGGCGTCAGCGTGCCGTGGCACCTCACCACGGAGGAGGCGCTGGGCGAGGTGTCCCGGGCGCTGCGCCCCGGTGGCACGTACGTCGTCAACCTGATCGACCACGGCGACATGGCCTTCGTGCGGGCCGAGGTGCGGACCCTGCAGCAGGTCTTCCAGCACGTCGTGGCCCTCGGCGAGCCGGGGACCGGGGTGCGACCGGCAGCCGGCGGGTCGCAGACCGGGGAGCCCGCCCGGCTCGGCCAGGGCAACGTCGTGGTCGTCGCCTCGGACTCACCCGTGGACCTCGACGCGGTCGCGGCCGGGCTCGAGCAGCGCGACACCGGCTGGGTCCCGCTCGCCGGCGCCGCCCTCGACGCCTGGGTGGGCGAGGCGATGGTGCTCACCGACGACCACGCCCCCGTGGACCAGCTGCTGACGCCGTACGCCACGGGCTGAGCGGCGTCAGCCGCTCCGGGTCAGCGGATGCCGAGCCGCCGCATCATCTTCAGCCCGCCGAGCATCCCCTTGACGTACTCGTCGTAGTCCTGGCCCGGCCGGGCGCCCATGACCTGCTTCTTGAGCACCGCGAGCTGCTGCACGTCGGTGTACTTCAGCAGGCCCTGGTCGCCGTGGCGGGCGCCGACGCCGGAGGCCTTCACGCCGCCCGAGGGCGTGCCCTTCGAGGCGAAGGCGGTGGCCAGGATGTCGTTGACGTTGACGTTGCCGGACTCGATCCGCCGCGCGACGGCGGTGGCCGCCTCGACGTCACCGCCCCACACCGAGGCGTTGAGGCCGTAGTCGGTGTCGTTGGCCAGGGCGATGGCCTCCTCGACGGTGTCGTAGGGGTAGAGCGACACGACGGGGCCGAAGGTCTCGACGGTGGCGTGGAGGGCGTCCGGCGGGGTGTTCTCGAGGATGGTCGGCTCGAAGAACGCCGGGCCGAGGTCGGGACGGGCCCGGCCGCCGGTGAGGACGGTGGCGCCCTTGGCGACGGCGTCCTCGACGTGCGCACGGACCCGCTCCATATGGTCGACGGAGACCAGGGAGCCCAGGTCGGGCCCGAAGTCGTACGCCGCCCGCACGTCCAGCGCCTCGGTGGCGGCGACGAACTTCGCCTTGAACTCCTCGTAGCGCGAGCGCGGGAGGTACATCCGCTCGATGTGCATGCAGATCTGGCCGGTGTTGCCGAACGCGCCGAAGATCGCCCCCTGTACGACCTCGTCGAGGTCGGCGTCCTCGAGCACGATCATCGGGTTCTTGCCGCCGAGCTCGAGACAGCAGGCGATGAGGTTGCGCCCGCAGCGCTCGCCGATCACGCGACCGGTCGCGGTCGAGCCGGTGAACATGACGTAGTTGGCGTTGTCGATGAAGGTCGGACCGACGTCGGGGCCCTCGCCGCACACGACCTGGAACAGACCCTGGGGCAGGCCTGCCCGCTCGAGCATCTCGATGCCCCACAGCGGCGAGAGCGCGGTCTTGTTGTCGGGCTTGAGCACGATGGCGTTGCCGGCCATCAACGCCGCGATGGAGTCGGAGATTCCGGTCGCGAAGGGGAAGTTCCAGGGCCCGATGATCCCGACGACGCCCTTGGGCATCCGCACCTCGGTCGAGGTGGTGAGGAACGGGACCGGGCCGCCGCGCGTGACGGGGGCCAGCAGCTTCTTGGCGCGCTTGAGGTAGTGCCCCATCACCATCGGCGGGTCGCAGGTCTCCTCGATCGCCATCCGGCGGTTCTTGCCGGACTCGACCTGGATCAGGTCCGCGGTGAGCTGGGCGTTGTCGAGGAAGAGCTGGTGGGCCTTCTTGAAGACCTTCAGCCGGTCCTCGACGCTGCGCCGCGCCCACTGCGCCTGGGCCGAGCGGGCCGCGGCGAACGCGCGCTCGATGTCGGCCGGGCTCGACTGCGGCAGCTCGACCAGCTTCTCGCCGGTGTAGACCTCGGTGAGGTGCCAGGGAGCCATCGAGCCGTCGCTGGAGACCCGGGCGACCAGCCGCGCGAGCAGCGCGTCGGTCACCGAGGCCGGTCGCTCGAGCCGGACGGGGGCGGTCGTCGTGTTCGTGGTGGTCGTCATGGACGTGCCTCTCAGCCGCGGCCGAGCACGAGGTCGGCCCCGCGCTCGCCGATCATGATGGCCGGCGCGTTGGTGTTGCCCCCGGTGATCGACGGCATGATCGAGGCGTCGCACACGCGCAGGCCCTCGACGCCGCGGACCTTGAGGTCGGGGGTCACGACGGCGGTCTCGTCGACGCCCATCTTGCAGGTGCCGACGCCGTGGTAGACCGAGGTCGCGCGGTTGAGGATCGCTTGGCGCAGGTCGGAGCCCTGCAGCGCCTTGCCGGGGTGGATCTCGTCCTTGACCGTGCCGCGGAAGGCCTTCGCCGCGAAGATCTCGCGGACCAGCTCCGAGCCCTCGGTGAGCAGGTCGAGGTCGGCGGACTCGGCGAGGTACGCCGGGTCGATGAGCGGCGTCGCGGTCGGGTCGGCCGAGGCCAGGCGCAGGGTGCCGCGGCTCTTGGGGTAGATCAGGGTCGTCAGGACCGTCAGCGCGGGACGCGGGTCCACGTCGTGGCGGATCGGCTCGTCCTGGTTGGGCGAGACGTAGGCCCACGGCAGCAGGTGCAGCTGCAGGTCCGGGACGTTGCCGACGGCCTGGCTGGACCTGAGGAAGGCGAGCACCTCGAAGACGGAGTTGGCCAGGAACGTCGAGCCGGGGCGCAGGACCTCCTTGGCCACGCCCTTGGCGAAGAAGAGCGGCTTGCCGCGCAGCTTCGACGTCGTGGTGTGGAAGGTCATCGCGTGGAACATGTGGTCGTGCAGGTTGTCGCCGACCGGGAGGTCCGCGACGACCTCGATGCCGTGGTCCTTCAGGTGCTGGGCGTGCCCGATGCCGGAGAGCATGAGGATCTGCGCGGAGCCGACGAAGCCGGCCGAGAGGATGACCTCCTTGCCCGCCCGGATGGTGCGCTCGGAGCCGTCCTTGTCGCGGACGCGGACCCCGGTGGCCCGGCCGTTCTCGATCACGACCTTGGTGACGAGCACCTGGGTCTGGACCTCGAGGGTCGACGGCGCGAGGTGGTGGATGTAGCCGCGGGAGGCGGAGTAGCGCAGGCCGTCGGCGGCGTTCTGCTGCATCCGGCCGACACCCTCCTGCGAGGCGCCGTTGTAGTCGTCGAGGACCCGGCAGCCGGTCACCTCCGCGGTGGCCTGGATGAAGTCGAGCGACCCCTCCTGCGGCGTCTTGTTGACGGTGACCCGGATCGGTCCGCCCTCGCCGCGGAACTCGTCGGCACCGCCCTCGTAGTCCTCCATCCGGCGGTACGCCGCGTTGACGCTGTCGGCGTCCCAGCCGGTGCAGCCCTCAGCGGCCCAGGAGTCGTAGTTGGCGCGGTTGCCGCGCACGTAGACCATCCCGTTGACCGAGCTCGAGCCGCCGAGCACCTTGCCGCGCGGCACGGGCATCTTGCGGTCGAGGATGTGCTTCTGCGGCACCGAGTAGTAGCCCCAGTCGACGGTCCGCTTGATCTCGGGGACCGCGTGCATCGGCCCGATCATGCCGGGCTTCTTGGTCAGGAACTTCTCGTCGGTCTTGCCCGCCTCCAGCACGATGACGCGCGCACCGGACTGGGCCAGGCGGCCGGCGATCGCCGCACCGGAGGAGCCGGAGCCGACGACGACGTAGTCAGCCTCGTTGGAGTAGGGAGCCTTCTTCGCCATGATCCACCCTTGACATACCGACGGAATGTGTCGGCGCTCACCCTACGCCAGAACTGGAACCTGTTCTAGTCGATCTCGCGGACTCTTCGCGGCTCTTCATGCGCCGGTCCCGTGGTCGAGCGGCCGAGGAACGCCAGCGACGAGGTCGGGCGCCGAGACCACCCCGATACTGGTCCCGTGCGCGTCCTCTCGATCCAGTCCTCGGTGGCCTACGGCCACGTCGGCAACTCGGCGGCCGTCTTCCCGCTGCAGCGGCTCGGCCACGAGGTGTGGCCGGTGCTGACGGTCCACTTCTCCAACCACACCGGGTACGGCGCGTGGCGCGGCCCCCTGCTCGACCCGGCCGACGTCGCCGAGGTCATCGCGGGCATCGACGACCGCGGAGCCCTCGGCACCGCCGACGCCGTGCTGTCGGGCTACCAGGGCGACCCGGCCGTCGGCGGGGTCGTGCTCGACGCGGTGGCCCGGGTCAAGGAGCTCAACCCCGACGCGCTCTACTGCTGCGACCCGGTCATGGGCGACGTGGGCCGCGGGATGTTCGTGCGCCCGGGCATCCCGGAGTTCCTGCGCGACACCGTCGTCCCGGCCGCCGACGTCATCACCCCCAACCACTTCGAGCTGGACTTCCTCGCCGGCACCACCACGCGCACCCTGGAGGACGTGCTGGCCGCCGTCGAGGTCGTCCGCGCCCGCGGCCCCCGGCACGTCCTGGTCACCTCGGTGCTGCACGACGAGGTGCCCGAGGGACACCTGGAGGTGCTGGCCGTCTCCGACGAGGGCGCCTGGGCGGTCACCACCCCGCTGCTGCCGATCACCCCCAACGGCTGCGGCGACGTCACGGCAGCGCTCTACCTCGCCCACCTGCACGAGACCGGCTCCCCCGCCGACGCCCTGGCCCGCACGACCGGCACGGTCTTCGCGATCCTCGAGGAGACCCTCGCCTCGGGCCACCGCGAGATCCGGCTCGTCGACGCCCAGGACGCGATCGCGGACCCGCCGGCGACGTTCACGCCGCGCCGGGTGCACTGAGCGCCCTGAACCCGGGGTCCGGCGACCGGAGTGCCGACGACGCGCCTGGCGCGTCGGGCGCACTCCGTTGACGCGTGGAGCCGCGTGACGGGGTCGAACCGACGACCTTCCGTTTACAAGACGGATGCTCTACCAGCTGAGCTAACGCGGCGACGCCCGGTCCCCCGGGCTCGCCGATCCTAAGGCCGGACGACCCCGCCGGGTTTGTCGGGTGACGTCAGGACCCGGAAGTCCGACGACGAAGGTCTGTCGTCGCGTGGCCGGGTTTGTCGGGTAGCCGACGAACCCGGACCGGTACGCCGATCAGCCCATGCCCCCGTCGAAGGCGAGGACCGAGCCGGTGATCATCCGGGCCTCGGGCGAGGCGAGGTAGACGATCGAGGAGGCGATCTCGTCGGGGGTGATCGCCCGGCCGGGCAGCATCATGATGAGGCGGTCCTGCACGCGGGCGTCGAGGTCGGGCGGGTAGGACGCGGCGACCTGGTCGACCAGCGGGGTGGCGACGGTGCCGGGGCAGACGGCGTTGACCCGGATGCCCTCCGGCGAGAGCTCGAGCGCGAGGGCCTGGGTGAGCTGGGTGAGCCCGCCCTTGGCGGCGGAGTACGCCGCGGAGTAGGGCTGCGGGATCCGGCCGGCCACGGAGGAGACGTTGACGATGCAGCTGCGCTTGGCCGCACGCAGGTGCGGCAGGGCGGCCTGCATGAGGAAGAACGGGCCCTTCAGGTCGATGTCGAGGGTCCGGTCGAAGACCTCCTCGGTGACGGTCTCGAACCGGCCGAACTGCACGACGCCCGCCACGTTGACCAGCACGTCGATGCGCCCGCCCTCGGCGCACACCGCGATGGCTTCGTCGACGGCCGCCTTCGAGCCGACGTTGCACTCGACGTACGTCACCCCCTCGGGGACGGTGGGGGCGATGTCCAGCCCGAAGACGGTGTCCCCCAGGTCGCGGAAGCGCTCCGCGGTGGCGAACCCGATGCCGGAGGCTGCCCCGGTGACGACGACGACGCGACTCATGGGCGCGAACCTAGAACACGTTCTAGTCCGGCGGCAAGCGCGCGCGTCATCGGCCACGATGACCCCATGAGCCTGCTGCACGAGCCCCACCACGACGGCTCCCCGCTCTACCTCGACACCGAGACCCCGGCCCTGGGCTGGCCGGTCAAGGTCCGCTTGCGCACCCACGCCGCGGACCCGGCCGGCGAGGTCGAGCGCGTCTGGCTCCGCACGACGTACGACGCCGAGCCGGTCTTCCACGCCTGCGCCCCGCACGTGCCCGACCCGGCGGTGGGCGCGGTCGGCGCGGACCCGGGCGCTCGCTGGTGGGAGGGCGAGCTGCCGGTGCACAACCCCGTCACGCACTACCGCTTCCTGCTGGCCCACGCCGACGGCACGCAGCGCTGGCTGACCGCGGCCGGCGTCGTCGAGCACGACGGGCCGGACGCCTTCGACTTCAAGGTCAGCGCGCACCCGGCCGCCCCCGCCTGGGGCCGGGAGGCCGTGGTCTACCAGGTCTTCCCCGACCGGTTCGCGCGCAGCGCTGCGGCCGACGAGCGCGAGACACCGCCGTGGGCCGTGCCCGCCGCGTGGGACGACGAGGTGGTCTTCGAGGGCACCGACCCGCGCACCCCGCTGCAGTACTTCGGGGGCGACCTCGATGGGGTCACCGAGCACCTCGACCACGTGCAGGCGACCGGGGCGACGGCGCTCTACACGACCCCGGTCTTCCCCGGCGAGAGCAACCACCGCTACAACGCCAGCACCTTCGACCGGGTCGACGACCTGCTCGGCGGCGACGAGGCCTACGCGCGGCTGGCCGAGGGGCTGCACGATCGCGGGATGCGGCTGCTGGGCGACCTCACCTCCAACCACACCGGCGACACCCACGAGTGGTTCCGCGCGGCGCACACCGACCCCGACGACCCCCACCGCGACTGGTACTGCTTCCGCCCCGACGGCTCCTACGAGTGCTGGATGGGCCACCACACGTTGCCCAAGCTCGACCACACCAGCGAGGCGATGCGCGCCGCGATGGTCGAGGGACCGGACTCGGTCGTCGCCCGCTGGATGCGCCCGCCCGTCGGCCTCGACGGGTGGCGGATCGACGTCGCCAACATGACCGGTCGCCTCGGCGGGATCGACGTCAACCACGACGTCGCGCGCGCCGTGCGCCGCACCGCCGAGGCCGAGCGCGGCGACGCCTGGGTCATCGGCGAGCACAACCACGACGCCTCCGCCGACCTCGACGGCGACGGCTGGCACGGCACGATGAACTACTCCGGCTTCTCCTGGCCGGTCTGGTCGTGGCTGCGCGACCCCGGCTCCCCCGCCCGTGCCTTCGGCCGCCCGCTGCCGGTCGCCCGCCGCGGCGGTCCGCTCGTGCACCGCACGATCCGCGAGTGGCAGGCCCGCTACGGCTGGCGCGCCACCGCCCAGTCCTGGAACATCCTCGGCTCCCACGACTCCGCCCGCATCCGCACCCTGACCGGGTCCGGCACCCTGCACCGGGTCGCGGCCGGGCTGCAGTTCACGCTGCCCGGCGTGCCGATGCTCTTCGCCGGCGACGAGATCGGGCTCGAGGGCGTCCTCGGGGAGGACTCGCGCCGCCCGATGCCCTGGCACCGCCGCGAGACCTGGGACGAGGCCACCCTGTCGACGTACGCCGCCCTGGCGGCCGCGCGCCGCGAGCACCCCGCCCTCGTGCACGGCGGCCTGCGGTGGGCGCACGTCGACGAGGACTGCCTGGCGTTCCTGCGCGAGCACCCCGCCGGGACCGTCCTGGTCGTCGCCCGCCGGGCCGCCGGCGCCCCGCTCGACCTGCCGCTGGCGACGACGCCCGAGCTGCTCCTGAACACCGAGCCCGACGGCCCGGTCGACGGGCCCTCGGTCACGCTCTGGGCGGTCTGAAGGCGGAGCCGGACCCGGGGCCACCGGCGTACCCTCCACCCATGCGGATCGTCGCCGCCCGACCCGACCCCGGCCTGGTCCGGCTGCCCTGGTCCACGCCGCTGGAGGAGTGGGGCACCGACGTGGTCGTGCCGCTGCCCCGTGGCCTGTCGCGGCACGTGGTGCGGATCGTGCGCCAGGGCGAGCGGGTGTACGCCGTCAAGGAGACGGTCGAGGAGATCGCGTTCCGGGAGTACCGCACCCTGCGCGACCTCCAGCGCATGGGCCTGCCCGCCGTCGTGCCCCTCGGGGTCGTCACCGGGCGCACCGACGCCGCCGGCGAGCCGCTGCCGGCGTGCCTGCTCACCGAGCACCTGCGCTTCTCGCTGCCCTACCGCAGCCTCTTCTCGCACGGCGCGACCGCGCAGAACCTGCCCTCGCTCGTCGACGCCCTGGTGGTGCTGCTCGTGCGGCTGCACCTCGCGGACTTCTACTGGGGCGACGTGTCGCTGTCGAACGTGCTCTTCCGCCGCAGCGCGGGCGGGTTCGCGGCCTACCTCGTCGACGCCGAGACCGGCGAGCTCAAGGACCAGCTCTCGCGCCGCCTGCGCGAGCACGACGTCACCGTCGGCACCGAGAACGTCTTCGCCGAGCTGCTCGACCTCCAGGCCAGCAACGCCGTGGCCGGCGAGGTCTCACCGCACGAGGTGGTCGAGATGCTCGCGCGGCGCTACGACGAGCTGTGGGCCGAGCTCACCGACCAGGAGGAGTTCTCCACCCACGAGATGTGGCGGATCGAGCAGCGGATCGAGCGGCTCAACGACCTCGGCTTCGACGTCGAGGAGCTCGACATCGTCACCGACCTCGACGGTGACCGCGTCCGCATCCAGCCCCGGGTCGTCGACCTCGGCCACCACCGCCGCGAGCTGCAGGCCCTCACCGGGCTCGACGTCGAGGACGCCCAGGCCCGTCGCCTCCTCAACGACATGGCCTCCTTCTCGGCACACCACGACCTCGGACGCGAGGACCGCGGCATCGTGGCCTCGCGCTGGCTCACCGAGATCTACGAGCCGATCACCCGCCTGGTCCCCAGCGGCCTGGGCGGCCGCCTGGAGCCCGCGGAGTTCTTCCACGAGGTCCTCGAGCACCGGTGGTACCTCTCCGAGCGCGCCGGGCACGAGGTCGACATCTTCGAGACCGCCCGCGACTACGTCGACACCGTCCTGGGCTCCAAGCCGGTCGAGGTCATCCCCACCGATTGAGCCCCGAGGGCTGGTAGCGACGAAGGGGGCCGCCGTCGTCGGTCCGCGCCCCGCGGCGCGTGCCCGGCCGAGCGCGGCGCCGCGCACCCCGCGACCGCGTGTCCTACGGCCTGCAGACCCGGCAGGCGGTGAGGTGGGCGGCGTTCGCGCCGGCGGGACGCAGGTCGTCGCGGTGGGCGATGAGCGAGCAGTCGCGGCGGTGCAGCGTGGTGCCGTCACCGGCGACGACGGGCAGCGCGTCGGTGTCGGTCTCCGGGGCGTGGATCGCCGCGGCCCGCGAGGTGACGTCGGCCAGCACGAGCAGGGTGTCGGCCAGGCGCTTGGAGGACTCGCGACCGTCGTCGGCGATCCGGGCCAGCCACGCCCCGAAGTAGAGGAACCCGCCCGCGAAGGTCAGGCCCAGGCCGAGCAGGCCGCCGGAGACCAGGTAGGAGATCTGGTCGTACTCGAAGGGCGTGTTGGCCGCGCCGTACCACCCCAGCACGATGACGACCAGGCCGAGCGGCAGCAGCACCGCACCGGCCCAGAACAGCACGACCTGGAGCAGCTTGTAGTTGTTGTTGACCACCGGCGCGGCGCCGGAGCCACCGCCCCGGGAGCCGGCACGCGGCATCGCAGCACCCGCGCCGAGGCGCGAGCCGGAGGCGGGGGTGGAGAGGGTGGTGTCGGTCATCGCGGGTCTCCAGTCGATCGTGGCGGTGGCAGGTGCTGCAGGTGGGTACGTCGGCGCGGGGCCGGTCAGGCCTTGCGGAGGTCGGGCAGGCCCGACTGCAGGCCGTGGGCGCAGGCGGCCCCGCCACCGAGGGCGAGGATGCCGAGGCGTCGGAGGTAGGAGCCGAGCACCGTCGCCAGGATGATGGCGCCGAAGAACAGCGCGCCCGGGATGGAGAACAGCTCGGGGAGCCCGGCGCCGGCAGGCGCTGCGTCGACCAGGGCGTCGTCGCCGATGGCGGGCTCGCCGCCGCCGGCCGCGGGGGCGTCGACCGGCGCGCCGGCTGCAGGAGCGCCGGGGACCCCGGCGGAGCCACCGACACCGGGACCGCCGCCGGAGACCGGCCCGTTCTGGCCGTTGTCGGTCTGTCCCGGCTTGACCTCGGGGATCTCGATCTCGGGGCTGGTGTCGACCGCCGAGGACGCGTTGCCGAGGGTGAGCACGAACTTCGGGGCGAGGTTGAGAGCAGCACCGAGCAGGCTCTTCAGCTGCGCCGCCTCCTCGGGGAACGGCAGGCCGCTGATCGCCTCGGAGATCTGGTCGATCGGCAGGACGTCGAGCTGACGGCGCAGGACGCCGGCGTCGATGACGATCTGCAGTCCGCCGACGGCGACCGAGCCCTGGTCCTTGTCGGTCTCCTCGGTGGGCTGGGGCAGCAACAGCTGGATGCCCAGCGCCTCGAGCGCCTGGTTGGGGTCGGCCGGCAGGCCCGGCAGGTCCTGGCCCTGCCCGGCGGCCTCGAAGCCGTCGGACCCGAAGCGGAACTTCTGGCCGGCGATGGTGAGGGTGCCGTAGTCGGTGACGCCGCGCGTGACGGCCCTCGCACCGTCACTGGTCACGGTGGCGGTCGAGACGACCCCGTCGAGGGTGATGACGCCGCCCAGGAGGCTGATCTCGCCGAGCGCGCTGCGCGAGGTCGCGCGCACCCGCTCGATCCCGTCCTCGCCCTCGCCGCGGGTCACGGTGGACGTGGCCCCCATGCCGCCGACGTCGATGAGGAGCGCGAGCTGCGCGGGGATCGGGCAGGCGACCTCCTCCTCCTCGGCGCGGTTGCCCTTGCCGCCGAGCGCGCCGGTCAGCGAGCCGAGGCCGTCGCCGAGCCCGGAGGTCACGGTGCTCAGGCCGGTGGTGAGGCCGGAGAGCCCGTCGAGACCGGGGATCGGCAGCCCGGGCAGGCCAGGCAGACCGGGGAGACCGGGGATCGGACCCTCCTCGCCGCCCTCGCCGCCCTCGCCGTCGGCCGGGGCCTCACCGGGTTGCCCGAGGCGGCAGTCGGTGGAGTAGCCGGCCGCGGCGGTGGTCTTCTCGGCCGAGGCGCTGGTGCGCTGGATGGAGCCCGGGAACTGCTCGTCGGACTGCGAGGCGGGGCCGGCCGGGTGGTTGGAGTTCACCTGGACCGGGTAGCCCTGCTCGGCGATCGGCCCGGCCAGCTCCGGCGGGAGCCCGAGGTTCTCCACGATGGTCTTGAAGCCCTCACCGACGGCGGGACCCGGCCACAGCAGCGACGCGCGCCCACGCGTGGTGGAGGAGTCGGCGACGACGGAGCTGTAGCCGATGTTGAGCTCGGCCTCCGGCTTGGCCGGGATCGGGATGGTCGGCTCGAAGATCTCCAGCCGGACCGGCGTGGACGTCGTCGTGGCGGCGTACCCGGCGAACTCCGGGTCCGCGGCGCGCACGGACGCGGCGGTGACCGGCGCGCTCGAGGGCGCCGGCGCCGCGGTGGCGCCTCCGGCCAGGGGCAGCGCGAGGGACACGACCGCCGAGGCGGCCAGGCCGGCCCCGAGGCGACGGGCGCGCGAGCGCCGGAGGACAGTGCGACGGCCGCTCATGCGGCACCTCCCAGGATGACGTCGGACATGGTCTCGAGGATCTCGTCGGGCTCGCCGGTGGCCACGACCCGACCGCCCGACATGACGGCGGCGTAGTCGGAGATCTTCAGGGCCGTGCGGGCGAACTGCTCGATGCACAGGATCGAGACGCCGGTCTCGGTGATCCGGCCGACGGTCTCGTAGAGCTCGTCGACGATCAGCGGGGCCAACCCCATGGAGAGCTCGTCGAGCAGCAGCAGGGCCGGGTCGGAGGCCAGCGCCCGCGACATCGCGACCATCTGCTGCTCGCCGCCCGACATCGTGCCCGCGAGCTGCTTGCGGCGCTCCTTCAGGCGCGGGAAGTAGGCGAAGGCGGTCTCGAGGACGGCCTCGGCCGGCACCCCGGCGTACGACATGAGGAGGAGGTTCTCCTCGACGGTGAGGTTCGGGAAGACCGAGCGGCCCTCGGGGATCGTGCACAGGCCGAGGCGGGCCAGCTCCTCCGGGCCGCCGGTGCGCACGTGCACGCCGCCGAGGTGGATGTCGCCCGAGGTGGGCTTCTTCTGCCCCGAGATGACCTTGACCAGCGTGGACTTGCCCGCGCCGTTGGGGCCGAGCAGCGCCATGACCGCGCCCTTGGGCACCGAGAGGTTCACCCCCCGCAGCACCTCGATGCGGCCGTACGCCGCGTGCAGGTCGACGATCTCCAGGATCGGCACGCTCACGAGCCCACTCCTTCGCGTGCGGCGGGGATGACCATCGTGTCGTCGGAGACGGCCGGCAGGTCGGTGACGGTGTGCGCGTCGGCGTCGGCGTCGGCGTCGTCCTCGTCGGAGTAGCCGAGGTAGGCCTTCTGCACCGCGGGGTCGCGGCGGATGGTGGCCGGGTCGCCCGAGGCGATGATCGAGCCGAAGTCCAGGACGTGGATGACGTCGCAGACCGCCATCACCAGGTCCATGTCGTGCTCGACCATGAGGATGGCGCGCCCCTCGGCGGCCAGGTCGCGCAGCAGGTCGCCGAACGCGTCGGTCTCGGTCTCGTCCAGGCCGGAGGACGGCTCGTCGAGCAGCAGCAGCTTCGGGTCGCCGGCCAGGCACCGGGCCAGCTCGAGCAAGCGCGCGGTGCCGGTCGGGATCGAGTCGGCGCGCTCGTCGGCGTACGCCGCGATGCCGACCCGCTCCAGCAGGGCGTCGATGTTCTTGCCGTGGCCCCCGGGGAGGAAGCCCTTGAGCACGCCGCGGTGGATGTCGGCGGCGACCTTGACGTTGTCGCGGACGCTGAGCGACCCGAAGGCCTCCAGGCGCTGGAACGTGCGGCCCATGCCGCGCTTGGAGCGCCGGTGGACGGGGGTCGAGCTGACATCCTTGCCCTGGAAGCGCACGGTGCCGCGGGTGGGCTTCTGCAGCCCGGAGATGACGTTGAAGCAGGTCGTCTTGCCCGCGCCGTTGGGCCCGATCAGCCCGGTGACGGTGCCGGGGTCGGCGGTGAAGCAGGCCTCGTTGACGGCCGTGACGCCGCCGAACTGCACGACCACGTGGTCGACCTCGAGCAGCGGCCCGTCGTGGCGGCCGCTCGAGCGGTGCGAACCCGCGAAGGTCTCGGCGAAGCTAGACACCGGCGGGCTCCTTGTTCTCTGCCGGTCCCTGGTCGGGGCCGGGGGTCGTGGCCGCACCGCCGCCGAGTCCGACGGTGGTCAGTGAGTGGTCGGCCGCGGCGTTGGCGTCGTGCTCGGCCCGGGCCTGCTCCCGCATCCCGCCCAGGCTGCCGCCGGGGACCGGGAGCACGGGGATCCGCTCGCGGATCCGGTTGCCGAAGCGGCGGTCGAGCAGGCGGCCGAGGCGGAAGAGCTGGTTGGCCAGGCCGTTGGGGTCGCGGGCCAGCAGGATCGCGCCCACGGCGATGACGACGAAGAAGAGGCCGGCGATGCCGGGGTAGTCGGCCTGGAGCACCGGGAGCATCATCAGCCCGACCCCGCCGAGCGCGGCGCCGGTCACCGAGGTGACGCCGAAGACGACCGCGAGCAGCAGCAGGGTGAAGGAGCCGAAGAACTGGAACTCGGCCGCGCCCACGGTGCCGCGCAGCCCGGCGTACAGCGCCCCGGCGATGCCGGCCATGCCGGCCGAGGCGGCGAAGAGGCCGACGCGGAACCAGCGCTGGTCCAGCCCGAGGGTGCCGCAGGCGGCCGGGCTGTCGCGCAGGGCGACGAGCATCCGGCCGAGCGGGCCGGCCCGGACGACGAGCAGCGCCAGGCCCATGAGGACGAAGAACACCGCCATCACCCAGACGTAGCCGGCCGTGGAGTCGACCTGGTAGCCGAGGATCGAGAGCCGCTCGGCCGAGAGCGAGCCGTTGAAGCCGAAGGCGAAGTCGGCCTGGAAGATCATCCGGTCCATGATCACGGCGAAGGCGAGCGTGGCCAGCGCGAGGTAGAGACCGGTCAGCCGGATCACCGGCAGCGCGACCAGCGCGCCGACCCCGGCAGCGACCAGGCCGGCCAGCAGCAGGCCGACGAGGTTGGGGCTGTCGATCTTGATGTAGGCCAACGCGCCCACGCCGACGAAGGTGATCTGCGCCAGGGAGACGTGCCCGCCGTAGCCGGTGAGCAGCACCAGCGAGAGCATCACGATGGCGTACGTCGCCGCCGTGCCGACCAGCAGCAGGTTGGCCTCGCTGAGGGCGCCGGCGACGAGGGCCACGCCCAGGAGCAGCGCACCGGACCACGACAGGGCCTTGAACGGGCTGGGCAGCGGCGCGGAGACGATGCCCTTGACCTGGCCGATGCGCAGCTGCGCCTGGGGCATCAGCACGATGACGGCGAAGAGGAACAGCGCCGGGACGACGTTGCGCACGGAGTTGAGCAGCCCGTCGGTGGGCAGGTAGCCCGAGGCGTAGGAGGTGACCAGGCCCAGCGCCATCGCCCCGACGAAGGTGAGCGGGAGGTTCTGCAGGCGGCCCAGGATCGCCGCGGCGAAGGCGTTGATGACGAGCAGCAGCAGCGCGAAGTAGTCCAGGCCCACGGTCGAGACGAGCAGGACGCCGGCGAGGGCCGCCAGCGAGGTGCCGATGGCCCAGGAGAGCGCGGCGACGCGCTCGGGCTGGCCGCCGAAGAGCTTGAGCAGCTCGGGGTTGTCGACCGAGGCGCGCATCGCGGTGCCGATGCGGGTGCGGTTGAGCAGGACGTAGAGCCCGACCGCCACCACCAGGGACAGCACGATGGTGAGGATCTGGTGGGCGGTGATGAAGAACCCGAACATCTCGTAGGAGGTGCCGGCGAAGAACGGCTGCACCGAGCGGGCCTCCGGCGGCCAGACCTGCTGGGCCAGGCCCAGCGTCGCCACGAGGATCGCCACGGTCACCACGAGGGAGACCGAGACGGGCGCGTCACCCAGGCCGCGGGCCACGAAGCGCTGGAGGAACCAGCCGATGGCGGGCGCGACCACGAAGAGCACCAGGAAGAGCGCCAGCAGCGTGGGCATCCCCTGCCGCACGCTGAAGTCCCAGAAGACGAAGGACAGCAGCATGCCGAGCGCACCGTGGGCGATGTTGAAGACGCGGGTCGTGGAGTAGGTCAGCACCAGCCCCGAGGCCGCGATGGCGTACGCCGCCCCCGAGACCAGCCCGAAGATGGTGAAGGCCAGGAACGAGCTCATCAGGAGACCTCCGTGACGCCTGTGCAGGTGTACTTGGTCCCACCGATCGGCACCCACTTGCCGCTCTTGACCTGGACGAAGCGCCAGCAGTCACCGGTGCGCTTGGGGCCGACGCTCTGCGGGGCGTGCATGCCGTTGGCGGTCCACTTGTCCACGCTGCGCAGCGCCTCGACCAGCGCGGGGCGGGAGAGCTTGCCGCCGAGCTTGGAGGCCTGCTCGACGAACAGCCGGGCCGCCGACCAGGCGAAGAGGCCGAAGAAGTCGGGCGTCGCACCGGGCTTGGTCTGCTGCAGCCAGCTCGTGTAGAGCTGCATCTCGGAGTTGGTGGATGCCTCCTCGAAGGGCACGAAGTTGATGAAGGCCACCGTGCCCTCGGCCGCACTGCCGGCGCCCTCGACGTAGTCGGGGTGGTAGGCGGTCGGGTCGACCACGAAGACGTCGGGGTCGTAGCCCTGCTGCTCCATGGCCTGCGCCATCCGGACGTACTGCGGGATGCCGCCGAGGAACTGCACGTGCCGCGCGCCCTCGTTCTTCAGCTCCTGGACGTACGGCGCGTAGTTGAACTCCGTGGTGTCCACGCTCTGCTGGTAGACGAACTTCATCCCGCGCTCGGTCATGGCCTTCGGCTGGAGCTGCCCGTTCTCAGCCGCTGCGCCGGCGCTGAGGTAGACCATCGCGGCGTTCTGCGCGGCCTGGGGGAAGTTCTTCTTCAAGAAGTCGGGGACGGCGTTCTGGAACTGGCTGGCGACCGTCGACTGGGCGCCGAAGCAGGTGCTGCACTCCGAGCGCGCCCCGGTCACCGCGGTGGAGCGGATGTCCGGCAGCCCGCAGCCCTCGGCGGTGGAGGCGCCACCGGAGTCGAAGGCCGACATCGAGCCGACCATCGCGAAGACGTTGTCGCACCCGTCGACGTAGTTGCGCTGGTCGGCGCTCGCGTCGGTGCGGGAGTCGTAGTTCTTCAGCTCGATCGAGCGGCCGCAGATGCCGTCGGGGTTGCTGCGGTTGTAGTAGGCGACGAAGGCCTTGACCGCGTCCTGGGCCGATTCGAAGAGTCCCGGGACCGGGCCGGAGATGTCGGAGGCGTTGCCGATGGTGATCGTGCTGTCCGTGATGCCGGTGGTGTTCTTGAACCCCTCGCAGCTGCCCGTCGGGATCGGCGCGTCCGCGCCGGGGCCGCCGGCCGTGCCGCCGGTCGAGCCCCCGGTGCCGCCGCTGCCCGTCGTACCCCCGGAGCCCGTCGTGCCGCCGGTCCCGCCGGCACCGCTCGCGTCACCGCCCACCGCGCCGGGCACGGAGCCGTCGGCGGCCACGACCTGGCCGTCGGGGCCGACCACGACCCCCCCTGCACCGAGGGTGCCCCCGGCGCCGGCCACCTGGCTGGGGTCCAGCTGCGAACCACAGGCCGCCAGGAGGAGCGCCATGCTCGCAGAGGCGACCGAGAGAGCCGCGCGACGGACGTGCGTGCGGGTGCGGACCGGGTGGGTCACGGACACCAGACCTCCTGGGGTGATGAACAAGGTTCACATTCGTGGGAATAAACGACCACCCGGGTGAAAGGTGACGCCTCCCACACAGGCAAAGGGGTGGCGCAGCCCACAGCCAGGACCGTCTCACCAAGTGGAACACGTTCTAGTTTTTCATGCGAGTGCCGAGCCGGAAGTGGCATCCGGCTGCCACTCGGCTCGCTGGCCGCCTACGCTCCCCGCATGCCCGCGATCCCGCCCCCGCAGCACGTCGTCGACCAGGCCCTGGCCTCGCAGTCGCGCCCGGTCCCCTACCCGCGCCCGGGCGCCGACGCCCCGAACGTGGTCATGGTCGTGCTCGACGACGTCGGCTTCGCCCAGCTCGGCTGCTTCGGCTCCGGGATCGCGACGCCGCGCATCGACGAGGTGGCCGAGCAGGGCCTGCGCTACCAGCGCTTCCACGTGACGGCCGTGTGCTCCTCGACCCGAGCGGCGTTCCTGACCGGTCGCAACCACCACGCCGTCGGGATGGGCGTCACCGAGGAGGCCGCGATGGGCTTCCCCGGCTACACCGGCCGGATCCCGCGCAGCGCGGCCACGATGGCACGGCTGCTGCGCGACAGCGGCTACAACACGATGGCCGTCGGCAAGTGGCACCTCACGCCGCGCACCGAGACCTCCGCGGCCGGCCCCTTCGACCGCTGGCCGCTGGGCCAGGGCTTCGAGAAGTACTACGGCTTCCTCGGCGCCGAGACCAGCCAGTGGGCACCGGAGCTGGTGCGCGACAACCACCACGTCGAGCCGCCGGCCACGCCCGAGGAGGGCTACCACCTCACCGAGGACCTGGTCGACGAGACGATCCGGATGATCCAGGACCAGCAGCAGGCCACGACCCGCAAGCCGTTCTTCTGCTACCTCGCCACCGGCGCCGCGCACGCCCCCCACCAGGTCGACCCGGAGTGGGTCGAGCCCTACCGCGGCGCCTTCGACCACGGCTGGGAGGCCTACCGCGAGGAGGTCTTCGCCCGCCAGGTCGCCGCCGGCGTGATCCCCGCCGACACCGTGCTGACCGACCGCCCGTCCTGGGTCCCGGAGTGGTCCTCCCTCACCGCCGACGAGCAGCGGCTCTACGCCCGCTACATGGAGGTCTTCGCCGGCTTCCTCACCCACACCGACCACCACCTCGGACGCCTCTTCGACTTCCTCGAGGAGATCGGGATCGCCGACGACACGATCGTGATGGTGATGTCCGACAACGGCGCCAGCGCCGAGGGCGGACCCAGCGGCACGCCCAACGAGGCCGCCGGCTGGCTCGGCCTGCAGCCCGACGCCGCGACCGCGATGGACCGGATCGAGGACCTCGGCGGGCCCAACGCCTCCAACCACTACCCCTGGGGCTGGGCGTGGGCCGGCAACACCCCGCTGCGGCTGTGGAAGCGCTACTCCTGGCTCGGCGGGGTGCGCGCACCGTTCGTGCTGCGCTGGCCCAGCCGGGTCCCCGACCCCGGCGCCGTGCGGGGTCAGTTCACCCACGCCGTGGACCTCTTCCCCACCCTGCTGGAGGCCGCCGGCGTCGACCTGCCCGAGGCCGTCGACGGCGTGACCCAGCAGCCGGTGGACGGTGCGTCCTTCCTGGCCAGCCTGACCGACGCCGGGGCCGCCGAGCACCGGCCGATGCAGTACTTCGAGATGATGGGCTCGCGTAGCCTCTACCTCGACGGCTGGAAGGCCGTGACCGACCACGTCGCGAACCAGTTCGGCGAGCGCGACCACGTGACCGGCAGCTTCGACCACGCCACCGACCGCTGGTCCCTCTACGACCTGCGCTCGGACTTCTCCGAGAGCACCGACCTCGCCGACGCCCACCCCGACCTCGTACGCCGGATGGAGGGCCTGTGGTGGGCCGAGGCCGGCCGCAACCAGGTGCTGCCGCTCTTCGAGTTCCCCGGGTCGATGTTCCACCTGCACCCCGGCGAGTTCCCACCCCCGCAGGAGGCGACCTACCGTCCCGGCGGCGCCCCCGTGGTGGAGCCGATGCTGCCCGCCACCGGCGGCGGCTTCTCCCTGCGCGCCCACGTGGAGGTCCCCGACGAGCACGCCTCGGGCATCCTGGCCGCCATCGGCGACCACCAGGGCGGCTGGGGCGTCTACCTCCTCGACGGTCGTCCGACGGCCTGCTTCGCGCTGCTCGACGCCACCGACCGGGTGCAGGCCTCTGAGCCCGTTCCCGCCGGTGCCCACGTCGTCGGGCTCGACCTGCGTCCGGCCGGCGCGGACGGGCCGCAGCGCCTCGAGCTGTCCGTCGACGACCGCGTGGTGGCCTCCGGCGAGGTGCGCGGGACGTTCTTCCTGCCGCAGCTGTCCTCGGCCGCCGTGGGACTGACCGTCGGCCGCGACCGCGGGCTCCCGCTGTGCGGGGACTACCGCCCGCCCTTCGCCTTCACCGGCCGGCTGGAGAAGGTCGTCCTGCGCAGTGGCGCCGGTGCCACCTTCAGCGTCCCGGACACCGAGGACCGCGTGCGCGCGGCCGTCGCCGGCGACTGAGGTGCCGAGCCAGCAGACCGGCGGCGACCCCGCCGAGGACCCCGCCGAGGACCCCGTCCCGGGCGCGGACGACCCGCTCGCGCTCGGGCGCCGCGAGCAGCACAAGCGCAGCACCCGCCGCGCCCTCGAGGACGCCGCGCTGACCCTCTTTGCCCGTGACGGCTTCGACGCGACCACGGTCGAGGCGATCGCCGAGCGGGCGGAGGTCTCGCCCCGCACCTTCTTCCGCTACTTCGCCACCAAGGACGAGGTGCTGGACATGGGCTGGGCCGCACGGCGCGAGCGGATCCTGGCGCTGCTGCTCCTCGCACCCGACGGGCTCGACGACCTGGCCGCCGCCGTGTGGGTGCTGGAGAGGATGGCGATCGAGCTCGAGCCCGAGCGGGACCGGGTCCGGCTGCGCGCGGTCGCGGCCGCCACCTCACCCGCCCTGCGCGGTCGCTCGGCGGAGGCGCTCACCGCGTGGGAGGCGGCGGTCGGCCTCGGACTGGCCCGCCGACGCGGGCTGGAACGCCCCGACGAGGCCGCCTCGGTCGCCGCCGCGGTCTCGCTCGGGTTGTGGGGCTGGGCGGCCCGGCACTGGATCCACCCGCGCTCCGGCGTACCGCTGCGGGAGCTCGTGCGCACGGCGGCCTCGCACCTGCCCGGCCGCTGACGCCCCGGACGGCCCCGTGTCCCGACGGCTCAGCCTCCCGATCTGGGCTCAGCGCACGACGGTGGTGCCGTTGCAGGTGTAGTCGCGACTGCCGAGCGGCACGAACTTCCCGCCCCTGACCTGCAGGAAGCGGAAGCACTCGCCGGTGCGCTTGGGCCCGACGTTCTGCGGCGCGTGCAGGCCGTTGGCGGTCCAGTCGTCGGTGCCACGGATGGCCTCGAGCAGGGTCTCGCGCGAGAGCTTGCCGCCCAGGCCCGCCGCGAGCTCGACGAAGAGCCGCGCCGCGGACCACGAGAAGACCCCGAAGAAGTCCGGCGTCGCCCCGGGCTTGGTCGTCTGCAGCCAGTCGAGGTAGAGCTTGGTCTCGGGGCTGCGGTCGGCCTCCTCGAAGGGCACGAAGTTCGTGTAGATCGTGATGCCCTCCACGTCCTCGCCGCCCTGCTCGATCAGCGCCGGCTCGTAGGCCGTGGGGTCGATCATGAAGACGTCGGGCTCGTAGCCCTGCTGGGTCATCGCCTGGGCCAGGCGCACGAACTGCGGGACCGCGGCGGTCATCTGGACGTACCCCACGCCCTCGTCCTTGAGCTCCTGCACGAACGGCGCGTAGTTGAACTCCGAGGTCTCGATGCCCCGGACGACGGTGAACCGCATCCCTCGCTGGGTCATCGCGCGCGGCTGCAACTGGCCGTTCTCGGCAGCGGCACCGGCGTTGATGTAGAGGCTCGCGGCGTTCTGTGAGGCGTCGCGGAAGTTCTCCAGCACGTAGTCGGCGACCGCGTTGTTGACCTCGCCGGCGATCGTGGACTGGGCACCGAAGCAGGTGGAGCACTCCTGGCGGTCGCCGGTCACGCCGGCAGAACGGATGTCGGGCAGGCCGCAGGCCTCGGTCGTGGCCGCGCCGCCGGAGTCGAAGGCCGACATGGAGCCGACCATGGCGAAGACGTTCTCGCAGGCGTCGACGTGGTTGCGCTGGTCGGCGCTGGCGTCGGTGCGGGAGTCGTAGTTCTTCAGGACCAGGGTGCGTCCGCAGATGCCGTCGGGGTTGACCCGGTTGAAGTAGGCGACGAAGGCCTTCGTGGCGTCCTGGGCGGACTCGAAGAGCCCCGGCACCGGGCCGGAGATGTCGGAGGAGTTGCCGATGGTGATGGTGTCGTCGGTGATGCCGGGGCCGTTCTGGAAGCCCTCGCACGACCCGGTCTTGATCGGCGGCCCCTCGCCCGGGCCGGCGCCGCCGCCGGTCGTGCCGCCCGTGGTGCCGCCACCGGTCGTGCCGCCGCCCCCGGTGGCTCCCGTCCCGGTGCCGCCCGTGGTGCCGCCGTCGGAGCCGGTGGTGCCTCCGGTGGTCCCACGGTCGGCGGAGACCGGCTGGCCGTCGGCGCCGACCACGACCCCGCCCGGGGCCGTGCCCCCCGCCGCGACCACGTCTGCGGGCGCGAGCTGGGAGCCGCAGGCGCTGAGGACCATCACGAGCGCGACGGACACCGTCGCCACCCTGGTGCGGGAGCGGGACACCGGACCTCCTCGTGGTCGCCTGTTGCGTCGAGGGGCTCAACGAACCCCACCCCCGGAAGTGACGCGGATCACGAGAACGTGTTCTACCTGCCGTCGCGGCGATCCTGCTCCCGGGGGCGGCCGGTGGCGTCGTCGGCGTCCGGGCCCTGCTCGCGCGGGCCGGTGCCCGGACCGCTCGCCGGCCCCGGGTCCGGGGTCCCCGAGGGCGAGGGCACGAGGACCGAGCCCTGCTGCTCCTCGCCGGGCCCGCCGTCCTCCTCGGCGCCGGTGACGGTGTCGGGCCGGACCAGGACGGTGTACTCCCCGACCTCCCAGCGACCGTTGGTCTGCAGGAAGACGCCCTGCAGACCGACCGGCCGACCCTCGCGGTAGGTCACCAGGGTCATCTGGGCCTCGCGGCGCGGCTTGGAGCCGAGGGCGATGGCGTACGCCGCCCCACCCGTCGTGCCGTTGGTGTAGCGGTAGCCCACCTGCCCCTCGGGACCGACCACCGGGTCGGGGCCCACCTCGACGTGCAGGTGCCCCCCCACCGCCAGGTCGGCGCAGCCGCGCGCGAGGGCCTCGGAGGCCAGGTTGACGTCGTGGACGAGCAGGGTGCCGATCGGCCCGTCCTCGGCGGCCGTGTCGCAGGCCACGTCGGCCAGCCGGCTGCCGACCTCCTCGAAGGAGAGCCCGGTCTCGTCGCGCCAGCTGCCGAGGCCGGAGGACCGCGGGTCGGCGACGCCCAGCAGGGTGCTGCCGCCGGGGCCCTCGACGACCTCGCCGTCGAGCATCGTCCACCCGTGGTCGACGAGGTAGTCGGCCACGAAGTCGCCGCTGTCGTGGTTGCCCGCCACGCCGAAGCGGTCGTAGCCGTCGAAGGCGGCGCTGACCGAGTCCAGCGAGAAGGCCTCCCAGGTCGCTCCGGTCGAGGTGTCGTCGCCGGCGTTGAGCACGACCGTCGCGCCGGCCCGGTCGCCCACCGCGCGCGCGACGGGGTCCATCCCGATGTTGTCGTGGCGGTCGGAGACGAGGATGGCGACGGTCTCGTCCTCGGCCGGCTCGCGCAGGTCCAGCTCGAGCGCGTCCTCGGCGGCCTGGGCGTAGAACCCGCGCGACTTCTCGTAGGTGTCGACCGCGCTCTCGATCAGCCGTCGGGTCTGGCTGGTGGTGACGTCGCCGCGCACCTCCACCCCGTCCAGCTCCTCCGGCAGCGGCACCTGCGGACCCAGGAACTCCGCCAGCGGGATCCACGGCCGCGCGTCCTCGACCCGCTCGTCGGCCGGCGTCCACGGCTGCCACCAGGCCAGCCCCACCGCAGTGACGGCCGCGACGGCGACGGCCCCGCGCCGGCTCGGCACCGAGCGCAGCAGCTCGCGTCGGCGCGCCGGGCCGACCAGCACCCAGAACAGCACGGGTACGGCGCCCACGGCCGCCCCGCGCAGCGCGGCCTGCCACGCCATGTCGACCACGGCCTCGCGCACGCGGGCCCGGGCACCCTCGGGGCTGGAGGCGATCACGGCGTACCGGTCCACGAGCTCCTCGGTGCTGGAGGCGTCGGTCTTGCCGAGTCGCACGTCGACACCGAGAGGAGCCCCGGAGTCGATGCGCAGGTCGGGCAGGACCGGTCCCGTGCGCACCACGACCTGGCGCGAGAGCGTCGGCTGGAGCACGGCGTCGTGGCTGGCGAGGGTGACCTCGCGCGAGGAGCCGAGGAAGAGGGTCAGCCCGGCCAGGACCGAGAGGCCCAGCCAGGCCCCAGCCAGGGCCAGGACGTGGAGGCCGGCGCCGGTGCGTCGTGGCAGGCGCAGGACGCGCCGCGGGCCCGCGGGCCCGTCGGTCACGCCCTGCGACGGCACGGGATCAGTCCCGGGCCCTCGCGACGGCGTACAACGCGACGCCGCAGGCGACCCCGGCGTTGAGCGACTCCACGGAGTTGGCCATGGGGATCGAGACGAGCAGGTCGCAGGTCTCGGCGACCAGGCGCGAGAGCCCGTCGCCCTCGGAGCCCACGACCAGCACCAGCGGCCCGTCGGCCAGGTCCATCGCCGGCAGCTCGACCTCGCCGTCGGCGGCGAGGCCGACGACCATGCAGCCGGCGTCCTGGTAGGCCTTCAGCTGGCGGGTCAGGTTGACGGTCTGGGCCACCGGGATGCGGGCGGCGGCACCGGCGCTGGTCTTCCACGCCGAGGCCGTCATGCCGGCGGCGCGCCGCTCGGGGACGACGACGCCGTGGGCCCCGAAGGCGGCGGCGCTGCGCACGGCCGCGCCGAGGTTGCGGGGGTCGGTGACGGAGTCCAGCACCACGATGAGCGGCTTCTCGCCCATCTCCGCGGCCCGGTCGAGCAGGTCGTCGGGGTGGGCGTACTCGTAGGCCGGGATGCGCGCCGCGAGGCCCTGGTGCACCGCGCCGCCGGTGTGCCGGTCGAGCTCCTGCTTGCTCACCTCGAGCAGGCTGATGCCGCGGTCGGAGGCGAGCATGAAGGCCTCGCGCAGCCGGCCGTCCCGCTCGGCGCCCTCGGCCACGTAGAGCGCGTTGACCGGCACGCCCTCCCGCAGGGCGTCGACGACCGGGTTGCGCCCCGCGATCCACTCGGCGTCGCTGCTGGTGCGGCGACGCGGGCGCGAGGCCTGCGCCTGCTTCTCGGCGCGCTTGGCGGCCTTGTGGGCCTGGTGGTAGGGCCGGTCCTTCGCCTTGGGCGTCGGACCCTTGCCCTCCAGGCCGCGGCGCACCCGGCCACCGGAGCCGGCGGTCGGGTTGCCCTTGCCGCTCTTCTTGATCGCGCCCTTGCGCTGGGAGTTGCCTGCCACGTCAGTGTCCTATCCGGTGGTTGAGGAGGTTGCTCTGCAACCGTCTCGAAACCCCGGCCATCAGGCGAGGCTCCACTTCTGTCCGTCGGGGGTGTCGGTGATCTCCACGCCGGCCTCCTTGAGCCGGTCGCGGATCGCGTCGGCGGTCGCGAAGTCCTTCTCCGCGCGCGCCTCGGCGCGCTGCTGGAGCAGCCCGGAGACGAGGGCCTCGACGACGGCCGCCATCCGGTCATCGCCCTTCTCCTCGCCCCACGCCGGGTCGGCCGGGTGGAGGCCGAGGACGTCGAGCATGGCCAGGACCGAGGCCAGGTTGCCGCGCAGGGCTGGGCCGTCCCCGCCCGCGAGCAGCTTGTTGCCCTCGCGGACGACCTCGTGGATCGCGGCGACCGCGGCCGGCGTACCGAGGTCGTCGTCCATGGCCTGCACGAAGTCCGCGCAGGCGATCCCGGGCTCGGGGAGCCCGCCCACCGCGTCGGCGGCACGCTCGACGAAGGCCTCGATGCGGCGGAAGGCGACCGCCGCCTCGCCGAGGGCCTCGAAGGAGAACTCGACGGTGGAGCGGTAGTGCGCTGCGACCATGTAGTAGCGCAGCTCGATACCGCGGAACCGCTCGAGCACCGAGGGGATGAGCAGGCTGTTGCCCAGGCTCTTGGACATCTTCTCGCCGGCGGTGGTGATCCAGGCGTTGTGCATCCAGTACGCCGCGAAGCCGTGCCCCGCCGCACGCGACTGGGCCAGCTCGTTCTCGTGGTGGGGGAAGCGCAGGTCGACGCCGCCGCCGTGGATGTCGAAGGCCTGCCCGAGGTACTTGCCCGCCATCGCCGAGCACTCGATGTGCCATCCGGGCCGGCCGGGACCCCACGGGCTGGGCCACGAGGCGGTCTCGGGCTCGGTGGACTTGCGGCCCTTCCAGAGCGCGAAGTCGCGCGGGTCGCGCTTGCCGCGCGGGTCGGCGTCCTCGGCGGCCTCCATGTCCTCGATCCGCTGGTGGGTCAGCGCGCCGTACCCCGGCCAGCTGCGCACGTCGAAGAACACGTCGCCGGTGCCGTCCTCGGCGGCGTACGCGTGCCCCTTGGCGATGAGCTGCTCGATCAGCGCGACCATCTCCGGGACGTGGCCGGTGGCGGCTGGCTCGTAGGTCGGCGGCAGCACGTTGAGCGCGGCGTAGGCCCGGTCGAGCTCGCGCTTCATGTCGTAGGCGAGGTTGTACCAGGGGCGGCCCTGCACCTCGGCCTTGGTGAGGATCTTGTCGTCGATGTCGGTGACGTTGCGGATGAAGTCGACCGCGAACCCGCGGTGGGTCAGCCACCGGCGCAGGACGTCGAAGTTCACCGCGCTGCGCACGTGCCCCACGTGCGGCTCCGACTGCACCGTGAGCCCGCAGACGTAGACACCGACCCGTCCCTCGACGAGGGGCGCGAAGTCACGGACCTCGCGGGTCGCGGTGTCGTACAGCCTGATGCTCACCCGCCTCAGTCTAGGAGCGCGGGACCCCCGCCCCCGATTCCCCGCTCAGCCAGTGCTGGTTCGAGCGTGACTCGGCGCTCGTTCGACGCTCACTCGGCGCTCGTTCGAGCACGTCGAGCATCCTGTGACGCATGTGACAGGAGTGACGTACCCTCGATCGGGTGCGCCACCCTCTCCCCGCCCTCGCGCTGGCCCTGGTCCTCGCCCCGCTGGCCCCCGTGAAGCCGACGGCGAGCGCCGCCGACGCGAGCGGCACCGGCATCGCGACCGCGGAGCGCGCGGCCGCCAAGATCCAGACCGACCTGCGCGGCTGGTCCGGCGAGGAGCTGGCCTCGGGCCGCGTCGCCGGCACCGAGCTCCGCCGCGATCGGCTCTTCCTGACCGACCCGGTCGGCACCCGCACGCTCGGCGGCACGACGTACGACGTGGGGCGCTGGGTCTCGCGCTGGGCCCGCCCCGGGTTCGGCTTCACCGAGCTCGTCGCGAGCTGGGAGGCCAAGACCCCGGGCGACTCGTGGGTCGAGGTCGAGGTGCGCGGACAGGACGCGTCCGGGCGCCGCAGCTCGTGGGACAGCCTCGGGCGCTGGGCCTACGGCGACAAGCACCTGCGCCGCACGAGCGTCCCCGGCCAGGACGACGACCTCGCCCGCGTCGCGACCGACACCTGGCGCACCGCCTCCGCGGCCGGCCTGGACCGCTGGCGCGTGCGGGTCAGCCTCATGCGTCGTACCGGCGCCACCACCAAGGCCCCCAGCCTCGGCCACCTCTCGGCCACCACCTCGCGCCGCCCCGACACCCGCCCGCCGACCTCGAAGCCGGGCGTCGTCGCGCAGGCCGGCGGCGCGGTGCTCGACGTGCCGCGCTACAGCCAGATGGTCCACACCGGCCACTACCCGCAGTGGGGCGGGGGCGGCGAGGCCTGGTGCTCCCCGACGTCGCTGTCGATGGTGCTGGCCTTCCACGACGCCCTGCCCCCGGCCCGCGACTACGCCTGGGTCCCCGACGGCCACGGCGCGCCCTGGGTGGACCACGCCGCCCGGATGACCTTCGACCACGGGTACGACGGCGCCGGCAACTGGTCGTTCAACGTCGCCTACGCCGCCCGCCTGGTCGGCCGGGCCGAGGTCTCCCGCCTCCCCGACCTGCGCGCCGTCGAGCGCCTGGTCGCCGACGGCCTCCCGGTCATCGTCTCGATCGCCTTCGACGCCGGTGAGCTCAGCGGCGGCCCGCTCACCTCCTCCGACGGCCACCTGCTGGTCGTGGTCGGCTTCACCGCCGACGGCGACGTCGTGGTCAACGACCCCGCCGCCGACTCCCCCGCCGGCGTACGCCGCACCTACGACCGCGCCCAGCTCGAGCGGGCATGGCTGGACGCCTCCACCGGCACCGCCTACGTCCTGCGCCCCTGACCCGAGCCCGCCCAGCGCGCCCCGCGTCCAGCCCCCGACCACCAGCCACGGAGGCGGGGGTGCGCGGCCGCGGTCGGATGGCCCGGTGCGCGGGGCCGCGGCCGGCCCACCCGGCCTGCGGAGGCGCGGCCGGACGCAGACGCCCCCGGAGGAGCGTGGTTGGGTCTGGCGGGCTCCTCGTGAGGGACGAGCGAGGAGCCTGGTAGCGACGAAGGGGGCGTCTGCGGGAGGCCGTGCCTCCGCAGGCCCTCAGGAGGCCGCGGCACCGCGCGGCCCCACCCGACCGCGGTCGCGCACACCTGACCGACCCACCGACGACCGACCCACCGACGACCGACCCTCAGCAGCCGTAGCCCCCGTCGACGTCCAGCTTCTGGCCCGACACGAACCCGGCCCGGTCGGAGGCGAGGAAGCAGACCGCCTCGGCCACGTCGTCGGCGCTGCCGAAGCGCCCGAGCGGGATGTTGCGGCGGGTGATCTCGAGGGCCTCGTCGGAGAGCTCGCCGGAGCCGATGAGCCGGGCGGCCATCCCGTCGGTGAGCATGCCGGGACCGACGGCGTTGACCCGGACGCCGTACCTCCCCTCCTCGACCGCCAGCGCCCGCACCATCGCCTCGACGGCGGCCTTGGGCGCCGAGGAGAGCCCGTCGCGCTTGGGGAAGCGGGAGGTGGCGGCGGTGGTGACGGCGACGACGCAGCCGCGCGACTCGCGCAGGGCCGTGAGCGCGGCGCGCACCACGGTGAAGAAGCCGCCCGCGTCGTCGTGCAGCTGGGTGGCCATGTCGGCCGCGGAGACCCGCCCGAGGTGGACCATCGGCACGTGCGGGCCGGCGGCGTGCACGAGCGTGTGCAGGGCCCCGTGCTCGGCCAGCACCGCCGCGACGACCGCGTCGGCCTGCGCGGCCGCGTCACCGGCCCCCAGGTCGAGCGGGTACGAGGCCACCCCGTCGGCCGGCGTACGACGGTGGGTGACGACGACCCGGGACCCGCGGGCGGCCAGCAGGGCCGCGACCCGTGTCCCGATGCCCCCGTTGCCGCCCACGACCAGGGCTGCCCCGGGGCGGCCCGCGAAGTCCTCCATCAGGCGTCCTGGGCGCTGAAGTCGACCACGTGGTGGCCGGTCGCCCCGTCGGGCAGCACGTCCCGCTCGACGGGGGTCTGCACGATGCCGTCCCCGTCGGTGGCGCGCACGCGCAGCAGGTGGTCGCCGGCGCCGACCTCGATCGAGCCGCCCCACTGCACCCACGTGTCGTCGCTGGGGACCCGGCCCAGCTCCATCGGCTGCCAGGGGCCGCCGTCGAGCGAGACCTCGACAGCCGAGATGCCGGTGTGCTGGTGCCAGGCGACGCCGCCGACGGCCACGGTGCCGCTGGCCACGCTCGACCCGGAGCGCGGCACGTCGATGCGGGAGGCGGTCTTGATCGGGCCGAGCTCGCCCCAGCCGCGCTGCGTCCAGTAGGCGTCGACGTCGGCGAACCGCGTCACCTCCATGTCCACGACCCACTTGGTCGCCGAGACGTAGCCGTAGAGCCCGGGCACGACCATCCGCACGGGGAACCCGTGGTCGATCGGCAGCGGCTCGCCGTTCATCGCAACGGCCAGCAGCGCGTCACGCCCGTCGGTGAGGGCCGCGAGCGGGGTGGCGCAGTTCCACCCGTCCTCGGAGGTCTGCAGCACCGCGTCGGCGCCGGGCAGCACCCCGGCCTGCTCGAGCAGGCCGTCGATGCGCACCCCGCTCCACCAGGCGTTGCCCACCAGCGGCCCGCCGATGGGGTTGCTGACGCAGCACAGCGTGACCCAGGCGTCGCTGAGCTCCTGGTCGAGCAGGTCCTGGTAGGTCACGACGACCTCGCGCTCGACCATCCCGTGGATGCGCAGCGACCAGTCCTCGGGCGCGATCGCCGGCGTCACGATCGCGGTGTCGATCCGGTAGAACTCCTCGTTGGGGGTCTGCCACGGCGAGATCCCCTCGACCTCGAGCCGCGACCCGGCGGGCACGCGCGGGGCCCGGACGTCGAGACGCAGCAGCCGCCGCGTCTCCTCGACCTTGCGGCGCCCGCTGCCGACCAGCCGACCGCTGACCCCCACTACGGCCACGACCCCGCCGATCGCGGCGAGCCTGATGAGGAACTCCCGACGCCCCTTCGCGTACGCCGGCCCCGACCCGGCCCCCGGCAGCGGCCGCCCGGCACCGGCCCCGGCCGGGGCCGCCCCGGCGTCGACGCGACGCAGCGGCTCGGTCAGCAGCGAGAGCGCGACGAGCCAGGTGACGTAGCCGATCGCCACGGGGAGCAGGTCGACGGTGGCCCAGCCGGCCGAGGAGACGACCGCGACCGCCGCCAGGACCGCGAGCAGCGAGTAGACCACCACCGGCACCCACCAGCGCCGTCGGGCCCAGCGGCCCACGAAGAAGAAGAGCGCGATCGAGAGCACGGTCATGACGCCGAGCAGCAGGGACTTGTTGTAGGCGCCGAAGAACTTCAGCGCGAACTGCACCACCGGCCCCGGCGTCGTGCGCACCACCAGCTCGGCGATCGCGACGAACGGTGCCTCGCGGATGGTCAGCACCATCGCGGCGGCGTAGCTCGCGACCACACCGGCCGCCCCCGCCAGGAGACCGGCCACCGGCCACGCGAGGGCGCGGCGGTCGAGGGAGGGACGCTCGGGCACGGACCCATCATGTCCCAGCCGCCCGAACGGCCCTCCGAGCCGGGCCCCGCCGCTGGTCCAGGTGCGAGCGGAGCAAGCCGCGGGACCCGCCGCAGCAAGTACCTGCGACACGAGTCCCAGAAAAGCCCGGGACAACCTCGCACCGGGCTCCGCGGCCGCTAGCCTCCGAGGGTGACGACCCCTCTCCCCCGCGTGGGCACCGGCACCGACGTGCACAGGCTCGCCCCCGGCGTACCCCTCCACCTCGCCGGCCTCTCCTGGCCCGACGAGGACCACGGCCTCGAGGGCCACTCCGACGCCGACGTCGCCGCGCACGCCGCGTGCGACGCGCTGCTCTCGGCCGCCGGCCTCGGGGACCTGGGGTCCAACTTCGGCACGAGCGAGCCGGAGTGGGCAGGCGCCGCGGGCACCGCCCTGCTGGCGGAGACCGCACGCCGGGTGCGGGCCGCGGGCTTCGAGATCGGCAACGTCGCGGTGCAGGTGATCGGCAACCGCCCACGCCTGGGGCCGCGCCGGGCCGAGGCCGAGGCCGCGCTCTCGGACGCGGTCGGCGCCCCGGTCAGCGTCTCGGCGACGACGACCGACGGGCTGGGTCTGACCGGACGCGGCGAGGGGGTCGCGGCGGTCGCGACCGCACTGGTGCAGGAGCTGGGCCAGGAGGGCGGCCGATGAGGACGCACGACCTGCACGTCGACGACGGTGCCCGGCTGCACGTGACGGTCTACGGGCGCGAGGACGCCGAGGTCACCCTGCTGCTCGCGCACTGCTGGACCGCCGACGAGCAGGACTGGCACTACCAGGTGCGGCACCTGCTGGCGACGTACGGACCCGACCTGCGCCTGGTCACCTGGGACGCCCGCGGCCACGGCCGCTCCGACGTCGCCGTCGAGCGCGACTGCACAGTGGTGCGACTGGCCCGCGACCTGGGCCAGGTCGTCGACACCTTCGCCGCCGAGGGTCCGCTCGTGCTGGCCGGGCACTCGATCGGCGGCATGACGATCATGGCGCTGCCGGAGGTGCGCCCCGACGTCGTCGACCGGGTCGCGGGGCTGGTGCTCGTCGCCACGTCCTCCGGCGATCTCGACACGGTGACCCTGGGCTTCCCCGACATGGGGCCGCTGCTGCGCCGCCAGCTGCCGCGGGTCCTGGCGACCCGCGCCCGGCTGCTCACCCGCTCCGAGCGCCGGCGCACCCCCTCGATCGAGCGCTGGGTGGTCAACCAGATCCTCATGGGCACCCCGCTGCGGCTGCGCGACGCCGGCCTGGTCGTCGACCAGCTGGTCAGCTGCGCGCCCGCCACGATGTCCGGCTTCTACCGCGACCTCATGGGCCACGAGCGCACCGAGGGGCTCAAGGCGTACGCCGGCGTCCCGACGACCGTCATGGTCGGCAGCGCCGACGTGCTCACCCCGCCCGCGCACGCCCGCCGACTCGCCTCGGCCATCGACGGCGCCCGGCTGCTCGTGCTGCCCGGAGCCGGCCACTACCTCCCCCTCGAGCGGGACGAGGCGGTCTCCGCCGAGCTGGTCGCGGCCGTGGACCGGGCACGCGCGGGCGTGGGCCTCCCCCTCGTCACCTCCGGGCGGGGATAGTCCGCACGCGTGGCCAGGCGCACGTCAGGCCTGCCTGGGCGTGCCGACCATCCCGCGTCGCCTCCTCAGGCCGCGCCCTTGCGGTGCCCGACCAGCACGACCCCGTCCACCACCTTGACGTCGTACGCCGGCACCGAGACGTGCTCGTCGTCCAGGCACCGGCCCGTGCGCAGGTCGAAGCCGTGCCGGTGGCTCGGCGGCGCCACGAACGGCACGTCCTCGCGGCGACCGACGATGCCCCGCGCGAGCATCGAGGCCTTGGCGAACGGGTCGTGGTTGCCGAGCGCGTAGACCGAGCCGTCCTCGAGCCGGAACAGCGCCACCGCCTGGCCGTGCACCAGCGCTGTGGCACCCCGCTCGACCTGCAGCTGCTCGACGCGGCAGACCGGGTGCCACTCCTCCCGAACGGTCATGGCTCCCTCCTTCGGCCACCGAACCTAGGAGCGCCGGCGTACCACCCGGGTTTCGCCGTGTAACGGGCGTGAAAACTCCGCCGCTCGCCCTCCCTGCGCGATCCTGCGGTGGCCCCTCCCGCGCAGAGCGCCGGCGACGGCCGCGCGTCGAGACCACTGCCAGGTCGACCGGGTGACCGAGCCGGCCATGCCGGCCGTGCCGGCCATGCCCCGGTCGGTAGCCTGCCGCGCGTGAGCACCGAGACCGCCGAGGAGGCACCGCACCCCGATGGCGTCACGGTGGTCGTGCTCGGCGCCGGCTCGGGGACCCGGGTCGGGGCCGACCGCAACAAGGTGCTGCTCCCCCTGCGCGACCGCCCGCTCCTGGCCTGGTCGGTGCTCCACGCCCTCGCCGTCCGCGGCGTCGAGCGCGTCGTGGTGGTCACCGCTCCTGGTGAGCGGGACGAGGTGGCCGAGGCGTTGGCCCCGCACCTGCCGGTCGAGGGCCCCGCGGCGGAGGTGGAGGTGGCCCTGGTCGACGGCGGCCGCAGCCGGCACGCGTCGGAGTGGAACGCCCTGCGCGCCGTCGCCCACCACGTCGAGGCCGGTCGCACCGAGGTGGTGGCGGTCCACGACGGCGCCCGACCGCTCGCGAGCCCGGCCCTCTTCGACACGGTCGTGGCCGCCGCGCGCGAGCACGGTGGCGCGCTCCCGGCCGCCCCGGCGACCGGGCTGGTGACCGAGACGCTCCGTCCCGCGCCGGGCCCGCTCGTCGGCGTGCAGACCCCGCAGGCCTTCCGCGCCGCGCCGCTGCTCGAGGCCTACCGGGCGGCCGGGCGCGACGGCTTCGAGGGCACCGACACCGCGGCGACCTTCGAGCGGTACGCCGGACTGCCGGTCCGCGCGGTCCGGTCCACGGCCGCGAACCTCAAGGTCACCTGGCCCGAGGACCTCGCCCTGGCCGAGGCACTGCTCCGGGGCTGATCCGCGGTGCCCGGGCGGCTCGCGCCGGGCGATGGTCCGGCTGGTGCCGGCCGAACCTCTGGGTGCACGGCTGGACCTTCGCCCGTACGCCGGACGATCCAGCCGGTGCCCGCCGGACCTTGCCGGGCCGACCGCGGACCCGCCGCCGGCCTCAGTGCGCCGTGAACGCCTCGAGCAGCCGCACGTCGGACTCGTCTGCGACCCGGCGCCCCTCGGGCGGGGCGGTGGCGGCCACGACGGGGAACCGCTCGGCGAGCACGCCGACGAGGGTCGCGAAGTCGGTGGACGGCAGGCCGTCGAGGGCTGCCACGACGGTGGCGGGCAGCACGACCGGCGAGGTCACCTGCAGGACGGTGTCGCGGTCGACCCCCTCCCCGACGTACCCCTGCGGGTCAAGGCCCTTGAGCGTGTCGGTGACCGGTCGGGTGCCGACGACGACCGCCTGCTCGGCCTCGCAGCGCTCGAGGCAGGCGACCAGGAAGTCGGCCGGGGTCATGGGGCAGAGAGGGTCGTGCAGGACCAGCGGCTCGCCGGCCTCGACCAGCGCCTCCCAGGGGGTGCCGAGGTCGACCTGGGTCAGGCCGGCCTCCCCCAGCGCCCAGGCCGCGCACGCGACGAGCGCCTCGCCGTGCAGCAGCGCGAACGGCAGCGAGCCACGGTCGGCCTCGACCAGGAGGCCGAGTGCCTCGTGCTCGTCGGAGTACTCACCCACACCTTGCACGCTAGCCCCTGCGGTGCCCGGGAACGGACGAAGCCCCCGGGACCGTCCCGGGGGCTTCGTCGTGCTGCTGTGGGAGGCGCTGCCTCAGCCTCGAGGGCTCAGGAGGCGAGCACCTCGTCGAGGATGGCCTCGGCCTTGTCCTCGTTGGTGTGCTCGGCCAGGGCCAGCTCGGAGACGAGGATCTGGCGGGCCTTCGCCAGCATCCGCTTCTCGCCGGCCGACAGGCCGCGGTCACGCTCGCGGCGCCAGAGGTCGCGGACGACCTCGGAGACCTTCATGACGTCGCCGCTGTGCAGCTTCTCCAGGTTGGCCTTGTAGCGGCGCGACCAGTTGGTCGGCTCCTCGACGTGCTCGGCACGCAGGACGTCGAACACGCGGTCGAGGCCCTCCTTGTCGACGACGTCGCGGACCCCGACGAGGTCCAGGTTGCAGGCCGGCACGCGAACCACCAGGTCCTGCTGTGCGACGATCCTCAGCACGAGGTACTGCCGGTCCTCCCCCTTGATCTTCCGCATCTCGATGTCCTCGATGATGGCGGCCCCGTGATTGGGGTAGACGACCGTTTCGCCGACGGTGAAAGTCATATGTGAAGTTCCCCTTCCTAGGCGACCATCTTAACACGGGTCCTCGGCGTGTCGGCCTGCGTTTGTGCAGGTCAGAGCGCTAGGGAGGGCTTGACAGGACCGCGGTCCGCATGCTGGCGACCGCCCCTGGCGGCATGCTCATGCCCTCCCGCCATCCCCCGGCCGGGACGGCGCGGACGGTCGGCGGAGCCCCGGATTCCCTGCTGTCCTGCGGAAACCCCCGGCCGGCGAGCGCGATCGCGACATACTGCGGGGCATGGCCAGACCACACCTGCGACGACGTCGCTCCGAGACCGCCGACGCCTCGGCGTCGACCGCTCCCGGAGCGACCGAGGGCGCCGGCGCAGGCACCCTGACCGAGGAGAAGAGCCCCCAGGAGGGCCGCGAGGGCCGCGACCCCGAGGCGCCCACGTCGGGCGGGACGGCCTCCGACGCGGAGCGTCCGAGCCCCGGCAGCTGGCTGCGGCGACGCCGCGGCAGCAGCGCGTCGGACGCCCCGACGGACGGCACAGGGGCAGGCTCCGCCGCGGCCGCCACCGGGTCGACCGGGGGCACCCGCAGCTCCGTGCCCCCGCCGCCCGCCGTCGTACGCCGTCCGGTGCTCGACGCGACACCGGTGCTGCTCCTGCGTGCGGCCCACCCTCGCCAGGCCGTCGTCACCGCGGTCCTGGTGACCGTCGCCGCGGCGCTGGCCGACCGCCCCACGCGCGACCTGGGGCTGGTCCTGCTCACCGTGCTGGTGGGGCAGACCCTGCTCGGCTGGCACAACGACGTGGTCGACCGCCGTCGCGACGCGCAGCACCAGCGCACCGGCAAGCCGGTCGCCGACGGGCGGCTCGAGCCCGGCGAGGTGTGGTTCGCGATCACCTGCGGCGTGCTGCTCGTCGTGCCGCTGTCGCTGTCCAACGGCCTGGTCGCCGGCGGGGTCTACCTCGCCTCGCTGGTCATCGCCGCGCTGGGCAACCTCGTGCTGCGCCGGAGCGTGCTCAGCCCGGTGCCGTGGGCGGTCTCCTTCGCGCTCTACCCCGCCTTCCTCTCCTACGGGGGATGGGGCAACCACGACGGCGGCTCCGCGCCGCAGCCGGCGATGGTCGTGCTCGCTGCCCTGCTGGGCATCGGCGTCCACTTCCTCACCGCGCTGTGGGGCCTGGTGGCCGACCACGAGGACGGCTGGCGCTACCTGCCGCTGCGCCTGGGCATGAAGCTCGGTGCCGCGCGGCTGCTGGCGCTCACCACGACCTACCTCGCGCTGGTCACCGCCGGCATCCTCGTGGCCGGCACGCTCGTCGGCCTCGAGGCCTGAGCCGCCCCGTCCCGCTGGCCCCGGTGGCCCCGGGGTGTGACGGACGCCCTGTCAGCGGCGGGTCACGGCCCCGCTAGGCTGTCGGCGCCCCCGTCGTACGACTCGAAGGCACTCCTCACATGCACATGCGCCGCCTCACGCCGGTCCTCGCCCTCGCGCTGGCCGCGACCCTCTCCTCCTGCGGGTTCGACTACGCCACCGACCGGGTCTACACCCCGGCCGCCGGCTCGATCGCCCGCGACGCCTCGGTCGACGTGCTCTCCGCCGTCATCGTGTCCAAGGCGCCCGGCGCCGGCACCTTCATCGCCGGGCTGTCGAACAACTCCGGCAGCGAGAGCGTGACCTTCGAGGGCATCCGCCCCGTCGGCGACACCACCATCAGCTTCGAGGACGTCGAGCCGGCCACGATCCCGCCGCTCGGCTTCGAGAACCTCTCCGAGCAGGGCAACGGCATCCCCGTCACCGGCGACTTCCGCGCGGGCGACTTCGTCACCGTCGAGCTGTCCTTCGACACCGGCGAGGACGTCGAGCTGGACGTCGCTGTCGTCACCGACTGCGACGAGTTCGACGGCTTCGACACCAGCGAGGGCGCCGAGGGCGAGGAGTACGACTGCGAGGCGATCGAGCCGCTGTACGACGGTCGCTACGAGGGCTACGAGGGCTGATCGCCGTGAGCCACACCCTGGTCCTGCTGCGGCACGGCGAGTCCGACTGGAACGCCAAGAACCTCTTCACGGGCTGGGTCGACGTGCCCCTCACCGAGAAGGGTCAGGGCGAGGCCCGCCGTGGCGGCGAGCAGCTGCTCGAGGCCGGGGTGCTCCCCGACGTCGTGCACACCTCGCTGCTGCGCCGCGCGATCTCCACCGCCGGGCTCGCGCTCGACGCCGCCGACCGCCACTGGATCCCGGTCAAGCGGTCCTGGCGCCTCAACGAGCGCCACTACGGCGCGCTGCAGGGCAAGGACAAGAAGCAGACGCTCGAGCAGTACGGCGAGGAGCAGTTCATGCTCTGGCGACGCTCCTTCGACGTCCCGCCGCCGCCGATCGACCTCGACGACGAGTTCTCCCAGGCCCACGACGTCCGGTACGCCGACCTCGGCGCCGACCTCCCCGCCACCGAGTGCCTCAAGGACGTCATCGCGCGGATGGTCCCCTACTGGGAGTCCGACATCGTCCCCGACCTGGCCGCGGGCAAGACGGTGCTCGTCGCCGCCCACGGCAACAGCCTGCGCGCGATCGTCAAGCACCTCGACGGCATCAGCGACGAGGACATCGCCGGGCTCAACATCCCCACCGGCATGCCTCTGGTCTACGAGCTGGACGACTCCTTCGCCCCCGTCACCAAGGGTGGGCGCTACCTCGACCCGGAGGCTGCCGCGGCTGCTGCCGCGGCCGTCGCGAACCAGGGCAAGTAACCCGCGGTGTCGTCGCCGGGTTTGTCGGCTACCCGACAGACCCGGAACCTCCACGACGAAACTTTGTCGTCGCACTTCCGGGTTCGTCGGCGCGCCGACAAACCCGGACGCGCCGGCCTCAGGCCTCCGCGGCCGCCCGCGGGTCCTGGCCGGTGACGACGAAGACGACCCGGTTGGCGATGGAGACCGCGTGGTCGGCGATCCGCTCGTAGTAGCGCCCGAGCAGGGCGATGTCGACGGCCGCCTCGACCCCGTGGGCCCAGTCGTCACCGAGCAGCTGGGCGAAGCTGGCGCGGCGCAGCTGGTCCATGATCTCGTCGTCGCGGCCGAGCTCGATGGCGGCGGAGACGTCGCGGTCCACGATGATCTGGCGGACCCGGTGGACCATGTCGCCGGCGACCTCGGCCATCCGGCTCACGGTCGGGCGGATCTCCTCGGGCACCGCGATGCCCGGCACGCGCATCCGGGCGATCTTGGCGACGTGCACCGACAGGTCGCCCATCCGCTCCAGCTCGGTCACCATCCGCAGGGCGGCCACGACGACACGCAGGTCGGTGGCCACGGGCTGCTGCAGGGAGAGCAGCTCGAAGCACTTCTCCTCCACCTCGACCCGGGCCCGGTCGATCACCTCGTCGCCGGAGATGACCCGCTCGGCCACCTCCACGTCGGCCTCGAGGAGGGCCTTGGTCGCCTGGACGACAGCGGTCTCGACCTGGCCGCAGATGGTGGCCAGGTCGCCGAAGACCGCGTCGAGCTGCTCGTGGAAGACGTCACGCATGCGACCACCCTAGGAGAAGCGGGTGACAGGACGGGGTGACGCCGTGAACGCGGGGTGAACGTTGCCTACGTCGGTGTCCAGCGGCGAACGCAGGGTGTCGCCCGTGCGTACTCTTCCCTCCGTGGACCCCACGCTGCAGGCCGCCCTCGCGGCCGTGATCGGCGCCGTCGTCGCCGGCGGCGCGGTCCTGGCCTGGCACATCAGCGACCGCCAGCAGCACGCGGTCCCCGCCAGCGCCCAGCCGGTCGTCCCCGAGGGGGTCGGCACCGTGCTGTCGGTGCTGCGGTCCAGCGCGGTCGTCGTCGACGACAACGAGGAGGTCCTCAAGGCCTCCGCCCCGGCGTACGCGCTGGGGCTGGTGCGGGGCTCGCGGCTGGTCTCGACCGAGCTGGCCGAGGTGGTGCGGCAGGTACGCCGCGACGGGCAGATCCGCGAGACCGAGCTGCTCATGGCCCGGCCCGGCGTGCCCTCGCGCTACGTCACCGCCCGCGTCGCGCCGCTGGGCTCGCGGCTGGTGCTGGCGCTGGTCGAGGACCGCACCCGCGAGAAGCGGGTCGAGGAGGTGCGCCGCGACTTCGTGGCCAACGTCTCCCACGAGCTGAAGACCCCGGTGGGCGCGATCCGGCTGCTCTCGGACGCCATGCAGGACGCGGCCGACGACCCCGAGGCGGTACGCCGCTTCGCCTCCCGCATGTTCATCGAGTCCGAGCGGCTCGGCACGCTGGTGCAGCAGATCATCGAGCTCTCGCGCCTGCAGGCCGACGACCCGCTGGACGCCCCCGTCGCGGTGCACCTCGACGACGTCATCGCGCACGCGGTGGACACCAGCCGCACCGACGCCGAGAACAAGCGCATCCAGGTGCTGGTCGGCGGCACCCCGGACCTGCAGGTCTTCGGCAACGAGCAGCAGGTCACGGCCGCGGTCTCCAACCTCGTGAGCAACGCCGTGTCGTACTCCGAGGAGGACTCCACGGTGCTGGTGACCACCCGCGTCGACGACGGCTCGGTCGACATCTCGGTCGTCGACCAGGGCATCGGCATCCCCGCGGACGAGCTCGACCGCATCTTCGAGCGCTTCTACCGGGTCGACCCCGCTCGCCACCGCTCCACCGGCGGCACGGGGCTCGGCCTGTCCATCGTCAAGCACGTCGCCGCCACCCACGGCGGCGAGGTCCGGGTCTGGTCGGCGGAGGGTCAGGGTTCCACCTTCACCCTCACGCTGCCCCAGCACTTCGGGGCCGAGAGGAAGACACAGGAGGACAGCCCGTGACACGGGTACTGGTGGTCGAGGACGAGGAGTCCTACAGCGACGCCCTCGCGTACATGCTGCGCAAGGAGGGCTTCGAGGTGGCGATCGCCGCGGACGGCAACGCCGCGCTGGCGGAGTTCGACCGCAACGGCGCGGACATCGTGCTGCTGGACCTGATGCTGCCCGGCATCCCCGGCACCGAGGTGTGCCGGCAGATCCGGGCCACGTCCAGCGTCCCGGTGATCATGGTGAGCGCCAAGGACGACGAGGTCGACAAGGTGGTCGGGCTCGAGCTCGGCGCCGACGACTACGTGACCAAGCCCTACTCCCCCCGCGAGCTGGTCGCTCGCATCCGCGCGGTGCTGCGCCGCGGCACCGAGCCCGAGGCCGCGACCTCGACGCTCGAGGCCGGGCCGGTGCGGATGGACGTCGAGCGGCACGTCGTGACCGTCGACGGCACCGAGACCAAGCTGCCGCTCAAGGAGTTCGAGCTGCTCGAGATGTTCCTGCGCAACCCCGGCCGGGTGCTCACGCGCGGGCAGCTGATCGACCGGGTCTGGGGCTCGGACTACGTCGGGGACACCAAGACCCTCGACGTGCACGTGAAGCGGCTGCGGGCCAAGCTCGAGCCGGACCCGTCGGACCCGAAGTACCTCGTCACGGTCCGGGGGCTGGGCTACAAGTTGGACCTCTGACGAGCAGGTCGGTCGAGCAGGCGAGCGCCAGCGAGCCTCCCCCCACCGATGGTCGAGCAGGCGAGCGCCAGCGGGCCTCCCCCCACCGATGGTCGAGCAGGCGAGCGCCAGCGAGCCGTCGTCGAGACCGCGTACGCCGGGAGCGGACCTCTGCCACGAGCGGCTCACGTGGGTGACGATCGGCGACCGGCTCACGCGGTCTCGACGACGCCCTCGCCGAGGGCTCGGGCTGCTCGACCACCGGCGCCGCGTCCGAAACCCGCGCGACGAACTGCCATGGGCGTCCGTAGTCTTTGGTCGTGACATCGACGACCGCCCCCGAACCCCCAGCGACCGGCCCCGCTGCGACCGACCCGGCCCCGGGCGGCCGGGCTGCCGGCGTACCGACCTGGCTGCCGCTGGTGGCCGTGGCGACGACGCTGGTCTTCTGGGCCTCGGCGTTCGTGGCGATCCGTCACCTCGGTGAGGACTTCTCGGCCGGGCCGCTGTCGCTGGGGCGGCTGCTCGTGGGGGCGGCGGTGCTCGGCGTGGTGGCGCTCTCGCGCGGGGTGCCGCGGCCGACGCGGCGCGAGTGGGTGTCGCTGGTGGCTATCGGCGTGCTGTGGTTCGGGGTCTACAACGTGGCGCTCAACGAGGGCGAGACCCGGGTCGACGCCGGCACGGCCGCGATGCTCATCCAGCTCTCCCCGGTGCTGATCGCCGCGCTGGCGGCGGTGTTCCTGGGCGAGCGGTTCACGACGTACCTCGCGCTCGGGCTGGCGCTGGCCTTCGCCGGGGTCGGGCTGATCAGCATCTCCACCGACGGCGCGGAGAGCCGCGACGTGCTCGGCGTGGCGCTGGTGCTGCTGGCCGCGGCGGTCTACTCGATCAGCCTGATCCTGCAGAAGCCGCTCGTCGCGCGGCTGCAGGCCGTGCACGTGACGTGGCTGGCGTGCACGATCGGCGCGGTGGTGTGCCTGCCGTTCGCGCCCGGGCTGCTCGACGAGCTGGGCTCCGCGCCGGCGTCGTCGGTGTGGTGGCTGGTCTACCTCGGGATCTTCCCGACCGCGATCGCGTTCACCACCTACGCCTTCGCGCTGCAGCACATGTCGGCCTCGTCGCTCGGGGTCACGACCTACCTCGTGCCGCCGCTGACGATCCTCATGGGGTGGCTGGCGCTCGGCGAGACGCCCCCGACCATGGCGTACGCCGGCGGCGTGCTCTGCCTGGTCGGCGTCGCCGTCGCTCGGCGCAAGCCTCGAGTGCGGGCGGACGCGGCTGCACCTGCATGAGGGGGTAGTCCGAACGAAATTTCACCCTCAGCTCGAGCTGAGGGTGAAAAGACGTTCGGACTACCCCACCTCGCCGGGCAACCGCTCAGCCCCCGTCCGCCCCCGGCCGCTCGCCGGCCTCCAGCCAGCCGCGGAACGCCTCGAGGTTGGCGGTGGACTCGCCCCGCTCGGTGCGCCACTCCCACTCCTTGCGGATGGCGGTGGCGAAGCCGAGCTCGAGGATGGGGTTGAACGACTCGTCGGCGTAGGTGAGGACCGAGCCCAGCAGCCGGTCGAGCTCCTCGGGGCTGGCGGCGGCCAGCGGGATCCGGCCGTCGAGGTAGATGTCGCCGGTGCGGTCGATGGCGAACGAGACGGCGTACATCCGCAGGTTGCGCTGCAGCAGCCAGCGGTAGACGCCCTCGTGGTTCTCGTCGGGGTTGCGGGCGACGAAGGCGTGGACCCCGAGCGAGTGCAGCGCGACGTCGAGCCGCACCGCGGTCTGCAGCTTCTTCTCCCCGGGCAGCGAGAAGGAGAAGACGCCCTCGGGCTCCTCCTTGAACTCCAGCTCGTTGGCCCGCAGGTGCTCGCGCACGGTCGCCAGCGCGGCCTCGCGCTCGGGCGAGGTGGTGCGCTCGGGGGTCGCTCCCTGGACGTCGTCGGTCCCGCTCATGCCGATGCCTCCGCCCGCAGCTGCCAGCGGGCCCGTTCGTAGGTGCGCAGCATCGCCGCCGCGGTGGCGTCCCAGGAGAACTGCCGCGCCTGCAGGGCCGCGCCCGCCGCCAGGCGGTCGTGCAGCCCCGGCTCGGTCAGGACCCGGCCGAGCGCGTGCGCCCAGTCGGCCTCGTCGTGGGAGTCGACGAGCAGCCCGCTGCGCTCGTGGCGTACGACGGTGGGCAGCCCACCCACGGCGGCAGCCACCACGGGGGTGCCGCAGGCACCGGCCTCGGCCGCGACCAGCCCGAAGGACTCGTTGTAGCTGGGCACGGCGACCAGCGTCGCGGCGGAGTACCACTGCGCGAGCTCGGCCTGGGCCACCGGCGGCACGAACCGCACCACGTCGTGCAGCCCCAGCTCCCCGGCCAGCTCGGCCAGCGACTCGGGGTGCTCCAGGCCCGACCCGGAGGGCCCGCCGACGACCGGCACGACCAACGAGTCCCGCAGCCCGGGCCGCTGGGCGAGCAGCACCGCGACCGCACGCAGCAGCACGTCGGGGGCCTTGAGCGGCTGGATCCGGCCGGCGAAGAGCACGACCTGCGCGTCGGTCGGGAGGCCCAGGGCCGCGCGCGCCCGAGCGCGCGAGCCGGGCCGGAACACCTCCAGGTCGACCCCGGGGTGGACCACCTCGACGCGGCTCGCGTCGGCGTCGTACAGGTCGATGAGCTGCTTGGCCTCGATGTCGGTGTTGGCCACGAGGACGTCGGCGGCGTCGACGACGGCCTGCTCACCGATGACCCGCGAGGCGGGCTCGGGGGTGTCGCCGTCGGCGAGCGAGGCGTTCTTGACCCGCGCCATCGTGTGCATGGTGTGCACCAGCGGCACGCCCCAGCGGTCGGCGGCGAGCGTGCCGACCTGCCCGGAGAGCCAGTAGTGGGAGTGCACGGCGTCGTAGTGCCCGCGGGGCTGGGCGGCCTCGGCGCGCAGCACCTCGCGCGCGAACACGCAGAGCTGGCCGGGCAGCGCGTCCTTGGGCAGCAGCTCGAACGGCCCCGCGTGGACGTGGCGCACCTTCACGCCCTCGGCCGCCTCGACGACCGCCGGCAGCCGCGAGGAGGTGGCGCGGGTGAACACGTCGACCTCGATGCCCTGTCGCGCCAGGCGGCGCGCGAGCTCGATGACGTAGACGTTCATCCCGCCCGCGTCCCCGGTGCCGGGCTGGTCCAGCGGGGAGGTGTGCAGGCTGATCATCGCGAGCCGGCGCATGGGCCGGGCGACAGCGCTCACGTGCTCCCCCTGGTGTGACGGCGGGTGGGACGGGTGGTGCGGCGGGGCCGCGACCCCCGGGACGGACCGGGTCTTCCGGTCAGCACCAGTGAACACCGGTGCACCTCGTCACATTCCCACCCGGTCGGCTGGTGCGGACCGATCGACGTCGTACGCCGGGCGCGGGCCGGACGGGACCGGGCCGGGGCCGGGCGGACTCAGGCGCGGGCTCAGCGCGCGGAGCGCGACCGCCGCTCCGCGCGACGCCGCGGGCCGGTGGGAGCGGGCGACGCGACCGCCTCGGCGGAGGCGAGGGCGGGGACGTCGGTCCCGGCGCGACCGCGCAGGGTCCGCGGGACGGCGGCCAGGCAGCCGAGCGCGACGACCGCACCCACGATGCCACCCACCACGAGCGAGTCCTGCACGCCGACCACGGCGGCCAGCGACCAGGCCAGGGCGACGACGCACAGGCCGACGACCACGCGCAGCACGACCGGTCGCACGAGCGAGGCCCCGGCAGCCAGCACGACGACCGAGAGCAGGACCGCACCCGGCCACAGCAGCGCGTCGAGGTCGGCGACCCACCGGACCAGCCACAACAGCCCACCGACCGCACCCGCGATCACCACGATCGTCGACTCGCGCACATCCACCTCCTGGGTCCGGCACATCGTGCCAGCACCGACCCCCGTGGACCAGAACATCTCGACGCGCCGCCGCGCCTCGCCCGCCTCGCTCGCCGCGCCCGGCCACCTCATCGCCCCACGCTCGTCACAAGGCGGACCGAAGGCCCCACGGCGATCGCGGTGGCGCCCGCGTCAAGCGGGGACGGCACGTCGCCGTCGACGATCGGTCTGCTTTTTGACGAGCACCGGCAGGGACCCTACCCGTCAGCCCCGACCTTCGACCGAGGTACCGAGTGGTTCGATGACCCCATGACCACCCCTCGCACCGCCGTCGTCACCGGAGCCAGCAGCGGCATCGGCGCCGCGACCGCCCGGGCCCTGGCTGCCGAGGGCTTCCACGTCGTCTGCGCCGCGCGACGGGCGGAGCGGATCGCGGCGCTGGCCGAGGAGATCGACGGCACCGCGGTGACCTGTGACGTGACCGACGCCGGCGACGTCGCGGTGCTGGCCGAGACCGTGGCCGGGCTGCGGGAGGGCGCGGGCGACGGCAGCCTCGACGTGCTGGTCAACAACGCCGGCGGGGCGTTCGGTTCGGCGCCGGTGGCGCAGGCCGACGTGGAGAAGTGGCGGGCGATGTACGAGGTGAACGTGATCGGCCTGGTGCAGGTCACCCGCGCCCTGCTTCCGGCCCTCCTGCGCGCCCGCGACCAGGCCGGCATCATCTGCAACGTCGGCTCGACCGCGGGCCGGATCGCCTACGAGGGCGGCGGCGGCTACACCGCGGCCAAGCACGGCACCCAGGTCGTCACCGAGACCCTGCGCCTGGAGCTCTTCGACCAGCCGGTCCGGGTCACCGAGGTCGCGCCGGGGATGGTGCGCACCGACGAGTTCTCGCTGGTCCGCTTCGACGGCGACCGCGAGAAGGCCGCCGCGGTGTACGCCGGGGTCGCCGAGCCCCTCGTCGCCGAGGACGTCGCCGACGCCATCACCTGGGTCGTCACCCGCCCGCGCCACGTCAACGTCGACGAGCTGATCATCCGCCCCCGCGCCCAGGCCGCACAGCACAAGGTCCACCGCGTCCACGACTGATCCGGTCAGCGACGGTCCGGACGCTGTGGGGCCCGGAACCGGTACGGAACGTCGCTCAGCAGCGACCCTTCGCCCGGAACACGACCTCGGAGGGCTCGCTGACCGTGCCGGTCTCGCCGTCGACGGTGCGGTAGGTGGCCGAGACGCTGCCGAAGGAGGCACCGCTCGCGGAGTCCAGGGCGTCCTCGTCGATCTTGAGCCGCAGGACCGCCAGCCCGGTGGCCCCCTCGATCGGGGACTCCTCCGAGAGCCGCGTGCCGCCCGCCAGGGCGAGCTGCGGGCTCCGCAGGGTCCGCTCGCGCTCGGCCCACGCGGTCATCCCGCTGACGGCGATCCGGCCCCCGAAGTTCCGCGGCGGGATCGTGAGCGTGTCGGCGACGACCTGCCGCAGGCCCTCGGGTGCGTCGACCCGGATCTCGAAGAACTCCAGGTCGGTCCCGGCCTCCCAGCTCACGTCGAAGAACGCGAGGTCGCGGGGGAACCGCTTCCCCGCGCACACCTCGGTCGTGCCACCTCCGGACAGCTCCAGCGGGGCCGCCGCCGTCCCGGCCGACTCAGGCGTCGACGAGGAGGTCGCGCTCTCCTCCCCCGTCGGGACTGCGGTCGTCGGCTCGGCGGGGCCGGTGGAGGAGTCCGCCGAGGCGTCGCCCGATGAGTCCGCCGAGGAACAGGCAGTGGCCGAGAGCAGCGCCACCACCGCCGGGACGAGCGCGAGGCGGGGACCCGGCGAGCCCCGACGCGGAGCAGCGGGGGGTCGAGCAGAGGTGGACTTCACGGCGGTGGCCTCCCGAGACGGTGGTCGAGCCGCCAGGGTAGCCAGCCACGACCCGACCGCCGCGGGAGCGACGCGAGGACCTGCCCGCCGGACCCACCCGCTCCCCGGACGCCCGGCCGGTCGTCGTACGACGCGTGACAGACTCGCCGCATGCAGACGATCGGCCTGATCGGCGGGATGAGCTGGGAGAGCAGCGCCGCCTACTACGAGCTCCTCAACACCGGTGTCGAGAAGCGGCTGGGCAACCTCGCCTCGGCGCGCACGATCATGGCGTCGGTCGACTTCGCCGAGGTGACGGCGCTGCAGGAGAAGGAGGACTGGGACGGCGTCGCGCGCATCCTGGTCGAGGCCGCCCAGGGCGTCGAGCGCGCGGGCGCCGACTTCCTGCTGCTGTGCACCACGACCTTCCACCGCGTCTTCGACCAGGTCGAGGCCGCGGTCTCGATCCCGGTCCTGCACCTGGCCGACGTCGTCGCCGAGGCGTGCAAGGCTGCCGGGCTGAAGGAAGTCGGCTTCATCGGCACGACCTTCGCGATGGAGCGCTCGTTCTTCACCGACCGGATCGCCTCGCACGGCCTGACGGTCCACGTGCCGCCGGCCGACCACCACGAGACGGTCAACCGGATCATCTACGACGAGCTGGTCCACGGCCGCGTGGTCACCAAGTCGCGGCGCACCGTCGTCGGCCTCGTCGAGGACCTCTGGGACGCCGGCGCCGGCGGGGTCATCCTCGGGTGCACCGAGCTCGAGCTGCTCGTGCACCAGGCGGACGCCGACATCCCGGTCTTCCCCTGCACCAGCCTGCACGTCGAGGCCGCGCTGGCCCGCGCGCTGGCCTGAGGGGCCCGGCGCTCCCGGCTCAGCCCTGCGGCGCGCGGTCCGGCGGGAACCCGCCGGTGGCGATCGGGCCCCAGTGCATCGGGGTGATCCGCAGCAGGGACTTGCCCTGACGGCGCATCGCGGCGCGGTACTCCTCCCAGTCCGGGTGCTCCCCGGAGATGCACCGGAAGTACTCCACGAGCCCGTCCTCGGCCGCCTGCGAGGGCATGTCGAGCACGCTCGCCTCGCCGTCGACCTGCACGTAGGCGTCGTCCCACTCCTCGCCGTGCACGAGCACCGAGCAGCGGGGGTCGCGGCGCAGGTTCACGGCCTTCGCGCGGTCGGGGTACGTCGAGATGACGATCTTCCCGTCGCCGTCGACTCCCCCGGTCACCGGCGACATCTGCGGCCGGCCGTCCTTGCGGAAGGTCACCAGCGTCATGTGGTGCAGCGGCCGCACGAAGTGCAGCAGCTCGTTGAGGTCGACCCGGCGGGTGGTGGCGATCGTGGGCATGACCTCGAACGTACGCGCCGACCTTCACCCGCACGAGTGAGGTCCTGCACGCTCCCGTGACGCGCGTCGCAGCCGTTGGCCGTCGTACGGCCGAGGCGTGCGGCGCCCACCCACGACGACGAGTGCGCCGGGGTAGTGGACAGGACCCGGGAGCTCGACGACGAAGTTCCGTCGTCGCGGGGCCGGGATCGTCGGGTAGCCGACGAACCCGGCCACCCGCGCAGCCGCCGCCCTCACCCGTTCGCATGAGCGCGCGGGGTAACAGTGAGGCATGAGCAGCACCCGCGCCCCGGCCTCGGGCACGCCCACCGCCTCCGGCACCGACCCCGAGACCCTGGCCGGCCTGCGCCGCTGGAACCTCGGCCTCACCGTCCTCCACGCCGCCCAGGCGGTGCTGGTCCTGGTGCTGGCCGGCGACTTCGCGATCACGGTGGTCGAGGCCTTCCCCGAGGGCCCTCCGGGCACCCCGCCGCCGGCGCCCGAGGCGCTCTTCGACGTGCGGATCGGCTTCGCCGTGGCGGCGTTCCTGCTGCTCGCGGCGCTCGACCACGGACTCACCGCCACGGTCGCGCGCGCCCGCTACGAGCGGGACCTGCGGGCGGGGGTCAACGTCTTCCGCTGGGTGGAGTACGCCTGCAGCGCGCGACCCTGATGCTGCTGCTGATCGCCTTCTACAACGGGATCGTCGAGGTCTCCGCGCTCATCGCGATCATCGGTGCCAACGTCGCGATGATCCTGTGCGGCTGGATCCAGGAGGTCGTGAACCCGCCCGGCCAGCCGACCCGCACGATGCTGCCGTTCTGGGTCGGCACCGTCGCCGGCCTCGCGCCGTGGGTGGCCATCACGGTGAACCTGGTCGGCGCCGCCGAGGTGCCCGGCTTCGTGCTCGGGATCTTCGTGTCGCTCTTCGTCTTCTTCTCCAGCTTCGGCCTCAACCAGTGGCTGCAGTACAAGGGCGTCGGCCGATGGGCCAGCTACGGCTACGGCGAGAAGGTCTATCTCGTGCTCAGCCTCGTGGCGAAGAGCGCACTCGCCTGGCAGATCTTCGGCGGCTCGCTCGCGGGCTGACCGCGACCCACGGACAGCGCCCCAGCAGGGACAGAGGAGAGACATGGACACCAAGGACGCACGCGTGCTCGTCGTCGGCGCCTCCGGCGCACTGGGCGGCGAGCTGGCCCGTCGCCTGCACGAGGGAGGCGCCCGGGTCGTGGCTGCCGGCCGTGACCCCGAGCGCACCCGCGCGGTCGCCGAGGACGTCGGCACCGACCCCCTGACCCTCGACGTGGTCGACGTGGAGGCCTGCGCCACCACCGTCGCGGCCGCCGTCGAGCAGCTCGGTGGGCTCGACCTGCTGCTCGTCACCGTGGGCGTCGCCGCCTTCGGCAAGGCCGCCGAGCTCGACGAGGCCGTCGCCGAGGAGCTGTACGCCGTGGACGTGCTCGGCCCGGTCGCGCTGGTCCGCGCGGCCGTCCCCCACCTGCGCGAGAGCAGTGGCACCGTCGCCGTGATCTCCGCGGTGCTGGCCGACCTGCCCACCTCGGGCATGGCCGACTACTCCGCCGCCAAGGCCGCCCTCGCCACCTGGCTGCAGGTGCTGCGCCGCGAGGAGCGCCGCTCGCTGAAGGTCCTCGACATCCGCCCCCCGCACCTCGACACCGGCCTGGAGACCCGCGCGCTCGCTGGCGAGCCCCCGCGCCTGCCGGCCGGTCGCCCCGCCGGCGAGGTCGTCGACCTGGTGCTCCAGGCGATCCGTGAGGACAAGACCGAGCTGGTCGTCGACGGCAAGGAGATGGTCCTGCGCTGACCGGTTGGTCGAGCAGCGAGCGCCAGCGAGCGTCGTCGAGACCGCCGCACATGTCTGTGGTCAGCGACCACAGGCAGCCCACGCGGTCTCGACGACGGCTCGCCGAGGGCTCGCCTGCTCGACCACCGGGAGCAGATGGGCGCGAGACCCCCGTCACGCGGGCGAGCGACGAATCGGCGTACCGCCGACGCGCAACTAGGATCGTGGCTCGTGTCCGAGACCCGCACCGCCTCCCTCCGCAACGTCGCGATCGTCGCCCACGTCGACCACGGCAAGACCACGCTCGTCGACGCGATGCTGCACCAGGCGGGGGCGTTCTCCGCGCACCAGGCCGAGGGCGTGGCCGAGCGCGTGATGGACTCCGGTGACCTCGAGCGCGAGAAGGGCATCACGATCCTCGCGAAGAACACCGCGGTGAAGTACGTCGGCCCCTCGGCGCCCGAGGGCATGACCATCAACATCATCGACACCCCCGGCCACGCCGACTTCGGCGGCGAGGTCGAGCGCGGCCTGTCGATGGTCGACGGCATCGTGCTGCTGGTCGACGCCTCCGAGGGCCCGCTGCCCCAGACCCGTTTCGTGCTGCGCAAGGCCCTCAACGCCGACATGCCGGTGATCCTGGTCGTCAACAAGACCGACCGCTCCGACGCGCGGATCAGCGAGGTCGTCGACGAGACCTACGAGCTGTTCATGGACCTGCTCGACGAGTCCCACGCGCAGGACGCCCTGGACTTCCCGGTCGTCTACGCCTCGGGCAAGGCCGGCGTCGCCTCGCTGACCCAGCCCGAGGACGGCACCCTGCCGGCGGACAGCAAGGACCTCGAGCCGCTGTTCCGCACGATCATCGAGACCATCCCTGCCCCGACGTACGTCGAGGGCGCGCCGCTGCAGGCGCACGTCACCAACCTCGACTCCAGCCCGTTCCTGGGCCGGCTCGCGCTGCTGCGCATCCACCAGGGCAACCTGAAGAAGGGCCAGACCGTGGCCTGGATGCGCCGCGACGGCGAGGTCAAGAACGTCCGCATCACCGAGCTGCTGATCACCGAGGGCCTGGAGCGCAAGCCCGGAGAGGTCGCCGGCCCCGGTGACATCGTCGCGATCGCCGGCATCCCCGAAATCACCATCGGCGAGACCCTGGCCGACCCCGAGAACCCGGTCGCGCTGCCGCTCATCCACGTCGACGAGCCGGCCATCTCGATGACCATCGGCACCAACACCTCCCCGCTGGTGGGCAAGGTCAAGGGCTCCAAGGTCACCGCCCGCCTGGTCAAGGACCGCCTCGACTCCGAGCTCATCGGCAACGTCAGCCTGCGCATCCTCCCGACCGAGCGCCCCGACGCCTGGGAGGTGCAGGGCCGCGGCGAGCTGGCGCTGGCCATCCTCGTCGAGCAGATGCGGCGCGAGGGCTACGAGCTGACCGTCGGCAAGCCGCAGGTGGTGACCAAGGAGGTCGACGGCAAGATCCACGAGCCGATGGAGCGGTTGACCATCGACGCACCCGAGGAGTACCTCGGCGCCATCACCGAGCTGCTCGCCTCCCGCAAGGGCCGGATGGAGCAGATGACCAACCACGGCACCGGCTGGGTGCGCATGGAGTTCATCGTCCCGGCGCGCGGCCTGATCGGGTTCCGCACCGAGTTCCTCACCGACACCCGCGGCACCGGCATCGCCCACCACATCTCCGAGGGCTACGAGCGCTGGGCGGGCGAGATCCGCGGGCGCAACAACGGCTCGCTGGTCGCCGACCGCAAGGGTGCTGCGACGGCGTACGCCATGACCAACCTGCAGGAGCGCGGCGTCCTCTTCGTCGAGCCCACCACCGAGGTCTACGAGGGCATGATCGTCGGCGAGAACTCCCGCGCCGACGACATGGACGTCAACATCACCAAGGAGAAGCAGCAGACCAACATCCGGTCCGCCACCTCCGACAACTTCGAGAAGCTCATCCCGCCGCGCAAGCTCTCCCTCGAGCAGTGCCTGGAGTTCTGCCGCGAGGACGAGTGCGTCGAGGTCACCCCCGACGCCGTGCGCATCCGCAAGGTCGTGCTCGACGCCAACGCCCGCGCCAAGACCGCCAGCCAGGCCCGCAAGGCCGCCCGGGGCTGACGCCTCCGCTGGTCGAGGTGCGCGGCGTGCCAGCGCCGAGCCACGAGACCCCCCGCACGGGCCGGCGAGCCTGTCCTGATCGACGAGACCCACTGTGTGGCGTTCCGGTTCAACCTGCTTGAACCGGAACGCCACACAGCGGGCCTCGAGCCTGTCCCGGACCCGCCCGCTGGCGGGACCGGTGCCCGTGGGTGAGGATCAGCCCATGGTTCTCGGGCTCCCCACGGAGATCTTCGTCCACGAGGTGCTGCGGCTCGCCGCCCTCTCCTCGCTCGCCTACGTCTGCGTCCAGCGCTGGCACCTCGGCCGCTGGGCGCGGCTGGGCGCCGTGTCCGGCTGCGTCGGCACGCTCCTGTACGGCTACTACCTGCTCTCCTGGGCCCTGCTGACCCAGGCCGACATCCGCGGCCCGATCCAGCTGCGCGACACCCCGGGCATCTCGACGTTCCTCACCTGGCTGGACCTCCTGGTGCTGGTCGGCCTGGTGGCCGCGGTCGTCGCCGACCGGCCCGGGTTCGCGAGGCCGGGCAGCCCGACCCCGACGTACGACGCGGAGCCGGCCCCCACCGGCGAGCACCCGCCGCGCGCCTGACCCCTCGCGCCTGACCCGGCCGCAGCGGGCCGGCCGGCGGCCCGACCGCAGTCGAGGTGCGGGTCGAGGTGCGGGTCGAGGCCCCAGGCCGCGGAGCAGCGCTTCACCAGGCCTCGACCCGCACCTCGAGTCCGGCCACGACCCACCTCGAGTCCGGCTACGACCCCGACCCGGATGACGTCCCGGGTCCCGACCCCGACCCCGACCCGGGACCCCGGAACGTCACGACGAGGCGGCCGGCCCGAGCCGACCACCCCGTCGCCCGCGCGGGTCAAGGACCCCCCCCCCCCCCCCCCCCCCCCGGCTGGGGTTCAGGGACCTCCGGGTCGCGGGTCGTCCGGGCGGTCAGGGTCAGTCGGGACCGGGCCCGGGCCCGACGGGTCCGCAGGGGAACCAGGGCCCCCGGGGTCGGCCGGCCCGGACGGCCCGGCCGGCCCGGACTGCCCGGACGGCGGGGACGCGTCCGGGACCTCGCCCGGCGCGATCTGCGGGTCGGGCTCGGACGGCGCGGTGGTCACGAGTCCTCCCCGGGGGTGGGGTCGGGGTGCGGGCCGCTCCGCTCGGGCTCGGCCGGCGCCCCGTCCGACGTGGGCGGTTCGGCGTCCTGGTCGCCGGGTCCGTCCGGGTCCACGTCGCCGCCGGGCTCGTGGCTGCGATCGGCGTACGGGTCCTGGTCCGGGTCGGCGGGCGGGTGCTCGACCGGGTCCTCGCGCGGGATGTCCATCGGTGGTTGGGTCATCTGCTCCCGGTACCCCGGTCGCGGCCGGCCACCCGTCCCCCGGACGGCGGTCCCCGGTCACGACGGGGGTCCGCAGGTACGGCGTCGCCGCCTCCCGGGTCTGCCGGGTCAGACCAGGTCGAGCATCCGGGCGCGGTGCGCGCCCCCCGTCGGCCGGTAGGCCTGCGCGACCTCGCCGGTGCCGCGCAGCCGCAGCTCCCCGTCCTCGGGGCCGGCGTACAGGACCGCGCCGCGCGTGAGCCGGACGGCGTCGCCGGCCGCGTTGACCACCTCGACCTCGCCGCCGGTGCAGAGGAGGATCCGCGGGCCGCCGTCGGGCAGCAGGACCCCGTCGACGTCGGCGGGCGACGCCTGGCTGACCGCCAGGCCGAAGAGCCCGTCGCCGGGCTCGAAGACGTCGGTGCTGGTGCCGAACAGGTCCGGCGAGACCCGCGCGACGCGGGACATGTCGGCCTGGATGCTGGCGACCACCCCGGCCGGAGAGAGGGTCTTGTCGGTGAGACCGGCGCGCAGCACGTTGTCGGAGTTGACCATCACCTCCACGCACATCCCGCGCAGGTGCGCGTGGATGATGCCGGCCCCGAGGTACGCCGCCTCGCCGGGCTGCAGGGTCAGCCGGTTGAGCAGCAGCGACACCACGACCCCGACGTCACCGGGGTAGTGCGGGGCGATCTCGGTGGCCGAGGCGTAGGCCCGCTTGATGTCCAGGCCGAGCGCAAGGCGGCCGTGGCACAACGCGACCACCTCGTGCACCTCGTGCGGGGTCGGCGGCTCCAGCAGCAGCGCCTCGAGCATCCGCACGATGCCGTGGAAGCCGGGGTTCGCGGCGAGCTGGTCGTGCATGCGCTGGGTGACCGGGTGGTCCAGCGGGCCGAGGATCCGGAGGATCTCGGCCGTGGGCCGGAAGCCGACAAGGGTGTCGAACGCGGTGAGCGCGTAGACCATCTCCGGCTTGGGGTTGGGGTCCTTGAAGACCCGCTGCGGCGACTCCAGCGGCACGCCCTCGGCCTCCTCGGCCTCGAAGCCCTTGCGCGCCAGCTCGGCGTTGGGGTGCACCTGGATCGAGAGCGGCTTGGCGGCCGAGAGCAGCTTCATCATGAACGGCAGCTCGCCGGCGACCTCGCTCAGGGGCACCGTGCCCTCGGGCCCCTGCACCATCGCCGGCCCCAGCGGGTGGGTGCCCATCCACACCTCCGCCATCGGCTGGCCGGTCGCCGCCTGGCCGATGAAGGAGGGGATGTCGAAGGCCGTGCCCCAGGCGTAGGCCTGGGACGGGCAGTCGAGGAGGTGCATGGGTGAACCCTAGGCGGGTCCGGACCCGGACCGCGCCTTTACCCCCGACTCCACGGGCACACCAGGCCACTCAGTCGTCGTCGGCCTCCGACGGCTCGGGGTCCTCGGCCTCGTCGACCGCATCGTCGGTGGCATCGAGCTCCTCGGGAGCGTCAACGTCCGGGCCCTCGTCGTCGGGACCGTCGTCGCCCGGGCCGTCGTCGCCCGGGCCGTCGTCGCCCGGGCCGTCGACCTCGGGGTCATCGTCGTCCGGACCGCCGTCGTCCGGACCGCCGTCGCCCGGACCATCGACCTCGGGGTCATCGTCGTCCGGACCGCCGTCGTCCGGACCGCCGTCGCCCGGACCGTCGTCATCCGGACCGTCGTCATCCGGACCGTCGTCATCCGGACCGTCGTCATCCGGACCGTGGTCATCCGGACCCTCGTCATCCGGACCCTCGCCCGCATCGTCCTCGCCCGGGCCGGCCGGGTCACCGACGTCGTCACCAGAACCTTGGCCGGCGCCGTCGTCGAGGGGGTCGGATGGATCGCTGGAGGGGTCGCCGTCCGGGTCGTCAGGACCCGAGGACTCCCCCGGCCCATCGGTCGAGCCCGCGGGCGAGGTGTCGCGCGCGGGGTCGTCGTCCCGCCCCGGCACGGACCGACCGAAGGGCAGCCGGCCACCGGTGATCCCGGCGAGCACCTCGTCGAAGCGCTCCTGGGCCGCCGACGGCAGCGCCCCGCCCAGCCCGAGCCCACCGATGGTGAGCACGATCCCGGCGGTGGCACCCCCCACCGCCCGCGCCGTACGACGGCTCGCCGGTGTCGCGGGCAGCACGACCGCGCCCGACGCGACCGGCAGCGGGGCGCCGGCGAGCACCGCGGCGAGTGCGGCGTTGGGCATCGGGGCAGGTCCGGTGGTGGCGACCGCGCGGAGCCGGGCGACCACCTCGCCCACCGGACCGGCCGCAGGGAGGCCGTCGGACGGGAGGCCGACCGCACCGGGACCCTCGTAGGCGTCCATCACGCCACCTCCTCGTCGCTGCGGAGCAGCGCGTCCAGGCCGAGCTCGCCGGCCCGTCGACGCAGGGTCTCGACGCCGCGGTGCTGCAGGGCTTTGACGGCGGAGGGTCGCTTGCCGATGACGGCTGCGACCTGGTCGAGGCTGAGGTCGCCGTAGATGCGCAAGGTCAGCACCTCTCGCTGGTCAGTGGTGAGCACCTCGAGCGCCGCCAGGGCGGCCTCCCCGGCGATCGCCGAGAGTGCCGCGTGCTCAGCGCTGGGGGTGGAGCGCAGGTCGTCCTCGACGTCCCAGGGAGCGGGGTCGGGGCGACGCCTGCGCGAGCGGTACTCATCGGCCACCCGCCGGTGGGCGATGGTGAACAGCAGGGCCCGCGCCTCGTCCAGCCCGCCATTGGTCCGGCCCAGGCTCTGCAGGAAGGACAGGAAGACCTCGCTGGTCACGTCGTCGGGCTCCCGCGCGCCGCGCGACCACACGAACGCACGCACGCTGGGCGCCAGCTCGGTCCAGAGCTCGGCGAAGGCGAGGTGGTCGCCCTCCCGCGCTCGTCGGACCACCTCGTCGTCGAGCGGCGCGGGACCGTCGGGACCGGCGCTCCCGGTCACGTGCCGACCGCCGGGCGCTCCCGTCCCGTCCCCGACGCGCGCCGGGCGGCGTCGGGGACGGGACAGTGGGGGGCCGGAGGGGTCACGGGGTCCTAGGCGTCACGGGGCCGGGTGCGGGTGGGGTCAGACGCCCGAGTCGTCGGACTCGTCGTCCTCGGAGCCGTCGTCGTCGGACTCGTCCTCGTCGTCCTCGTCCTCGTCGTCGACCCCGTCGTCGTCGGAGTCGTCGTCGCAGGCGTCCTCGAGGGCGTCGTCCTCGTCCTCGTCCTCGACGCCGTCCTCGTCGTGGTCCTCGCGACCGTCGTCGATGCCGTCGTCGTCGCTGTCCGCGTCCTCGGGGTCGGTGCCGAAGTCGTCCTCGTCCTCGTCGCTGATCCCGTCGTCGTCGGAGTCGAGGTCGTCGTCGTCGCAGTCCTCGTCGGCGTCGTCCTCGTCCTCGTCGTCGACGCCGTCGTCGTCGGAGTCCTCGTCGCCGTCGTCGATGCCGTCGTCGTCGGAGTCGTCGTCGCGCGGATCGGTGGAGTCGTCGTCGTCATCGACCTCCACGTCGTCGTCGACGCCGTCGTCGTCGGAGTCCACGTCGGTCGGGATGGTCCGGGCGCGGAACTCCTCGATGTTGAGCAGGCCGTCGCCGTCGGCGTCGCGGCGGGCGTCCTTCACGCGGACCTTGAGCCCGTAGCGGACCTCCCAGCGGTCGGTCATGCCGTCACCGTCGCGATCGGCGCGCCCGGCCTGGGCAGGGGCGACGCCCAGCGCGCCGAGGGTCAGGACCGCGGAGGCGGCGAGGGAGGCGAGGCGGATGGTCGGGTTGCTCATCGGGTGCTCCTGGTGTCGGGGGGACGTGCTCCTGACCCCCACATCGTCGCGGGCTCCCGCGAGGTTGCGGGCGCGGTCCAGACCGATCCGAGAGGTCTGGACCAGCGCTCAGTGTGCGACGGCGTACGCCGCCAGCTCGGCCAGCCCGGACGGGTCGTCGAGCGCGCCGGCGGCCACGACCTCGTCAGGCGAGGCCCCGCGCAGGATCTTCTTCACCGGGACCTCCAGCTTCTTGCCCGACAGCGTGCGGGGCAGCGAGCGCACCACGTGCAGGGTGTCGGGGACGTGCCGCGGGGAGAGCCGGGTCCGCAGCTCGGCGGCGACCTTCGCAGCCAGGCCGTCCTCGGACGCGCCGGGCGCGAGCGCCACGAAGAGCACCAGCTCCCCGGCCCCGCCCTCGCTGTCCTCGAGGTGCACCACGAGTGAGTCCCTGACCTCGGGCAGCTCCTCGACGACGCGGTAGAACTCGGAGGTCCCCAGCCGCACGCCGCCGCGGTTGAGGGTGGCGTCGGAGCGGCCGGTGATGACCAGCGAGCCGCGCCCGGTGACGGTGACCCAGTCGCCGTGGCGCCACACGCCGGGGATCTCCTCGAAGTACGCCGCGTGGTAGCGCGAGCCGTCCTCGTCGCCCCAGAACCCGACCGGCATCGAGGGCATCGGCCGGGTCAGCACCAGCTCGCCGACCTCGTCGACGACCGGTGCCCAGTCGCCGGCGCCGAGCCGGGACTCGGCGTACGCCTCGACGCCGATGCCGGGCAGCCGCGCGGGGATCTCGCCCTCCCACACCGGGGTCAGCGGGGTCGGTCCGACGAAGGCGTTGCAGACGTCGGTGCCGCCCGAGATCGAGCCGACCTGCGCGGTCGCCGAGACCGCCTCGTGCACCCACGCGAAGCCCTCGGCCGGCAGCGGGGCGCCGGTCGAGCCGACCCCGCGCAGCCGCGACAGGCCGAGCTCCTCACCGGGGCGCAGCCCCGCCTTGCGGCAGGTCATGAGGAAGGGCGCGGACGTGCCGTAGTACGTGAGACCGGCGTCCGCGGCGAGCTCCCACTGCGACATCAGCGTGGGGTGGGCGGGGTTGCCGTCGAAGAGCACGACGCTCGACCCGACGAGCAGCCCGGAGACGAGGTAGTTCCACATCATCCAGCCGGTCGTGGAGAACCACGAGAACCGGTCCCCGGGCCCCAGGTCGGTGAAGAGCCCGAGCGCGGCGGCGTGCCCGAGGGTGATACCGCCGTGGCCGTGGACGATCGGCTTGGGCAGGCCTGTGGTGCCGCTGGAGAAGAGCACGTAGAGCGGGTGGTCGAAGGGCACGTCCTCGAAGGCCACGACCTCGCGCCGGTCGGGGTGCAGGTCGTCCCACAGCACGGTCTCGCGCGCGTCGGTCGCCGCGGGGCCGGTCGAGGCGGGGTCGAGGTAGGGCAGGTGCACCACGGCCCGCACCGACGGCAGCGCCGCGAGCACCTGCGCGACCTCGGCGTCCCGAGCGACCGGCTTGTCGCCGTACCGGTAGCCGTCGACGGCCATCAGCACCACGGGCTCGATCTGCCCGAGCCGGTCGACCACCGACTGGGTCCCGAACTCCGGTGCCACCGAGCAGAAGACCGCCCCGAGCGAGGCGGTGGCGAGGAGGAGGACGAGGGTCTCGCCCACGTTGGGTGCGTACGCCGCCACGCGGTCGCCCCGCTCGACGCCGAGGTGCACGAGGCCGGCCCGCACGCGCGCGACGTCGGCGCGCAGCTCGGCCGCGGTCCAGGTGCGCTCGTCCCGCGACTGCGACCGCGACACCACCACGACGTCGTCGTCGGCCCGCCCCGGCAGCGCCAGCACCGCCTGCGCGTAGTTCGTCGTGACCTCGGGGAACCACGTCGCACTCCCCGGCGCCAGCGGCGGGTGCTCGACCAGCGCGACGGTCGGCTCGGGAGAGGCCGGCAGCCGCAGCTCGCGCCACACCTCCAGCCACCAGGTGTCGAGGTGCTCCAGGCTCCAGCGCCGCAGCTGCTCGTAGTCGTCGCCGAAGTCGACGTGGTACTCCGCCTCCAGACGCCGCGCGAACCGACCGAGCCGCGAGGCCTCCCACGGCTCCGGCTCCCACAGCACCCGCGGGATGTCCTGAGCTGCCGCGTCCCGAGATGTGTCGTCGCTCACCCCGCCACCCTAGAGCGCCTCGCGGACTCGGCCGCCGCAGGTCGACCGGCCTACCGTGGTTGACGTGGACAACCGGGACGCGCGCCAGCAGCCCGGTCCGGCGGCCGAGCAGGCGCGCCCGCAGCCCCGTCCGGCGGTTGAGGAGGCGCGCCAGCGCCGTCTCGAAACCCCGGACCGCCCACCCCGCCCCTTCCTCCTCACCACCCTCGCCCTGCTGACGACCATCACGGCGATCACCAGCAGCCTCGGCGCCCCGCTGGTCCCGAGCGTGGTGGAGCACTTCGACGTCCGCCTCACCACGGCCCAGTGGAGCCTGACCGCGGCCCTGCTCGCGGGGGCGGTGAGCACGCCGGTGGTCGGACGCTTCGCGTCCGGGCGCGTACGCCGTCCGACGATCCTCGCGGGCCTGGCGACCGTCCTGCTCGGCACCGTCCTCGCGGCCGCCGCGGTGCCGTTGGAGAGCTTCGCACTCCTGGTCGCCGCCCGGGCCCTGCAGGGCATCGGCATGTCCCTGGTGCCGCTCGCGATGGCGGTCGCCCGCGACGAGCTGGCCGGGGAGCGGCAGGGCCGGGCCATCGCGCTGCTGAGCGTGACGATGGTGGCGGGCGCCGGGCTCGGCTATCCCCTGACCGCACTCATGGCGCTGCTCGGTGGGCTGGTCGCGGCCTACGCGCTCGGCGCCGCGCTCACCCTGGTCAGCCTGGTGCTGGCGCTGCGGTTCGTGCCGGGTGCGCCCGGGGTCGAGCCGGCCCGGGTCGACTGGCTGGGCGCGGGCGGCCTCACGGTCGCGATGCTCGCGACACTGCTCGCGGTCTCCGAGGGCGAGGTCTGGGGCTGGGGCGACCCGAGGACGCTCGGGCTGGGGGCGGTCGGCCTGCTCGGCCTCGCCGGCTGGACGGCGTACACGCTGCGCAGCCGGCACCCGCTCGTCGACCTGCGCCTCGCGGTCCGACCCGGCATCGCCGCGCCCAACCTGGTCGCCGTCATCGCGGGCGTCGGGATGTACTCCCTGCTGACCCTCGTCGTCGTCCTCGTCCGCGCGGACCCTGCGTCGGATCCCGGGGGCGGCTTCGGCCTCGGGGAGAGCGTGCTCGCCGCCGGCATGGTGCTCGTGCCGTACTCCCTCATGTCGGTCCTCGGCAACCAGCTCGCCCGCCTCGTGCTGGCCCGGGTCGGCCGCCGCACCCTGCTGCCGGCGGGCAGCCTGATGTTCATGAGCGCCACGCTTGCGCTGGCGGTCTGGCACGACCACCTGTGGCAGGCGCTGGCCGTGATGGCCCTCGGCGGCCTCGGCTCCGGCTTCACGTTCTCCAGCCTCGCGGTGCTGATGGTCCCCCACGTCCCCGCCGCCGAGACCGGCTCGGCGATGGCGTTCAACCAGGTGCTGCGCTACCTCGGCTTCACCACCGGCTCGGCCGTCTCGGTCGCCCTGATGGCGGCGTACGGCGGTGGCGAGACCGGCTTCCAGGCAGCCCTGTTCACGATCGCCGGGATCTGGGTCGTCGCGATCGTCGGCGCCATCGCCCTCGACCGCCGCCCACCCGACGGTCGAGCAGGCGAGCGTGCCCGTCACACCGCCCGCGAGTCGTCCCGGCTGAGCCTGTCGCCGTGGATCAGATCGGTTCCACGCCTGCTACGAGCCACTGTCCGTCGGTCCAGACGAGTCTGATCTCGACCGTGCTGACGTCCAGCCTGGGCGCCACCAGCTGCGAGCTGCGAGTCGTCTGGTTGAGATAGAGCAGGGCCGTGGCCTCCTCGCCCTCGATCGTCTCCAGCCCGGAGGCCAGTACCTCGGTCGTGAGCACGGCGCGGTATCTCCTGGCCCTCGGTTCTACTGTCGACCCGGTGTACTCGGTGTACTCCCGAGCAAAGCTCGGCGTGAGAAAGGCCCGGGCTGCTTCGACGTCCTCGTCCAGCCGGGCGTGGTCATAGCTCAAGATCGCCACGGCAGCCTTCTCCGCGACCTCCAGAGCGTCCTGGCGTCGGTCCTCGCGCGTGGACGCCTCGAGGGCAGTCCGTGCCAGGAGACCGGTGCCGACGCACGCCAGAGCCAGCAGGAGAATGACCACCACTCGCCACGTGGACAGGCCCTGAGCCTGTCTCGGCCCCGGGCCAGGCATGTCGCGGACCCTCTCCTCGGAGTCGTGCTGAGCCGTTCGCTTCACGTGACCGTCGCAATCTCGTCCAGGAGCCACTCACCCTCGACGCGCTGCATGGCGAGCCGCAGCCTGAACCGGCGTTCCTCACCTTGCTGTGCCGAACGGTTGTCCACCCTCACGTCCATCGCCACCAGCACCATCACGGAGTCGTCACCGGTGGAGTCGCCGAGCGCTGTCGCCACGACCTCGCCGGCCGACCGCGCCTTCTCACGCCTGATGATGGGTCGCAGCTGCTTCACCGCTTCGCCGAAGCTCGAGCGGAAGTTCTCGGTCCCCAGGGCCAGCAGGGCGTCGAAGCTGCCGTCGAGCTCTCGGTAGTCGTACGTCGTGAAGGTCTGGGCAGCCCTGCGGGCAGCCTCGAGCGCGGCTTCACGGTCGTCGGAGTCGTGGGTGGAGGAACGCAGGCTGAGGCCACTCCACGCTGCGACGACCATGCAGGGCACCACCACCAGGACCACCAGGAGCGGTCGAGCACGCAGCCTGGGCGACCTCACGAGGACCCCCTCCGGGACAGGGAGCCGACCAACAGGTCCTGCCAGCTGACGGCCTGGCTCTCCGGTGCATCCATCCTCCCCAAGACCAGCAGGGGACCGTCGGGACCGCTGACGACCCCCGTCCGCTGGTTGAGCACTACGGACCCGGGGGGAGATGCGTCGGTGCTCTTCTCCGAGCGGCCCCCGTCCTCGTAGGACCGAGTCGGTACGTCGTCGGGGCCGAGCTTGCCCAGGCGTGGATTGTCCACCTTCTGGGTCGCCGGGTCGTAGGTGTCGCCGGGGAGCTTCGGGACGTTCTGCGATCCACGCACCGTGGTGCTGCTGCCAGGCGGCTCGGCACAGTAGGCGTTCAGGTTCGCGCGCTTGTCCGGGTTGCCCAGCTCCTCGACCGGCTCGGCCTGCACGGACTTGACCGTGCCGGAGTACCCCTCCGAGGTGCACACACCGCTGGAGTAGTCCAAGGCCACGTCGAAGTGTACGAAGCCGTCGCCCTGCACCACGTTGAAGGTGTTCTGGACGAGTCGGGGAAAGGCGACGAGGAAGACCCGCACGCCGTCCAGGCGGGCCTCGACGATGTCGCCGACGGTCAGGAGGTCCTGCATGAGCAACGGTAGCTGCTGGTCGTTGTCCTTCACCAGGTCGATGACGTCGGGGAGGGTGGCCGACGTCTCCCGGATGAGTGACCGGACCGAGTCATCGGCGGCTGCGACCTCGTCGGTCACCAGCTCCAGGTCCCGGGCCCACGCCTCGAGGGAGCGTGAGGTGTCTCGTTGGGTGCCGAGGACTGTGCGGCCGTTGATGAGGACCTCACGGGTGTCAGGCAGCGCGACGGTGAGGTCTTCGACGATGTTGTCGGTCTGCTCCACGATGGTCCTGAGCTCTGGGCCGAGCCCGCCCAGACCCTTGCCGACCTCGGCCACCACCGTTCGCAGCGCCCGCCTGTCCACCGACTCGACGAGCTCCTGCACGCTGAGCAGGACCCCGTCGAGACGCGGCGGGATGTCGGTCTCCCCACGCTCGACGACATCGCCGTCGGCCAGGAACGGTTCGCCGACCTGGTTCGGCTGCAGGTCGACGTACTGCTCCCCGATCGCGGAGCGGTTCTCCACCACGGCTCGCACATCGCGGGGGACCTCGCTGTCCGGCTCGAGCGCCATCACGATCGAGACCCCGTCGTCGGTCAGCTCCACAGCGTCCACCCGGCCGACCGCCACGCCCCGGTAGGTCACCTCCGCGTTGGGGAAGATGCCTCCGGCGTGGGCGGTGGTGGCCCGCACCTGGATGGGACGGTTCCACAGGTAGCGATCCAGCCCGACGTACTGGAGGCCCACGATGGTGGTACCGAGCGAGGCGATCACCAGGAACACCAGAAGACGCAGACGGTAACGACCATGGCTCATCGCCCCAGACCTCCAAGTCCTTCGAGCAGCTCGCGCCCGCCCATGACGTCGGGAGGCGGACTCGACTGCTTCTTGCGACCCGCTGGTTCGGGTACCGGAGTGAGGGGTCCCCGCACGCAGTTGGGTCCGAACTGGCCGCACTGGATGCGTGGCTCAGGGTCACCCAGCGCCGGTCCGGGCCCGAAGCCATCGCGCAGCAGCGCGGCGAGGTCGATCTCCAGCTCGCCCGCCAGCTGCACGTAGTCCCCGGCGATCCCGCCATAGATGTTGCGGGCGAACGGGTAGGTCAACAACGTGTCCAGGGTGTCGAAGAACGACGGTGCGGCCTTGGCGATCTCAGTGAGGATCGGGTCCAGCAGGCGCAGGTTGGCCACCGTGTCGGCCTTCGTGCGCCCGATGACCCGGCTCGCCACCTGACCGAGGCCGTCGAGCTCGGCGAGGGCTTGGGTCAGGGCGCGCCGCTGTCCCGCCAGCGCCTCGATGCCCGAGGGCAGCTCATCGAGGGCGCTCTCGACCACCACGCGGTCGGCGGCCACGGTCCTGCTGATCTGGTCCAGTCCGTCGATGGCGCGCACGATGTCGCCCCGGCGGCGGTTGAGGGTGGCCACCACGGCGTCCAGGTCGCGCAGCCCGGTCCGCACCGTCTTCTCGCGGCCTTGCAGCGCCAAGTTCAGCTCGCGGGTCACGACCTCCAGCTGGCCGATCCCGCCGCCGTTGAGTAGGGCCGATGCCCCGCTGAGAAGTGTCTCCACCTCCACCCCGGCGCCCGTCCTGGACAGAGGAATGACCTCCCCCTCCCTCATCGCATCTGGCGGACCGTCTCCAGGACTCTCGAGCTCGATGTACTTCTCGCCCAACAGGCTGGTCTGCTCGATGCTGGCCGTGGCCTGTCGAGGGATCTCCGCGTCCGGTTCGATCGTCAGGACCGCTCGGGCGGCGTAGTCATCGGCGAGCTCGACGGAGCTGACCACTCCCACCTTGACGCCGTCGAGCTTCACCGTCGCCAGCGGGACCAGGTCCAGGACGTCGTCGAAGACCGCGGAGATCTCGTAGCCGTCCTGGACCCGCGACCCCGGTAGCCCCACGTCCTGGAGCTGGGGGGCCCGTGAGCATCCGCTGGTGGTCAGCGCGGCCACGACGGCGACCATCAGCCATCGTCTCATCGTCGTCCTCCCGAGCCTTCGACGACTCCGTCACCGAGCTCGGCGCCCTCACCGAGGGGCTGGGGCAGCCCCTGGAGCAACGGTTCCACCGGATCGACGAGCGTGTTGACGATGGGGCACAGCCGACCCAGGCCGTTGCTGGAGATGAGCTGGCAGAGCACCAGGCTCGGGTCCGTCGTCAGGGTGCCGTTGACGGCGATGCGCGCGGTGAGCGCGGACGTCTGCGGGTCAAAGGTCCCGATGAAGTTCTGCAGTGTCACCGGCGCGAGGTTGAGTGTCTCGCGCAGGGCCTGCTCCTCCTTGAGAATGGTGCGGGTGACATCCAGGAGACCAGCCGTGTTGCGCGTCAGCGCCGGACCGCTGTCCCGCACGAGCGAGCGGACCTCCTGCATGGCAACGGCGAGTCCATCCACCGTTCCCACCAGAGCGTCACGTTGCGCCGCCAGGCTGCCGGAGACTGCCTCCAGCGTGGAGGCCAGTCGGCGCACCGGGGCATCACTGGCTGCCAGCGCACGGGTCAGTTGAGCAAGATTGGTGAGGGTCGAGGCGAGGTCATCGCCGGTCCCCGAGGCAGTCTCGACGGCGCGGCTGAACTCGGTCACGGTGTCGTTGAGTCGCGAACCGTTGCCCTTCAACGTCCGTGAACCCGCCTGGAGGAGATCGTTGAGGGCTCCGTCCCGGTTCGCCCCACGCGGGCCGAGTGCTGTGGACAGGTCCTGCACCTCTTGCAGGACCTCGTCGACCTCCACCGGGACAGCAGTGCGTTCCAAGGGGATCTCGCTGTCCGGCTCGAGCGCCGGGCCACCGCTGTAGACGGGCGTCAGCTCCAGCCGACGGTCGCTGACCAGCGTGGGGGCGACCACGACCGCCCGGGCCTGGGCCGGGATACGCAGGTCGTCGTCGACGGTGAAGCTCACCTGGACCGCAGTCCCTTGGGGCTCGAGGCCGGTGATCTCGCCGACCTTGATCCCCAGCACACTCACCTGGCTGCCCACGTACAGGCCGACGGTCCGTGGGAAGACGGCTCGGTACTCGGCGCCGCTGCCGGTGACGGCGGGGGCGGCTGCCACAGCTCCGGCGGTCGCGAGAACACCCACGACCAGCCACACGGCGATCCTGCGGCCTCGCGCCCACCGCTCCTTCATGCTCACCGGACGGCTCCATCCTGCTGGGGGGGGTCGGGGACGACCTGGGGGGTCAGGCCGAAGAGGGCGGCGTCGAACCAGCGACCGTTGCCCAGCACGGTCGTGTAGTAGCGCAACAGCGGGGCGTACAAACGCACGCTCTCCTCCAGGTCGCCCTTGTTGCGTCGCAGCGTGGCAACCGTGGTCTGCAGCTCCTGCAGCGCAGGGCTGAGGTCTTCACGGGTGGCCCTCACCGTGGCTGTGATCTCCTGGGCAAGGCGCTGCGTGGCGTCGAGGAGTCTCTCGATGGCCAGGCGTCGCTGCTCCAAGACCGACAAGAAGGCGCCGGCGTCGCGGACCAAGGCGCTGATGGTCTGCGAGCGATCCGCCAAGATCCGGGTGACGGAAGCAGACTTGCGTACGAGGTTCTGCAGCTCCTGGTCGCGCCGTGAGACCACGCGGGACAACGACGCCACACCGTCGAGCGCCTGCCGGGTCTGGGGCGAGGCCCCATTCAGCACCTCGGTGACGGCACGGAACGAGGATGCAAGGGCATCAGTGTCGATGTCCTGCACGCGCCGGGTGAGTCCACCGAGAACGGCTTGGAGGTCGAAGGGCACCTCGGTGCGCTCGATCGGCACCCTGTCGCCCTCGAGCTCGCCGGTTCCTGCGGACGTCAAGGCGATGTACTCGGTGCCCAGCAGCGTCTCGACCTTCAGGGCAGCGCGGGTGGCGCCGCCCAGCTCGACGCCGTCGTCGACCTCGAGCGAGACGGCCACCACCTCGTCGGCGAGAGCGAGGTCCTTGACCGTTCCAACCTTCACCCCGGAGATCCTGACGGGGTCGCCTGTCTTCAATCCGGCAGCATGAGCCAGCTCCACGACGATCTCTCTCTTCCCGAAGAGACCATTGATCCGGCCAGCCGACAGACCAGCACCCACCATGAGGGCGAGCGCCATGATGCCGACCAGACCGAACAGCGGCAGGCTCCTTCTCCTCATGGCCGACACAGCGCTTCGTTGTTGCGGAGTCCAGGGGCTGTGATGGACGGCGTGTTCGGCAGTGTCAAGGTGATGTCCAGTTGGCAGACGAAGAAGTTGAGGTAGCCGCCGTAGCTCGCGGCCCGCGTGAACGAGTTGAGCTTGATCGGGAGCAGGTCCACCAGCTCCTGCAATTGGTCCTTGGTGTCGGCGAAGGCCGATGCTGCCGCACGCAGCGACGCGATGTCTCGAGTGAGGGGAGGACGTGCCTCTTGGAGCAGGTCCGCAGTGGACGTGCTCAGGTCCGCGATCCCGTCGAGGACCCCCCCGATCACGACGCGGTCCTCTGCGAGGCCGGAGGACAATCGGCCCAGCTGGTCGACCAGGGCACGCAGGCCGTCACCGCGATCGTCCACGGTGTCCAGCACCACGTTCAGGTTGTCGATCACGCGGCCGATCACCACGTCGCGCTCAGCGAGATCTTGGGTCAGGGTGGCTGTGTTGGCGACCAGCGACGCGACGGTTCCGCCCTCACCCTGCAGCGTGCGCACCACCTGGAGGGCCAACTGGTTCACCTGCTCCGGGTCGAGGACGTTGAAGATCGGTCGGAAACCGTCGAGCAGGACGGTCAGGTCGAGGGCCGCCTTGGTCCTGCCCAGCGGGATGGTCCCGCCCGGCTGCAGCAGGTCGTCAGCCGCGGTGCCTGGCGTGACGACCAGGCTCAGGTATCGGGCTCCGACCAGATCGCGGTAGCGCAGCTCGGCGCGCGTCTGCAGGGGCAACTGCACTGATTCATCGACCGTGAACTCGACCACGGCACGTTGGTCGGCGTCGAGCACCACGTCGTGGACCCGGCCCACCCGGACGCCGGACATCCTCACCTCGTCGCCGGGAACCACCCGGGTGGCGTCGGCGAACACGGCACGGTAGGGAACTGGGTCTCTCGGATTGGTGCCGGCGATGGTGGAGAACAGGATGCCCGTCGTCCCCAAGGTCAGGGCGAGGAAGCCGATCAGTCCCAAGGTCGATGCCGGCGGTCTCCGGAAGCGGGGTCTCACTGGTCCTCCTTCGTCCTCAGGCCGGAGGTGACGTTCGCCACCATGTCGAAGAAGGGCGAGAGCAGGCCGTCGCTGGTCTCTGCGCTGCTCTCGGGCAGTGGGAGGTCGAGGCTGTCGAGAAGGCCTTGAGGAAGATCGAGCCCGGGGAGAGGATCGCGCTCGCCGTCCTGCTCCTGCTCCTGCTCCTGCTGCTGCCCCGTATCAAGCGGAGTAGCGGGGAGTCCGAGCAGTCCGCGATAGGAACCGATCAACGCCAACGCCGGCGCGGGGATGTCCGCGTTGGGTGTGCCCCCGATCGCCTCGTCGGTCACGACCGGACACGATGGCCCGAAGGCCTTGAGCTCCTCCAGCAGCTTGGCCTGCAGGGGCTCGTTGGGAGCGAAGCCTCGGGGATACACGCCGCGGGTCTGGCCGAGACGCAGCCGTCCGCGGATGACGAACGGGCCGTCGTCACCCCCGAAGACGTCGTAGATGCGCTGGATGGCCAGCTTGGCGCCGTTGAAGACGCAGTCGAACTCCGGGGAGTACTCCTCCAGCAGCGCCAACGTCGGACGAAGACTCTCCATCAGACCTACCAGCGTCTCCTCGTTCTCCTCCAGCAGGACCCGCACCCGCCCGGAGACGTCGCTGGTTCCGCGGAGCGCGGCCGCCACATCGCCGATCTCGTCCCGCACGGTGCTGATCGTGGTGACCGCGTCCCCGGTGATGCCGAGCAGACGCGGAGCCACTCGTGCGTAGACGGCCGCCACGTCAGCCAGCAGCGTGAGATCCGCCTCGAGATCGGGAAGGAACGTGCGGGCGCTGCCGGCGTACGCGGCCACCGAGTCCAGGGTCCTGCCCAGGTCGGCTCCGTTGCCGGCGAGGGCGAAGGCGAGGCTCGACGTCGCAGCGTTGAGATCCGCCGGCCTGACGGTGCGCAGGAGCGGGTCGAGGGAGTCGAACACCTCTTGGAGGCGGACCGAACGACGAGTCATGTCCTGGGCGATGACCGTGCCGGCGCGGATGGAGTCGTCGGCGCCCTGGGGCACGAGCTCGACGTACTTCTCACCGAACAGGGTCTTGGGCACCAGCCTGGCTGTGACGTCGGCGGGCACCTTCGCGGCGAGCTCCCGGTCGAGGGCGACGGACAGCAGGACATCACCCTCCGCGGTGGGTGACAGCTCCTTGACCTCGCCCACCCGAACGCCGTTGACCTTGACGTCCGCCTGCCGGTCCAGCTGCTCCTCGGCCCTCTCCAGTCGGACCTCCACCATGACGGTGTCGGCGAAGACCTTCTGGTAGCTGGCGAACGTCAGGCCGACTCCGGCGACACCCATGGACAGAGCCAGAAGTCCGAGCAGCGGGTAGCGGATCGAGCCTCGGGAGTTGCTCATCCGGCGATCCTGACGGTGGTCGTCGATCCCCAGATGGCCATGCTGAGAAGGAAGTCGAGCACGACGATGGCGACGATGGCGAAGCGGACCGAGCGTCCCACGGACATCCCCACGCCCGCAGGTCCACCTGAGGCGGTGAAGCCGTACCAACAGTGCACGAGGATGACCATCACCGCGAAGACCAGGACCTTAAAGACCGACCAGGCGATGTCCTCGGGCGGAAGGAACAGGTGGAAGTAGTGGTCATAGGTTCCCTCGGACTGGCCGTAGACCAGCGTCACCACCGATCGTGTGCTCAGGTACGACGCGAGGAGGCCAACAAAGTACAGCGGGACCACCGCCAGCATCCCGGCCCACACGCGGGAGGCGACGAGGAACGGGATCGGGGAGACTGCCATCACCTCGAGAGCGTCGATCTCCTCCGAGATCCTCATCGCTCCGAGCTGCGCGGTGAACCCGCAGCCCACCGTCGCCGAGAGTGCGACGCCGGCGACCAGCGGCGAGATCTCCCGGGTGTTGAAGTAGGCCGAGATGAAGCCCGTCAGGGCGGAGGCTCCGATCTGCTCCAGCCCCTCGTAGCCTTGGAGACCGACCTCGATGCCGGTGAAGAAGGACATCGCCACCACGACACCCACGCTCCCGCCCAGAGCCGCCAGAGCGCCTCTGCCCAGTGCGACGTCTCCCACCAGGCGGAGGGTCTCCATGCGATAGCGCGTGATGGAGAGGGGCATGGCACGCACGACCGCCCAGGTGAAGGATGTCAGTCGTCCCAGCTCGTCCAGTCCTCCGATCGCTCGGCGTGCGACTCGGGGGATGCCTGGTCTCGAGCGAGCAGGAGTAGCGCTGACCATGGGTCATCGACCTCTCGGGGGCACGATCTCGGTGTACACGGCTGTGATCAGGAAATTGACGGAGAACAGCAACAGGAAGGTCTGCACCACCGCGGCGTTGACCGCATCACCGACACCCTGGGGCCCCCCACTGGCGGTGAGGCCCTTGTAGGAAGCCACCACACCCGCGATCAGGCCGAAGATCGCCGCCTTGAGAGCTCCGACGTAGAGGTCGCTGGACTGAGCCAGCGTGGCGAATCCGGCGAAGTACGAGCCTGCGCTGCTGCCCTGTAGTCCTACACTGAAGAAGTACCCGCCCACGATGCCGACGAAGGCAACGAAGCCGTTGAGCAGCACCGCCACCGTGATGGCCGCGAGCACCCGGGGCACCACCAGGCGTTGGACGGGGTCGATCCCGAGCACTTCGAGGGCATCGATCTCCTCTCGGACCCTTCGGGCTCCCAGGTCGGAGCAGATCGCGGTCCCGGCCGCACCGGCGACGAGGAGCGCGGTGGCGATCGGCGCCGCCTCCCGGATGATGGCCAATGCGGAGGCTGCACCGGTGTAGGACTGCGCCCCCAGCTGTCTGGTGAGGCTGCCCAGTTGCAGGGCGATGACCGCACCGAAGGGGATGGCCACCAAGGCGGTGGGCAGGGTGGTGACTCGCGCCACGAACCACGTCTGGTCGACGTACTCCCGTGCGGCGAAGGGGCGTCGGAAGGTGGCACGGGCGACGTCCACGAACATGGCGAACAGCCCTCCGGCGCCGGCGAGCGGCGCCAGCACGAGGTGCGTCACCGGTCCCACCGCGCCGGCTCGACGCCACGGAGCGTGGCAGTCATCGCCGGCGAGACCAGGCCAGGTCCCCGCACGGGGCCCGCCAGCAGTGGGACCGTCCCCCACCGGCGAGCGTCCATCGGCTCGCCGTCATCGCGCGACAAGGTGGTCACCGGCCTCGTCCGCCGCAGGTCTGCGGCTGACGTGTCGACAGATCGCGTCGGCCACCTCGTCAGCTCGCTCCAGGGTGAGCATGTGCCCCGCGCCCTCGAAGGTCGTCAGCTCGGCCTGGGGCAGTGCCTTCGCGATCCGCATGCTGTGGGACACCGGAGTCAGCCGGTCCTCGGTTCCGACTAGGATCGTGGCGGGGGTGTCCATCAGTGCGCGCAGACCGGGAGTGCCGTCATGCAGCGCCAACCCGGCGTAGAACGCCGAGACGACCCCGAGCGGAACGTCCTGGACCACCGCGAGCATCTCGTCCACGAGATGGGCAGGGGCTCCTCGTCCGAAGCACAGCGCTCGGATGGCGAGCCACAGCTCTGGGGCGAGAGCGTCGTGTCGTTCTGCCCAGGACTCGAGGCGACCGAGCATCGCCATGACACTGGGTCCCAGGACGCGTACGCCGACTCCCAAGGGGCCTGGGAGGCCGAAGTCCGACCTGGACAACTCCCCGGCGCTGGAGCTGACGATCACGACTCCGTCCACGCGCTCGGCCACGAGAGCAGGCCGTTGCTCAGCCAGGTGCATGAGGGTCATGCCCCCCATCGAGTGACCCGCGAGCACCAGCCGCCCCTCCGGCGCCACCGTGTCAACGACGGCGGCGAGATCCGCCCCGAGCTGGTCGAGCGTGCAACTCTCCGCGAGGCCACGGTCCGACCGGCCGTGGCCGCGATGGTCGTAGGCGACGACACGTGCATGCTGACTGAGCACGGCGATCTGTCGTGACCACAGGCGCGACGACAGGGTCCACCCGTGCAGCAGCACGACAGTGACGGGGGCGTGAGGATCACCCCACTCGTTGACCGCCAGCCGCGCTCCGTCGGGCGCGTGGACGAAGGACTGCCTCACAGGACGACCAGCGCCGTGGCTCACGAGATCCCTGTCCGGCTGCGTCCTGGCCCGGAGCACCTTGCCGCGCGCCGCACGATGTGCCACCGCGATCCCCAAGCCGGCGAGAGCCACCTGCGTCTTCACGTGTGCCGTCCCTTCCTTGCAACCTCGTGCGCCCGTCAGAACGTGACGACTTCTAGTGCGACGCCAAAAGGTGTCACACGCCTGGAGAGACGTCAATCACCTCCCACAAACTAGTCAGCATTGTGCGTGACAGTATTTAGCGGTACGTTCGAACACGTCATAGACCTGTACCCAGAGGAGGAAGACCATGTCAACTCACGAGTTGGCCAACCACGCCCCCGGCTCTTCGTCACCTGAGAGCGGGCGCGGTCTCACGCCCATGAGTCTCAACGAGGCACTCAGCACTGAGGTCACCCAGGAGAACTACGAGGACGTGCTGCGCACGCTGAGCCAGGCCTCGGTGGACCGCCACTTCGATGCCTTCGCGGACATCCCGTGGGACGACGAGGACTTCCAGGTCAGGCAGGACGACGAGCGATGGGTCCTGCCTGCCGCGGTGGACCCGCTCGGCGGCCACGAGTGGTACCTCAAGCAGCCGCTGGAGCGGCAGATCGAGATCGGACTCTGGCGCCAGGCGAACATCCTCAAGGTCGGCCTTCAGTTCGAGAACGTGCTCATCCGGTCCATCATGCAGTACGTCTTCGCACTGCCCAACGGCTCGGTGGAGTACCGGTACCTGATGCACGAGGCCACCGAAGAGTGCCACCACACGCAGATGTTCCAAGAGGTCGTCAACCGCATCGGCGCCGACGTCGACGGCATGCCGTGGATCCTGCGGAAGCTGGCACCGGTCCTGCCGATGCTGGTCACGCGGTATCCGGTGGTCTTCTTCTTGGGCGTGCTTGCGGGCGAGGAGCCGATCGACCACACGCAGAAGTCGATCTTCAGGGCTGGCGCCGAGCTCCCGCCCGTCCTGTCACGCGTCATGGAGATCCATATCGCTGAGGAAGCCCGCCACATCTCCTTCGCTCACGAGGCCGTGCGCCTTCGTGCACCCCACCTCAGCCGGAAGGCGCGGCACATCACGGCGGCCCTTCTGCCGCTCATCATGCGGTTCCTCGGCGACGCCATCCTCGTCCCGCCCAAGGCTTTCCGGGATCGCTTCGACATCCCCGACCACGTGATGAAGGAGCTGTACTGGCAGGCGCCGGAGTCCCGGGAGCGACTGCGCGACCTCTTCGCCGACGTGCGGATGCTGGCCGAGGACAGTGGCCTCATGACGCCGGTGTCTCGCCGGTTGTGGCGCTGGTGCAAGATCGACGGCCGGCCGTCACGTTTCCGCAGCGAGCCTGCGGTCGTCTTCCGCCGAGCGGCGTGAGCCGGTGACCCACGTCATCACCCAGGCGTGCTGTGGAGATGCCGCTTGCGTCTTCGCCTGCCCGGTCAACGCCATCCAGCCGAACCCTGATGACGAGCTGTTCGAGTCGGCCGAGATGCTGTACATCGACCCCAAGACCTGTGTGGACTGCGGCGCGTGCGTCGCGGCGTGCCCGGTCGGAGCGATCACTCGCGACACCAGGCTCCCGGTCGACCAGTTGCCCTTCGTGGAGATCAACCGGCTCTTCCACGAGGTGCATCCGGCCACCCAGCGGCGAGTCCAAGCCATCGTCCCCACATTGATCCGGCTGAACCCCTCGAACAAGCCGTTGCGTGTGGCCATCGTGGGCTCTGGCCCCGCAGGTCTCTACGCTGCGGACGAGCTGCTCAAGCAGGAGGGGGTGGAGGTCGCCGTCTACGACCGTCTGAGCGTCCCCTACGGACTGGTCAGATCGGGGGTGGCACCGGATCACCAGATGACCAAGGCGGTCGACAAGCTCTTCCGCGACATCGAGGACCTGCCGGGGTTTCACTACGCCTTGGGCGTGGACGTGGGCACCTCGGTGCACCACGAGGAGTTGGCGGCGCGCTACTCCGCGGTCATCTACGCCACCGGGGCGTCGCAGGACCGTGTCCTGCAGGTACCCGGTGCCGATCTCCCGGGCGTGAGCAGCGCGACTCGCTTCGTCGCCTGGTACAACGGCCACCCTGACCATGGCGATGCCCACGTCGATCTGAGCCATCGCCGGGTGGTGATCGTCGGCAACGGCAACGTCGCGATCGATGCGGCGCGCATCCTCACGACCGATCCGGACGCGTTGGCCCGCACCGACATCGCTGACCATGCCTTGGCCGCCCTTCGCCAGAGCAAGGTCGAAGAGGTCGTGGTGCTGGGGCGCAGAGGGCCGGAGCACGCGGCGTTCACGCTGCCCGAGCTGGTGGGCCTCATGGCTCGACGCGATCTCGAGGTCGTCGTCGCCGGCGATATCCCGCCTGCCCCGGAGTGGGCCGACGTGCAGCTTCGCCACAAGCTTGACCTGCTGCGGAGCCTGCCGACCGAATATCAGGCCGCGCCGAGCTCCAGGCGGATCGTGCTTCGGTTCTGGTCCTCGCCGCACCGGTTCGTCGGCCAAGACCAGGTGGAGGAGGTCGAGATCCGCAGCGCCGGCCCCGGATCACCGCCCGGTGGCACATCCGATCACCTGCCCGCCGGTCTGGTCCTCTCCTCCATCGGCTACCAGGGCTCGCCGATCGCGAGTCTCCCCTTCGACCCGGACCGAGGCGTCGTGCCGCATGTGCGCGGCCGGGTCGAGGGTCTGCCAGGGGCTTACGTCGTCGGATGGATCAAGCGCGGACCTCGCGGGTTCATCGGCACCAACAAGACGTGTGCGCGCGAGACGGTCAACAGCGTGCTCGAGGATGCGACGTCAGGCGTTCTCGAACCCGTGTCGCCTGCAGGGGACTTGGGTCAGCTGCTCCGCCAGTGGCATCCCGACTCCGTGGATCTTCCGGCATGGCGTCGCATCGACGAGGCAGAGATCGCACACGGCCTGTCAGCAGGGCGGCCGCGTGTGAAGCTGACGAGCGCGATCTGAGCGGGATCGCGGGGACGACGGGCACGCTTCGGCAGCGCGCCCGTCGTCCCCGTCCCTGTCGTGGTCAGTCATAGGCGACAGAGCGAGGGGCTTCCCCCGTCCACAGTCGGTGCCGCCGACCGAGACCCGGAACCCCGGTTCTGCTAGTTGCTGGCGCCGAGATCGGCCCTCAGCAGCCGCTGCACCACATCGTGGGCACCCGACCCCAGCTCCTCGCTGAGCGCCGAGCTGACCTCCTGGGTCATCGCACCCTGGAAGGCGCTGAGGAAGGCCTGGACGGCCAGCGGCTGCAGCCGCGCGTGGATCCCGGTGATCCGATTCCAGTCCTCCTCGGGCATGCCAGCCTCGACGAACTGGCTCCAGACGCTGTCGCGGAACAGCTGGACGAAGCATGCCGCGACCTCGCGCGCTGAGTTGACGACGACTTCGCCGGCTGCGGCGACCCCCTGAGGCGTCAGGCCCACTTTCATTGCCTCGGCTGCGGCCGTCAGCAGCCCCGGGGCCGTGACCGTGACGTTCCCGTCGGGATCGAACTCCGCCCCGACCAGGTCCGCGAACTCGGTCAACGACTCGAGCGTGGCGCTGGCTCCGAACAGGCTCAGGATCTGTTCTGGGGTGTAGGTCGTCGTCGGCTCGGCATCCCAGGGAGCCAACAGCCCGCGAATGATGTGCAACATGGCCTCGCCGGCGTCATCGGGCACTCCGGAGAGGATCTGCTCGATGCTGGACAGGCTGAAGCCAGCGGACTGCATCTCCCTGATGAAGGTCAACCGTGCCAGATGTGACCCGTTGTAGTAGCCGACGCGGCCTTGCATGATCGGCGAGGGCAACAAGCCCCGGGAGGCGTGCGATCGGAGAGTCCGTACCGTCATGCCCGATGCGAGCGCCAATGCGTCGATGGTCATCAGGCCGTTGCTGCCACTCTTCACGTCAGCCATTGTAGGGACGGCGGAGATGTCCGGCCCACCGCGGGCCTGGCAGCGAGCGACACCGACTCCCCAGCAGACTGAGCGCCGGGGCTGACTGTCGCGCGCGGCACCGTGGTCGTCGCGAACCCGACATGCGGCTCCTCGCGATCACGTCAGCTCGCGCCGTGCTCCGAGCACGAGGGCTTGCTGGTAAAGCGGTGCGGGCAGCCGCGACAACAGATCGATCACCTTGGCGTCGGGGCCGACGGTGACCCTGCGGCGATCGCGTCGGACAGCCGTGAGGATGGCGCTCGCCGCCTTCTCGGGCGAGGTCATGGAGATGCTCTGGAACCGCCCATGCGTCGACTCCAGGTCAGCGGCGGCACCCAACGACTCGTGGAGGCGTGCATTCTTGACGATGTTCGTCTTGATGCCGCCAGGATGGACCGTGGTCGCCGATACGGGATGCCGCGCGACCTTCAGTTCCATGTACAACGCGTCGGTGAAGCCTCGGACGCCGAACTTGGCGGCGTTGTAGGCGGACTGCGTCGGCACCGAGATCAACCCGAAGACGCTGGAGACGTTCACGACGTGCCCCTCGCCCGACCTGATCAAGTGGGGCAGGAACGCCTTGGTCCCGTGGACGACGCCCCAGAAGTTGATCCCCATCAACCAGTCCATGTCCTCCCACGTCATGGCTTCCACCGTCGAGCCCAGAGCGACTCCGGCGTTGTTGAAGATCAGGTTGGCCTTGCCGTGCGCTCCCACGACGGACTCGGCCCAGGCCGACATCTCTGCTCGGTTCGCCACGTCCACGACATCGCTGGTCACCAGAGCCGTGCCCTCCGCCGTGCCCTCGCGACACAGCGCTTGGGTCTGCGCAAGCCCCGCCGCGTCGACGTCGGACAACGCCAGGGCGCAACCCCGTCGGGACAGGTCGACAGCCAGTGCACGGCCGATCCCCGACGCGGCGCCCGTGATTGCCGCCACCTTGCCATCGAAAGTCCTCATCACAACGTCCTTTCTGCGCGCCGGCGAGCCCAGCGCCAGAGGTGTCAGGAGGCGCGCGCCACTGCCGTGGCGGACGACTCGGACTGGGTGGTGTAGGCAGCAACATCGAACTTGCGTGTCCGCCAGCGCAGCTCGAAGCTGAAGCCCGGCCACAGGGTGGAGTTCTTGCCGTTCGCGTCGAGGTACCACGACCCGCATCCACCGGTCGTCCACACCGTGCCCTCCATCCGATCCTCGATCTCGCGATTGAAGTCGTCCTCGACCTCTCGACGCACGTCGATGCTCGAGAGGCGCGATCGATCGACGGTCCGCAGCGCATCGAGAACGAACGCGACCTGGGACTCGATGTAGAAGACCACCGACGTGTGACCCGGTCCCGTGTTCGGTCCGACCAGGAGGAAGAAGTTCGGAAAGCCGCTCACCGAGGTCCCCAGATAGGCCTGAGGACTTCCCTTCCACCGTTCGGACAGCGTCTCCCCTGCTCGACCGCGAATCCGATCGGAGATCGAGGTGTCGGTGACGTGGAAGCCGGTCCCGAAAATGAGGGTGTCGATGGCGTGCTCTCGACCGTCCCGGGTGGTGATGCTGTGGGGGTTGATCCGCTCGACGGACTCGGTGACCACGGAGACGTTGGGCCGGGTGAGCGCCGGGTAGTAGTCGTTCGCGATCAGGATCCGCTTGCAGCCGATCTTGTAGTCCGGTGTCAGCTTGCGGCGGAGCTCGGGGTCCTTGACCTTCCAGTGCATGTGGGCAAGGGCCAGCTTCTCGACCGCTCGTAGCAGTCCAGGTCGGTGAACGAGCCCCGGCAGCATGGCCTCCTGCCGCCAGTAGACCGCGATCCGCACTGCCTTCTGCAAGGCAGGGACCGTGTTGTACAGCCGCTTCTGGAGCTCCGGGACGTTCCGGTCCGGACGCGGGAGGATCCACGGCGGCGTACGTTGGAAGACGGTGAGCTCACGGGCCGCTTCCGCCACGTGCGGGACGAACTGCACCGCGGAGGCCCCCGTGCCCAAGACCGCCACGCGCTCGCCGCTCAGGTCGTGGTCGTGGTTCCACTGGGCGCTGTGGAACATCGTGCCCTGGAAGTCCTCGATCCCGGGAACGTCCGGGTAGGACGGCTCGCTGAGAGGCCCGGCACCCGAGATCAGGAACTGGCTCCGGATAGTTCCGGCGCGCGTCTCGATCTCCCACTCCTGGTCGTCTTCCATCCACGTCGCCCCGAGGACCTCCGCGTCGAACACGATGTGGGGCATCACGCCGAACCGCACAGCGGTGTCACGCAGGTAGCGGTGCAACTCGGCTTGCTGCGAGAAGGCTCGGCTCCACCGCGGGTTGGGAGCGAACGAGAAGGAGTACAGGTTCGAGGGGACGTCGCAGGCACAGCCCGGGTAGTCGTTGTCGCGCCACGTACCTCCCACGTCGTGCGACTTCTCCAGCACGATGAAGTCGTGTCGGCCTTCCTGCTTCAGGCGCACGGCGGTGGCCAAGCCGGCGAAGCCGCTGCCGATGATGGTCACACGGCTGCGCGGGGGCAGTTCGGTAGGCATCTGATCTCCGTCCTCGACTTATGACGCGAGACAACGTACCACAAAACAACGTCACATGATTCGGGGGTATCTAGTGGGGTGTCGGTCATCGGCGTCGACCGCTTGGACGCGCCGGTCGCCGTCCGTTCGGCGTCGCGGCAGCGTCCGTCTCCTGCCACCATCACCCCGTGCTCCTCGACATCCAGCTCGACGCCCGCCCCGACGCCGCCGCCGCCCGCGCGGCCGAGCTCGCCACGACCGGCGTGGAGGGACTGTTCACCTTCGAGGGCCCGCACGACGTGTTCTTCCCGCTGGTCGCGGCCGCGACGGCGGGCGTCGACGTCGACCTGATGACCAACGTCGCGATCGCGACGCCGCGCAGCCCGATGCACCTGGCGCACGCGGCGTACGACCTGCAGCTGCTCAGCAAGGGCCGGTTCCGGCTGGGGCTGGGCAGCCAGATCAAGCCCCACGTGGAGAACCGGTACGGCGCCACCTGGTCGCGCCCGGCGGCGCGGATGCGCGAGGCGGTGCTGGCGACCAAGGCGATCCTCACGGCGTGGCAGGACGGCACCCGGCTGGACTTCCGCGGGGAGTTCACCCGGCACACGCTCATGCCGCCGACGTTCGTCCCCGGCCCGAACCCGCACGGGCTCCCGCCGGTGCTGATGGGCGCGCTCGGCCCACTCATGACTCGCACCGCCGCCCAGGTCGCCGACGGCCTGCTGGTCATGCCGTTCCACTCCCACAAGCACATCCGCACCAACACGCTGCCCGCGGTCGAGGAGGGCTTGCGCGAGCGCGAGACCCCCGGCGAGCTCAAGGTCTACCCCCAGGCGATCCTCGCGATGGGCCGCACGCCCGAGGAGCAGGAGCGCGCCGACCTCGGGGTGCGCGGACTGTTGGCCTTCTACGGCTCGACCCCGGCGTACCGGCCGGTCCTCGACGCCGAGGGCTGGGGCGACCTGCAGCCCGAGCTCAACGCCCTGTCGAAGACCGGCGCGATCATGGAGATGATCGCCAAGGTCGACGAGCGGATGCTCGCCACGCTCGCTGTGCGCGGCACCCCCGAGGAGTGCGCGGCCGAGCTGCACCGAAGATTCGGCGACCTCACCGACCGGGTCTGCACCTACTTCCCCGGCTACGACCCGGGCACCCAGCAGATCCGGGACCTGGTCACTGCTCTGGTCACGGTCACGGCGTGAGCGTGATGTGTCACGTCAGGTGACACATTCCCGAAACGTGTTAAGTTTTCTCTCGCTTTCTAACACGTTCAGGGAAAGCGTCGAGGGACCCGCATCGCCAACCCTGCCACTCGTGAGGTCATCTACGCGCCACCCGAGGGCGCCGACCTGATCCGCGAGAAGCTCGCGGAGTGGGAGCGGTTCGTCCACGCCGACGACGACCTCGACCCGTTGCTGCGGATGGCCGTCGCGCACTACCAGTTCGAAGCCATCCACCCGTTCCACGACGGCAACGGACGCACAGGCCGTGTCATCAACATCCTCATGCTCATCGAGGCCGGCCTGCTCGAGGACCCCGTCCTCTATCTCTCGCGCGCCATCATCGCGCGCAAGAACGACTACTACCGGTTGCTCAGGGCGGTCACTGCGGAAGGCGCCTGGATCGACTGGGTCCTGTACATGCTCGACGTGGTGCACGACGCCGCCACGTCGACCACCCGGAAGATCTCCGCCATCCGCACCTGTCAGGACGACATCGCCGAGCGGGCCAGGACTGCAACACCGGGCGGCCGCGACGCTCAGTTCCTGGCGGTGCTGTTCGAACAGCCCTACTGCCGCATCAACACCGTCGCCGAGCGCTGCGACGTGTCGCGCCAGACGGCCTCGACCTGGTTGCACGCCCTGGTGACCGCCGGCCTGCTTCGCGACACCAAGGTCGGCAGAGAGCGCTTGTTCGTCAACCACGAGCTGCTGGACGTTCTTACTCGACCGGACTGAGCGCATCAGACGACTGCCAGTAGACCGAAGCCCTTGCCCCGCGACACACCAACGGGTGACGCGCAGCACCCTCGCGACAAACTGCTAGTGGTTGTTGTCAGCGACGACGTTTGTTCTACTTTCGTCGTACCCGCTCCCTCTCTCTCCGCGTAGGTGGTCGTCGTGCGCATCCTCGATTCGGTGGTCGACTCCGTCCGGCCCGCCGTCCAGCAGGCCGTCCAGCAGGCCCAGAAGACCGTGCCGATGCAGCGCCAGGTCCAGGCGCTGCACCTCTACCAGCGTGGCAAGCGCCTGGTGGTCGGTGACGACCAGCCGCGCTTCACCGAGGCGCCGGTCCCGGACGTCGACGACCTCGACCTGACCGAGATCGACACGAGCAACCCGTTCCTGTGGCGCCAGGGCAAGTGGGAGTCCTACTTCCGCCGGTTGCGCGACGAGGCGCCGGTGCACTTCCGCGCCGAGAGCCCGTTCGGTCCGTTCTGGTCGGTCACGAGGTACGACGACATCGTCACCGTCGACAAGGACTTCGAGACCTTCTCCGCCGAGCCGCAGATCGTCCTCGGCTCCCCGCCGGAGGGCCTGGACATCGAGATGTTCATCGCCCTCGACCCGCCGCGCCACGACGACCGTCGCGCGGCGGTCCAGGACGTCGTGGCCCCGAAGAACCTCGAAGAGATGGAGGCCCTCATCCGCGAGCGGGTGGGGGAGGTCCTCGACTCCCTGCCCGTCGAGGAGCCGTTCGACTGGGTCGACCGGGTCAGCATCGAGCTGACCTCGCGGATGCTCGCGACCCTGCTCGACTTCCCCTACGACCAGCGCCGCAAGCTCGCGGAGTGGACCGACATGATGGCCGGCAGCGCCGGGGCCACCGGCGGCGAACCCGACGTCGACCAGATCTACCGCTCGGCTGCCGAGGTGGCACGCGCCTTCAGCCAGCTCTGGCACGACAAGGCCGCCCGGCTCGCGGCGGGCGAGCAGCCCGGCTACGACCTGATCACGCTCATGCAGCTCTCCGAGGACAGCAAGGACATCATCGACCGGCCGATGGAGTTCCTCGGCGACCTGACCCTGCTGGTCGTCGGCGGCAACGACACCACCCGCAACTCCATGACCGGTGGCGTGCTGGCGCTCAACCAGTTCCCCGACCAGTTCGACCGGCTGCGCGCCGAGCCGTCGCTGGTGCCGAAGATGATCCACGAGGTCCTGCGCTGGCAGACGCCGCTGGCCTACATGCGCCGCGTCGCCACGAAGGACACCGTGCTGAACGGCCAGTTCATCCGCAAGGGCGACAAGGTCGTGATGTGGTACGCCGCCGCCAACCGCGACGAGCGCCGCTTCGAGGACCCCGACCGCTTCGTCATCGACCGGCGCAACGCCCGCCACCACCTCGCCTTCGGCATCGGCACCCACCGCTGCATGGGCAGCCGGCTCGCCGAGCTGCAGCTGCGCATCCTCTGGGAGGAGCTGCTGGCGCGCTTCGACGACATCGAGGTGCTGGCCGAGCCCGAGCGCGTGCAGTCGAACTTCGTGCGCGGCTACAGCTCGATGATGGTCCGCGTCACCCCCCACGGCCACCAGCGCCCCGAGCCGGGCGCCTACCGCCGGATGTGGCTCGACCGCCGCGCCACCGAGGCAGAGGAGGTCAAGACCGGCACCCCTCCGCTGGTCGAGCAGGCGAGCGCCAGCGAGCCGTCGTCGAGACCCGGTGAGCGACCCGCCCAGCCCACCACCCGCGCACCCCGCCCCGGCACCGAGCTGCACGACGTGACGGTCACCCGCCGGCGTACCCCGGCCGAGGGCGTGGTCGAGCTGACCCTCACCGCCCCCGACGGCCAGGCCCTGCCCGCCTGGCAGCCCGGCGCCCACGTCGACCTGCTCCTCGAGGACGGGCTGACCCGGCAGTACTCCCTCTGCGGCGACCCCTCCCGCCCCGACGAGTGGACGGTCGCCGTCCTCCTCGAGCGCGACGGCCGCGGCGGCTCCAGCTTCGTCCACGACAAGCTGACCGAGGGCACGACCCTGCAGGTGCGCGGGCCCCGCAACCACTTCGAGCTGCAGGAGGCGCCGCGCTACCAGTTCATCGCCGGCGGCATCGGCATCACCCCGATCCTGGCGATGGTGCGGGCGGCGAAGGCCAGCGGCGCCGACTGGCAGCTGCTGTACGGCGGGCGCTCGCGCGCCTCGATGGCCTACCTCGACGAGCTCGAGGGCGACGAGCGCGTCACCATCTGGCCGCAGGACGAGCACGGGCTGCTCGACCTCGACGCCGTGCTCGGCACCCCGCGTGAGGACACCCAGGTCTACTGCTGCGGCCCGGGCCCGCTGCTGGACGCCGTGGAGTCGCGGTGCGCCACCTGGCCCGAGGGCGCCCTGCACCTCGAGCGCTTCGAGGCGGCCGCGGTCGAGGCGCCCGAGGACGCGCTGGACACCTTCGAGGTCGAGTGCGTGCAGTCGGGCATCACCGTGACGGTCAGCGAGGACCAGTCGGTGTTCGAGGTGATCCAGGAGGCCGGTGTCGACGTGCTCGGCTCGTGCCTGGAGGGCATCTGCGGCACCTGCGAGGCCGACATCATCGAGGGCACCCCGGACCACCGCGACGCCGTGCTCAACACCGCGGAGCGGGCCTGCGGCAAGACGATGATGACCTGCGTCTCGCGCTCGCTGTCCCCGCGACTGGTCCTCGACCTCTGAGAGCCGCTGGTCGAGCAGCCCGAGCGCCAGCGAGGGCGTCCTGCACCGTGGGTCGAGCAGCCCGAGCGCCAACGAGGGCGCCCTGCACCGTTGGTCGAGCAGCCCGAGCGCCAGCGAGGGCGTCGTCGAGACCGCGCGAGGTGCCTATGGTCGGCGACCACGGCGGCGCCGACGCCCGAGCCTGAGCTGATCAGGCGTAGGCGGCGGCCACGCGGCTGATCCGCTCGACGGCGTCGTCGACCGGCACCGTGGGCTGCACGAGGTGGCTGATCATGAGCCGTACGACGGTGTCGACCATCGCCTCGGTCGCCCGTTCCGGCGGCAGCAGCGCGGTCACCGCGGCGGTGACCTGGCCGAGCACCGCGTCGGGGTGGACGGTCAGCAGGGCCAGCAGCCCGGTGTCCTGGCCGAGGCGCAGCACCGACTGGAGCACCGGGTTGGCGCGCCCCTGCTCCAACACCTGGCGTGCGGCTGCCGGGAGCCCCGACTCGAGGTCGGGGTGTGCAGCCAGCTGCTCAGCGGTCACGGCCAGGAACCGCCGGACCTCGCGGTCGACGACGGCCCGGCCCAGGTCGGCCTTGGTGCCGACCTCCTTGTAGATGCTCTGCCGCGGCACCCCGGAACGCTTCGAGACCGCGGTCATGCTCAGCGCGTCCCACCCGACCTCGGCGACGATCTCCACCGAGGCGTCGAGCAGCCGCTGGAGCCGCAGCTCGCGCAGCTCGGCATAGAAGGCGGGCACGCTCACGCCGACAGGCTACCGACAGCGTCCCCCGATCTGTCGCCGCCGGGGACACATGTGGTGTCGCAGGGCAAGGATCGGTCCGAGCTCAGCCCCCGAGTCCGACACCCGGCGCCACCACGTCGAACCCGAGCTCGCGCGCCGCGTCAGCCATGCGCTCCTCGTAGGTCGCGATCGCCTGGCAGCCCAAGCGCAGGGCGGCGGCGAGGTGCAGTGCGTCCAGCGAGCGCAGCCGGGCACCGGGCAGCGCGCCGGCCTCACGGAATGTCCCCGCGGTGACCTCGAAGAGTCTGAAGCGACGTAGCAGCTCGCTCACGGCGCCCTGATCGACACCGAGCCGGTGCGCCGTACGCCGGAGCTCGGTCTCGAGCAGCAGGGTCCCCACCACATCGGGGTGCTCGTCGGTCCAGGCAGCAAAAGCCGCCGAGTGGGGCTCCTCGACCAGCAGCTTCGCCGCGGCCGAGGTGTCGACGTAGGTGCTCACCGCTCCCCGCGCAGGTCGTCCAGCACCTCGGCCGTGCTGACATCGACACGCACTCGCGGCAGTGCCTGGAATCCACCACGCACGGTCGCTTCGCGCGCCACCGGCAGCTCGTCGACACCCGCGGGGACGACCCGCGCCACGGGCTTGCCGTGCTTGGTCACCAGGAAGGACTCCCCTGCCTCGACGTCACGCATCACCGCAGCATTGTCGTTGCGCAGCTCCCGTTGGGTGATGATCCGCATCTCCAGAGTGTAGCGCCGCGTAGCACTTCGCGTCGGGTCCGCCGGTCGACGTGCGAGCGATTCGCATCGCCACCGCCGGTCGAGGTGCGAGCGCAGCGAGCCACGAGACCCGCCGCCCCGACGGACCGACCCGGTCCGGACCACCCCGCCGGGCATGAGGCACCCCCGTAGATTCGCAGCGTGCTGATGCTCCACGGCCCCCAGCCGGGCCCGGTCGACGACGACGCCCTGTCCGCGGTCTACCCGTGGCCCGACACGACCACCAAGCCCTACGTGCGGGCGATGATGGTCTGCACCCTCGACGGCGCGGCCGCGGGCGACGACGGGCTGAGCGGCTCGGTGTCAGGCGGCGCGGACCGGTCGGTGCTGCGCGCCGTACGCCGCTTCGCCGACGTCGTGCTCGTCGGCGGCGGCACGATGAAGGCCGAGGGCTACGGCCCGCTCAAGGCGCGCGCCGAGGACGCCGACGTACGCCGGGATGCCGGTCAGGCCCCCGCGCCGGTGCTCGCGGTGGTGTCCGGCAGCCTGGACCTGCCGCTGGACCCGGGCGGGTTCACCGACTCCGACCTCACCCCGATCGTGTTCACGACCGAGGCCGCGGACCCGGCGAAGGTCGAGGACGTCCGGAAGCGCTGCGAGGTCGTGCAGCTGCCGGGTGACAAGGTCGACGCCGAGCAGGTCGTGGCGCAGCTGCACCACCGCGGGCTGGGCCGGATCGTCTGCGAGGGCGGGCCGGGGCTGCTGCACCAGGTCACCGAGTCCGGGCTGCTCGACGAGGCCGACATCACGATCGCGCCGATGCTGGTCGGCACCGACAAGACGCCGCGCACGCCGATGGCGAGCGACCCCGGCACGATGACGCTCCAGCACGTGCTGACCGCGGAGGAGTTCCTGATGCTGCGCTACACCCGCACTGCTGCCGGCACCGGCGAGGCCGAGCCGTCGGCCGACGACGTACCGACCGGCGCGGGCTCGGAGCAGGGAGCGGACTCGTGATCGACCTGCGCCGTCTCGCGGCCCTCGTGGCGGAGCACGGCGACCTTCTCGACGCCCCGGTCGCGCCGTTCCGGCTGTCCGTGGGGGGCACCTCGCGCGAGATCGACACCGACACCGACCCGGCGATCATGGGCGTGCTGAACCTGTCCAAGGACAGCTGGTACCGCGAGTCGGTCGCCATCGGCACCGACAACGCCGTCCGCCTCGGCCGGCTCCAGGTCGCCCAGGGCGCGCACTTCATCGACGTGGGCGCGGAGTCGATCCAGGAGTACGCCGACGACGTCGCCGCCGAGCAGCAGATCGAGCAGCTCGTGCCGGTGATCAGCGCGCTCACCGAGGACGGGATCGTCACCTCGGTGGAGGCCTACCACCCCAGCGTCGTGAAGGCCTCCTTCGAGGCCGGCGCCCGGGTGCTGAACCTGACCGGCTCGGCCCACGACGAGGAGATGTTCGCGCTGTCGGCGGAGTACGGCGCCAGCGTGATCCTCTGCCACGTCGGCGGCACCCACCCGCGCGACCTCGACCCCGACGCCGACCCCGGCTCGGACCCGATCGCCCACATGACCCCGCAGTTCGAGGCCCGGATGAAGGCCGCGCGCGACGCCGGCGTCACCTCGCTGGCGCTCGACCCGGGCATCGGCTTCGGCTTCCGCTGGGCCCCGACGATGGACCAGCGCCTGGCCTACCAAGCCCAGGTGCTGCTGGAGACCTTCCGCCTCCGCGAACTCGGCCTGCCGCTGTGCCACGCGCTCCCCAGCGCCCGGCACGTCTTCGGCGAAGAGGTCCGCTCCGCGGAGCACTTCTTCGCCACCCTCGCCCACCTCGGCCGCACCGGCATCTACCGCGTCCACGAGGTCGCCCGCACCCGCGCTGCCCTCAAGACCCTGCACACCGTCTGACGGCCCCACAGGTGGTCGAGCAGCGAGGAGCGCCAGCGACGAGCGGGCGTCGAGACCACCAAGACGCTCCGCCGGTCCAGCAGGTTGCGCTCCCCGGCACCGCCGCCGGTTGAGGAGGTTGCGCTAGCAACCGTCTCGAAACCAAGCCCCATCGCCGGTCGAGGTGCGAGCGAAGCGAGCCACGAGACCCGGACACCGGGACTGGACTCAGTGACCAGCACGCCCGCGGTAGGCCCGGGCGCTGAGCAGGTACGTGATGCCAGCGGCGACGAGGACCACCGTCGTGATGAGCAGGAATTCGGTGAGGTCGAGAGTCCCGCGGAGCAGACCCCAAGCGACGGGTGGGACGAACCCGATTCCCGTGACGAGAAGGACGTTGCTGCGAACCGTCGGCGGAGAGGAGCGGCGAGCCTTCACGAGCGGTGTCCTGTCGCCGTCCTCAGTCCTCGGCGAAGTTGCCCGTCTGGCACACCCGGCACCAGACGTCGTCGCAGGCGACGGCGGGCGCGGCGACGGCGATCGGCTCGGCTCCGGCGGTGGTCATGGGCGCGACTCTGCCCCATCGAACTCGGTTCCAACCACAGGGCCCCGGTGAGTCGCGCCACGATGCACAGGCGACTCACGTCCGCCTGGTGAAGACGACGCGGTTGTCCCCTGTGATCCGGTGCTCGTACGCCGGGTCGTGCACCCGCCGGTGGTGGCTGGGACACAGCAGCCGGCCCCGGGCGAGGTCCGTGCGGCCGCCGGTCGACCACGGGTCGTCGTGGTGCGCGTGGCAGAACCACGCCGCCGTGCGGCAGCCCTCCGCCGTGCAGCCGCCGTCCCGCGCCCCCAGCGCGATCACCTGCGCCCGGGTGAAGAAGCGCTGGGCTCGGCCCTGGTCGAGCACCTGACCCTTACCGTCGAGCACGACCGGCACGATCCCGGCCTCGCAGGCCAGCCGGCGGGCGGTGTGGGCGGCGACCCGGTCGCCGGTGTCGAGCACCGCGGAGGCCAGCCCGCCCAGCAGGGTCTCGAGGCTCATCGTCACGACGACGGTCGCGCCGGTGCCACCGACCTTGGGCGCCTCGCGCCCGTCGAGCCGCTCCAGCAGCTCGCAGAACGCTCGGCCCAGCTCCTCGGCCGTCGTACGTCGGGGCGGGCCGCCGCCCAGCACGGCTCCGTCTGTCTCGTCCGCCTCGTCGGCCTCGTCGGCCTCGTCGGCCTCGTGCGTCTCTGTCGCAGCGTCGGCAGCGGCCGGCCGGTCGTGCACGACCAGCGCCATCAGCATCTTGCGCAGCATCGCCGCGTGCAGCTCGGGCACCACGAAGCGCCCGTGCACGCGCCCCGACCCGTCGGGGGTCAGCGTCAGCTTCGTCGCGCGGTCGGCGTCCTTCTCGGCGTCCGCGAGCTTCTTGGCCTCGTGCGCCTCGCCGACCTCGGGTGCGACCAGCGCGAGCACCCGGTCGCCCAGCACCCGCAGGTCGTCGGCGTCGTGGGAGGCGGCCAGCTCGACCAGGGCCCGCTCGGCCTCGGCGACCACCCACGACGGCACGTCGTCGGGCAGCTCCTCCAGCGCCCGCACGACCACCTGCGCCTGCTCGAGGTTCACCCGGCCCGCCGCCAGACCGGCACGCAGCACCGCGAACCGCTCCAGCGCCCCGGCGAGGTGCACCGCGCGTCGAGCAGCCCGCCGCGTCGTCCGCGTCGCGTGCGCGAGCCAGGTTGCGGTCGTGGTCGCGCCCGTCGGCTCCTCGACCCGCACCTCGGCAGCATGCGCGACGACCCGGTGCTTGAGCTCGGCGACCTGCGCCTCGAGCGCCGACAGGGCCACCAGCGAGTCAGCCACGGTGGCCTGGTCGAGCCCCAGCAACGATGCCTCGCCGAGCTCGGCCAGGGCAGCACCCGCGACCGCGACACCGCGGTCCACGACGTGCTGCCCGAGAGCGTCCATGTGGTCCAGACAACCAGTGGGCACCGACACTGATGATGTTCAGGCCCCGAGGGTCGTGACTCCGGCACCGACTGTCGGCCTGCTGGCCTGACTATCAATTGGACCGTCCGACCCTCGGGGTCCCGCTCGCCGGCCGGGCGGACATGAC
>NZ_BAAGUS010000016.1:0-91081 GCF_054781275.1 Nocardioides ginkgobilobae | reverse complement strand
TCAACCTAGCTGCGCGAGAGGCGCAACCGAGCGAATCCGAGACGACATGCTTGCTCGGATCGCCGCCGTCTTGGATGCCGCCGGCAGGACACCGCGGCCGGAGCGCGAGTACGTCGCCACCAGTCGCCTCCCGATATAGCGGCAACCTTCGACGAGCGGGTCGGGGCTGTTGTGCCGGCGTCGAGCTGGAGCGGGTCCCGGCGTGCACGGACTCCGAAATCTGCACGCTCGCCCGTCCGCGCCGAAGCCGGCAGCGTAACGACTGCCAACGACACGCACCACCGATCAGTCTGACACCTCCCGGCGTGTCCGGGGACTCGGTTTCCTGAGTCACCCGGCGATTGCCGGTGTGCTCCAGTGAATGTAGTGGAGCTCTTCGGCCTTCGCGGGGGTGAGGTCGTCGAGGTACTCGTGGGGTCGCTCGGTGTTGACCCAGTCGACCCAGTTCAAGGTCTCGATCTCGACGTGCTCGACGTCGCGCCAGGGGCCTTCGCGCCAGATCAGTTCGTTCTTGAACGACCCCACGGTGGTCTCGGCCAGGGCGTTGTCCAGCGCATCGCCGACCGAGCCGACCGAGGGGTCGACTCCAGCCTCGATCAGGCGGGTGGTGAAGGCGACCGAGGTGTAGACGCTGCCGGCATCGGCGTGACTGACCAGCCCGGTCAGGTCGGTGATGCCTTCCTGGCGCCGGGTGAAGATCGCGTGCTCGAGAGCGTCGAGGACCAGAGCGGTCTTCATCGACCGCGCAGCACGCCAGCCGATGGTGCGGCGAGCGAAGGCGTCGATGACGAACGCGACGTAGACCGTGCCGGTCCAGGTCGCGACATAGGTGAGTCGGCTACCCATAGGCGATTGGGGGTCGCGGGGGCGAAGTCGCGATCTACGAGATCCGGGCTGCGTTCGTGGCGTTCGTCGGGTCGAGTGGTGGTGTGCTTGGACCCGTAGCGGGCGCCTTCCCAATCGTTGTCGCGGTAGAGCCGCTCCACGGTGCAGCGGGCCACGTCGTGGCCGGCCTCGCGCAGCTTGATCCACATGTTGCGTGAGCCCAGCCGGGCGTTGAGTCTGTTGCGCTCCCACATCGCCACGATCAGACCGATGACTTCCTCATCGCGCAGCTGGCGCCGCGTCGGCTTCTTCTCGCCCCACTCGTAGTAGGTCGAGGGGCTGATCTTGATGCCGTGCTCAGCCAGCTTGGCGCACATGGGCTCGACACCCAGCGCAGCCCGACCCCGCCGGTGGCGGGGTCGGGCACCTGGTGGTCCTTGTGCTCGGTGATGAACCTGACTACCGCTTCGCGGGCCGGTCGAGCTCGGCCGCGAAGAAAGCCGAAGCCGCCTTCAAGATCTCATTCGCTCGCCGCAGCTCGGCGTTCTCCCGCTTCAGCCGCTTCAGCTCCTCAACCTCTGCGGTGGTCACACCCGTGCGCTTGCCCGCATCGACCTCGGCGCGGCGCACCCGCGTCCGCACCGTCTCCGGTGCGCCGACCCCGAGCTTGCCGGCCACCGCGCAGATCGCTGCCCACTGCGAGCCGTAGTCCGGGGCCACCTCGTGGACCATCCGCACCGCCCGCTCCCGAAGTTCATCGGGGTACTTACTCGGTCGTGCCATGTTCTGGATCCTCCCAACGATGGGAGCCTCCGGACACGCCGGGAGGTGTCACTCTATGCCCGCTGGCCCACTGGACATTTCTTGGACAGCGAACTCAGGACCGTGGTCGGCGACTGTGCGTCGGCGTTGGCGAGTGGACCGCTCCGGCCGTGCCCGCAATGGGCAGCGCGGCACGGGCGGACCGGATGTGCTGGTCGACGAGTTCGGCCGCGGTCTCGCCTTGCCCGCTTTCGATGGCGGCGTAGATGGCGCGGTGGTCGGCGCGCAGCTGATCGGCGACCCCCTCCCAGTCCGGACCGAGCGCATGCAGCGCCTGCAGGATGGGGCGCCGCATCGAGTCGCGCAGCGCGATGGTCATGTCCGCCACCAGTCGGTTTCCACTGGCCTCGGCGATCGCGACGTGGAATGCCGTGTCAAGGTCGTTGAACGTCTCTTGATCGACGCCGGGACTATCCATTCCGTTCAGCGCCTCACGCATCGCGTCGAGATTCGCTGGAGCCGCGTTGCGCGCGGCTAGGGTGGCGCTGGAGCGTTCCAGCATGACGCGGGCATCGACGACGTCTTCCATGGGAAAGTTGGCCAGGGCAACGTGCAGCCGCAGCAGGCGGGTGAGGGCTTCGCTGGGCATCGCTGACACGAGGGTGCCGGAGTCCTTGCCCGATCCGACCGCCGACCGCACCACCCCTTGGGCCTCCAAGCTGCGGATGGCCTCACGCACGGCGGCTCTGCTGACCTGCAGGTGGCTGGCCAGGTCTCGCTCGCCCGGCAGCCGGTCACCCACCCGCAGCGTCCCCGCGAGGATCTGCTCCTCGATCTGGTCCACAACCAATTCATGTGAGCGACTGCGGGCGATGGGTTGCCACGACCCCTGATCGCTGCTCGGGACGTTCTCAAACGATGCGCGCTCGCTCATCGGCGACCTTCCACTCTTGACGGGTGATGGACGTCACTCTAGAGTCCTCTCTGTGGTCAGACCACACAGAGGTCGACCGTGGCCAGTATCTTCGACTGATCGCCCCTGTGGAGGTTCCCATGTATGTGCCCGATCTCGCCCCGATCGGAGACAGCCTCGCTTGGTCGTCGCTCGTGGCTGCGCTCCCGCTCATGACGATCTTCGTCACCTTGGGTTGGCTGCGATGGAAGGCCCACTTCGCCGCCCTCGCTTCGGTCGCGGTGGCCGTAGCGGTGGCCGTGGTGGCATACGGCATGCCGGTGGATTTGGCTCTGCTCTCGGCCTCCGAGGGTGCTGTCTTCGGTCTCTTCCCGATCATGTGGATCGTCCTGGGCGCCCTATTCCTGCACCAGCTCACGGTCGTGAGCGGGAAATTCGAGGATCTCCGCGCCACCTTTCACCTGATCTCCGACGACCCTCGCATCCAGGCAATCATCATCGCCTTCTGCTTCGGCGGCCTGCTGGAGGCGTTGGCCGGCTTCGGTGCCCCCGCCGCCATCTCCGGCGTCATGCTGGTCGCGGTTGGCTTCCCCGCGCTGCGCGCCGCGATGGTCGTCCTGCTCGCCAACACCGCACCGGTGGCTTTCGGCGCGATGGCCATCCCGATCATCACCGCCGGCACCCTGACCGGGATCCCGTACGAGGACATCGGCGCCATCGTCGGCCGCCAGACGCCGTTCCTCGCCCTGTTCGTTCCGCTCATTCTCGTCTTCGTGGCTGACGGTCGTCGCGGCGTTCGCGAGGTCTGGCCGTTGGCTTTGGCCGTGGGCGCAGTCTTCGGTCTCGCCCAGTTCGTCAGTTCCAACTTCATCTCCGTCGAGCTCACTGACATCATCGCCTCGCTCGCCGGACTGGCCGCCGCGGTGGCGATGCTCCGCGTGTGGCAGCCCAAGGGGTCGACCGAGGCCGCGGAGCGGCTGACGAGCATGCGTGCCGACGACGCTGAGGCCAGCGGGCTCGGCGGCGACGGGAACGTCGCGGTCCAGGCGAAGAAGGAGATCGACCAGGTCGCGCAGCGTGCCGCTCTCCTCACGCCCGGTCGCATCACGATGGCGCTGTTCCCCTACCTCTTGGTCATCGCGGTCTTCTCCACCGCCAAGCTCGTCCCCCCGGTCACCGACTTCCTGGCCGCGACCGACCGCTTGGTCGAGTGGCCCGGTCTGCACGGGGCCGTCGAGTCGGCCTCCACCGTCTACAAGTGGCAGTGGCTCTCCTCCCCCGGCACCCTGCTCGTCATCTCCGCGCTCATCGTCGGGCTGGTGCAGGGCGTGACGGTCGCACGTATCGCCACCACGTTCCTCGAAACTGTCAAGACGCTCCGCTTCGCGTTCCTCACGGTTGCCTCCGTGCTGGCGCTGGCCTATGTGATGAACTTGTCGGGCCAGACCCAGACGATGGGCCACTGGATCGCCGGCACCGGTGCCGCGTTCGCGTTCCTCTCCCCCATCCTGGGATGGCTGGGCACGGCGGTGACCGGCTCCGACACCAGCGCCAACGCGCTCTTTGCGACCTTGCAGCAGAGCGCGGCGGAGAAGGCCGGCCTCGACCCGACTCTGATGGTGGCCGCCAACACCTCCGGCGGCGTGGTCGGCAAGATGATCAGTCCCCAGAACCTCACCATCGCCGCTGCGGCGGTCGGCCTGGCCGGGCGGGAGTCCGACATCTTCCGCAAGCTCATCTTCTGGAGCCTCGGGCTGCTGCTGGCCTTGTGCCTGCTGGTCGGGCTGCAGTCCACCGTGCTCTCCTGGATGGTGTGACCCAGATGACCTCGCTTCCCGGCCACGGCATGCGTGTGGCGCTCTTCGCGACCTGCTTCAACGACACGATGTGGCCCGAGACGCCCAAGGCGGTTGTCACCGTCCTCGAGCGCCTCGGGGTCACCGTGGAGTTCCCGTTGGAGCAGACGTGCTGCGGGCAGATGTTCACCAACACCGGCTACGCCCGCGAGGCCCTGCCGCTGGTGGAACGCTTCGCCGACGTCTTCAGCGAGTACGACGCCGTCGTCGCTCCCTCCGGCTCCTGCGTCGGCAGCGTCCGGCACCAGCACGCCACCGTGGCCCGGGGGTGCGGACAACCGGCGCTCGCCGACCAGGCCACCACGACTGCCCGCAAGGTATATGAGTTCAGCGAGCTGCTCGTCGACGTGCTGGGCGTGATCGACGTCGGCGCAACCTTCCCGCACCGCGTCACCTACCACCCCACCTGTCACTCCCTGCGGATGCTGCGGGTGGCCGACAAACCGCTACAGCTGCTGCGGGAGGTCCGCGGCATCGACCTCGTCGACCTGCCCGAGGCCGAGGAGTGCTGCGGGTTCGGCGGCACCTTCGCGATGAAGAACGCCGACACCTCGGTGGCCATGGGCGCCGACAAGGCACAGCACGTGCGCGAGACCCACGCCGAGGTGCTGGTCGCCGGCGACAACAGCTGCCTGGCCCACATCGGCGGACTCCTCACCCGGCAACGCTCCGGCATCCGGGTCATGCACCTGGCCGAGGTACTCGCCTCCACCGAACGCGACTTCGCCGCCGAGAACGAGCTCGGCACAGCAGGCGACAACCCCACCAACCAGCCCACCGACCGGCCCACTGAGGAGGAGGTGACGGCATGAGCGGCACGTTCATCGGGATGCCGAAGTTCCAGACCGCGGCCAAGGAGGCGCTGGGCAACTCCCAGCAGCGCCGCAACCTGCAGCACGCGACCGGCACCATCCGCCGCAAGCGGGCCGGGGTCGTCGACGAGCTCGACAACTGGGACGAGCTCCGCCAGGCGGGAGCGGCGATCAAGGACAACGTCCTGTCCCACCTCGACACCTACCTGGTCCAGCTCGAGGAGTCCCTCACCCAAGCCGGCGCCACCGTGCATTGGGCGGCCGACGCCGAGGAGGCCAACCGCATCGTCACCTCACTGGTGAGGGCCACGGGCGCGGAGGAGGTCGTCAAGGTCAAGTCCATGGCGACCCAGGAGATCGGCCTCAACGAGGCCCTCGAAGTGGCTGGCATCAACGCCTGGGAGACCGACCTCGCCGAGCTCATCGTCCAGCTCGGGCACGACAAGCCCAGCCACATCCTGGTCCCGGCCATCCACCGCAACCGAGCCGAGATCCGCGAGATCTTCCTCCGCGAGATGGGCCAGGTCGGCACCCCGCCCCCCACCGGGCTCACCTCCAACCCCCGCGAGCTCGCCGAGGCCGCGCGGGTGCACCTGCGCGAGAAGTTCCTGCGCGCCAAGGTCGCCATCTCGGGGGCAAACTTCGCGATCGCCGAGACCGGGACCCTCGTGGTCGTCGAGTCGGAGGGCAACGGCCGCATGTGCCTCACCCTGCCCGAGACCCTGATCAGCGTCGTCGGCATCGAGAAGGTACTGCCGACGCTGGAGGACCTCGAGGTGTTCATGCAGCTCCTGCCCCGCAGCTCCACCGGCGAGCGGATGAACCCCTACACCTCCACCTGGACCGGCATCACCCCCGGCGACGGCCCCCAGGACGTGCACGTGGTGCTGCTCGACAACGGACGCACCGACGCGCTGGCCGACCAGGTCGGCCGACAGGCCCTGCGCTGCATCCGCTGCTCGGCCTGCCTCAACGTCTGCCCCGTCTACCAACGCGTCGGTGGCCACGCCTACGGCTCGGTCTATCCCGGGCCCATCGGCGCCATCCTCAACCCCCAGCTACGTGGCACCACCAGCGACGTGGACCAGTCACTGCCCTACGCCTCGTCACTGTGCGGCGCCTGCGGCGACGTCTGCCCCGTCAACATCGAGATCCCCGAGCTCCTCGTGCACCTGCGCACCCGCGTGGTCGACGAGCACCGCGGCGGCATCCCCTCGGGCGAGCAGATCGCCATGAAGGGAGCCGCCTGGATGTTCTCCGACCACCGCCGCTGGGAGAAGGCCCAGAAGGGCGCCGAGCTGAGCGGCCGGGCCCTCGGCAAGAAGGACACCATCGGACGCCTCCCCGGGCCACTCTCGGCCTGGAGCGACGCCCGCGACGCACCAACACCTCCCGCCGAGTCCTTCCGATCCTGGTGGAAGCGCGAGAAGGGAGACCCCCGATGAGCACCCGAGACGACATGCTCACCCGGATCGCCGCCGCCTTGGAGGGCGCCGACCGGATACCGCCACCCCAGCGCGAGTACGGCGCCACCACCCCGCTCCCCGACATCGCGGCGACCTTCGTCGAACGCGTCGAGGACTACCGTGCCGTCGTCGAGCGGGTCAATCCCGAAGGCATCACTGCGGCCGTGGCCGCAGCTCTGACCCGAGCCACACGCGTCGTCGTACCGCCCGGGCTGCCGCGCGAGTGGGTAGCCGCCCTCGACGGCGCGGAGGTGGTAGCTGACGACGGAGATTTGTCCCCCGACGAACTGGACCATTTCGACGCGGTTGTCACCGCCGCCGCGGTGGGCATCGCCGTCACCGGCACCATCGTGCTCGACCACGGCCCCGACCAGGGCCGCCGCGCGCTCTCGCTGGTGCCCGACGTGCACGTGTGCGTCGTGCGCGAGTCGCAGCTCGTCGGCGACGTGCCCGAGTCAATCGCGCCGCTTCGCCACGCCGTCGACGCCGGCCGGCCCCTGACGTGGATCAGCGGCCCCTCGGCCACCAGTGACATCGAGCTGGAGCGGGTCGAGGGCGTGCACGGACCCCGGACCCTGCACGTCCTGCTTGTCAGCACCGACCATCCCCTGCCGCCGGCGTGATGACGCGCGAGGAGGCGCACCACGGGTCGGCGAGCGCCGTGGTGCCGGTGTTCTTCCTCTCGGACAGCACGGGCATCAGCGCGGAGACCATGAGCAACGCGCTGCTGATCCAGTTCCCCGACCTGCGCTTCGACCGGACCGTGATCCCGTTCATCTCCACCGTCCAAGAGGCTCGTGATGTCGTGGCCCGCCTCGACCGCGCCATGGACGAGAGCCCCGCACCCCATTGGTGTTCACCACCGCCGCCAGCGACGAGGTACGCCTCGAACTGCGGCGCACCCGCTGCCCGGTCATCGACTTCTTCGACCTGCACATGGGCTCGGTGGAGTCGATCCTGCAGACCCGCGGGGTACGACTGCCCGCCCGGCTGCATGGCCTGTGGAGAGAGCCCGACGCCCGGACGCGGATCCTGCTTGCATCGCTCGCATGAGCGAATCCACCCACGTACACCCTCTGAGCGCGCAGGACACCCGGTGGCTGCTGCGCGAGGTCGAGGCCGTGCTCCGCACGCGCGGTCATACCTGGACCCTGGTCGACGGGCGCGCCTTCCAGCTGACGGACGGGCCGATCATGGGGCTCGACAACTTGGCGCGACGACTGCACCTGGCGCCACGGCGGGCATGGCGTCGTCTGGTGCAGGAACAGGTCACGACACTCCTCTCCGGCTTCGACCCGACGGCGGCGATCCGGGCTGAAGACCTGCGGGTGCGGCTCGTGGATCCGGCAACGATGCCCGACCTCGAGTACGAACCACTCCGCCCGCTGCCGGGTCTGCACGGAGTGCTGTCGGCCCAGGGTCCTGGCCTGACCGCACTGTTCGGCAAGCTCGACAACGTCGAGGTCGAGCGCGACGACGCCTACGTCCGTGCGCTCGAGAACCTCGCGGCACTCCCCCTGCCACAGCACGTACGTCGTCGCCTCGACCCCGACCTCCCCGGCTCGTGGGTCGACGTGCTCCGCGCCGACGACTCCTTCGGAGCCAGCCGCGTCATGGTGCTCCCGGAGGTGCTGCGCCGGACCCTGCGCCGAGAGATCCCACCGTCCGGCGTCCTGGTCGCGGTCCCCCACAAGTTCGAGATGTGGCTGCACTTCCCGGTCGATGACTCGGTGCTGGACGTGTCCGTGGAGATGGCCTTCGAGGCTCTCTGCGCCTGGGCCGAGGAGCCGTTCCCGCTGTCACCGCACGTCTACCTGGTCTCACCCGACATGCACGCCGAGGTCCTGGTGGCCGCCGACGCCGAAGGGGCGTCGCTGGACCACCGTCGCCTGCGGCAGCTCATCCGCAGCCTGCCGCCCTCAGCGGCTGCCTGACCCGACCGCTCGTCCGGGTTGCCCGGGTCGCCGGCGGACGACCGGCTACCGCTCCGCGCACACCGCGTCGAGGGCGACCCGGGCGGCCTCGGCGACCAGCGCGTCGCGCGGCTCGGCGTCCGCGGTCTCCCCGCGCGTCAGCACGGCGAGCACGATCGGCTCCCGGCCCGGCGGCTCGAGGACGGCGATGTCGTTGCGCGTGCCCCAGTCCGCGGTGCCGGTCTTGTCGCCGACCACCCAACCCTCGGGGGCCGCCGCGCGCACCAGGTCGTCGCCCGTCGTGTTGCGCCGCAGCAGGTCGACCAGCACCTGCCGGTCGCCCTCGCCCAGCGCGTCGCCGACCGCGAAGGCGGCCAGGCTCTCCGCGAGGGCACGCGGCGTCGAGGTGTCGCGCGGGTCGCCCGGCGTGAAGTCGTTGAGCGTGGGCTCGGTGCGCACGGCCTCGGTGGTCTCGTCCCCCACCTCGGCGAGCGCGCGGTCCAGGCCGGCCGGGCCTCCGACAAGCTCGAGGAGCAGGTTGGCGGCGGTGTTGTCGCTGACCGTGACGGCGGCCTCGAGCACCTCGGCGACGGTGAGCCCTCCGTCGACGTGCTGCTCGGTCACCGGCGAGTAGTCCACGAGGTCGGCCTCGGTCCACCGCAGCCGCCGCTCCAGGCCGGCCTCCGGCAGCCGGTCGAGCACCACCGCGGCCAGGAGCGCCTTCACCGTGGAGGCGAAGGCGAACCGCTCGTCCTGGCGATGCCCGACCGACTCCCCCGTGCCGGTGTCGAGCAGGTGCACCCCGACGCGTCCGCCCTCCCGACGCTCGAGCCGGTCGAGCCCGTCGCCCAGCGCGGCCTGACCCCCGGCGCACGTCGGGGTCGCCGGGCTCGACGCGGCCGATTCGCCGGACGTCGTACGGCGGTCCGGTGCCGTGTCGGTGGACCCAGCGTCCTGCTCGCCCGTCGTGGCGCAGCCCAGCGACAGCGTCGCCGTCGCGGCCAGGGCCACCAGCATCCCCTGCCTGCCTGCCGGTCGCCGCCCCCTCATGCGCTCCCCCAGGTCCGCAGGACGGCGTCCAGCTGCTCGAGCGCCCGCACCCACGACTCCTCGGCAGGCGGGCTGCTGCCGGCGAAGGCACCGCCGCCCTCCAGCTCGATGAAGCCGCGCAGCAGGCTGCCGACCAGGCGGGCGGCGTGCACCTGCTCCTCGGCCGGGACCGCGTAGCCCCGCAGGACCGCGAGCAGGTGGTCCGCGTGGCGCCGCCCCGCACCGAGGAGCTCCGCGTCGACGGGGCCGGCGCCCGCTGCTCCCGCGGCGGCGAAGCGGCCCGGGTGCTCCGCGGCGTACGCGCGGTGGGCGTCAGCCAGCGCCACCAGGGCATCGGCGCCGGCCAGCCCGGCGAGGGCGCGGTCCACGCGGTCGGCGAGCTCGGTCAGGGCCAGTGCGGCGACGGCCGTGCGCAGCTCCTGGGCGCCCGCGACGTGGGAGTACAGGCTGGGCGGGCGCACCCCCAGCTCGCGCGCGACGGCGCTCACCGTGAGCGCAGCGGCCCCGTCCCGGTCGGCGAGGCCGGCGGCCGTCGCCACCACCCGCGCCCGGTCCAGGCCGGCCCGGGTCACCGGAGCACCCGCCGCAGGAAGGCGCCCAGGTTGTCCTGCAGCCGCTCGGTGCGCCGCTCGGCCGGGATGGTCTCGGCCACCGTCGAGACAGAGGGCGCGGGCAGCGTGCCTCGGGCGTACGCCGAGCACCGCAGGTCCGCGCAGACCTCGGCACCCGTCGTGTTGCCGTCGCGGCCCGCGCGCCCGGCCCGGTTGGCGACCATGAGCGCGACGCCGCTGCCCGGGTGGACCGTGCAGCACCACGAGCACATGCGTGCCCGCCCGGACCCGCCCTGGTTGCGACGCAGCCGGACGCCCACGGGCTCGCCCTCGTGGGGCACGACGACGGCGGCCTGCAGGGGTGCGCGCGGGTCGACCCAGCCGAGGTAGTCCAGCTCGGGCCACGCGACGAGGTCGAGGTCCGGGACGGTCAGCCGGGCCACCTCGCCCCGGCTGCAGTTGACGAAGGAGCCGCGGATCTCGCGTTCGGTGAGGGCCAGCATGGCGACGACGCTACGTCGCCTATGCCCTATAGGCAAAACCCTACGACTCGTAGATGGCAGGACCGGTCAGGGCGCCCCCCGCGGCTCCTCGTGGTCCAGGACCTCGCTCAGCTCGTCGACGACCAGCAGGTCGTGGCGCACCTGCCCGGCCCGGAACGAGGCGCGCCCGATCAGGTGGCTCGACACCACGCTCGTGGTCATCTGCAGCACCACGACCAGGGCGAGCAACGCCACGGTCGAGGGGTCGCGCAGCCGCAGGCCCACCCCGAGGACGACCAGCACCGTCCCGAGCACCTGAGGCTTGGTCGCGGCGTGCATCCGGCTCAGCAGGTCGGGCATCCGCAGCACCCCGATCGCGGCGATCAGGGCGAGCAGCGCGCCGGTCAGCAGGCAGGCCGCCGCGGCGACGTCGAGCGCCACCGTCCACGTCATCGTCGGTCCCCCCGCGTCTCCTCGGCGCCGTCGCGTCCGGCCTCCAGGTCGTCGCTGCGACTGGCGTAGCGCGCGACGCTGGCCGCGCCGACGAAGCCGAAGCCCGCGAGCACCAGCACGATCGGCAGCGCGACCGTCTTCCCCGTCGACGCCACGTGCAGGCCGATGCCGCACACGGTGACGGCGACGAGGACGTCCAGCGCGACGCTGCGGTCCAGGATGGTCGGGCCGATGGTGGCCCGCACCGTCAGGAGGACCGCTGCGGCGACGAGCATCGCGGTCGCCAGGAGGAGCACGAGGTTCACGCGGCCACCTCCTCGCTCGCGCGGGGCGGCAGCGCGGCCAGGACCCGCTGCTCCAGCTCCAGGGCGCTGCGACGGAACGCCTCGGCCGCCTCGGCGTCCGGCACGTTCAGGACGTGCAGGTAGAGGGTGTGGGTGGAGCGCCGCGCCTCGACCACCACCGAGCCCGGGACCAGCGAGAGCATTGCTGCCACCAGGGTCAGCACGAAGTCCGAGGAGCTCTCCAGGTCCACGGCCACCACGGCGTTGCGGACGTGGCCCCGGGTCAGCACGACCCGCGAGACCTGCACGCTGGCGCGGACGACGTCGACGAGGAAGCGGCCCAGCAGCGCCAGCAGCCGGAGCGGACGCACCCGGGCGGCGAGGTCGACGGGCGGCAGCGGGAAGACCAGGCAGGTGCCCACCGCGACCAGCACGCCGCCCAGGACGTAGAGCGGCGCGACCGAGCCCCAGAGGGCGAGCCAGACCAGGGTCAGCACCACCACCGCCGGGAGCTGGACCGCGCGGTGCCGCGCCGGTCGCGAGGTCCCGTCGCGCCGGGTCCGGGTCACCGGGCTCATCGCAGGTCCTCCCCGAGGACGGAGGTGAGGTAGGGCCGCCGGTCGTGGAGGTCGACCGCCGCTCGGTCGCCGTAGGCGTAGAGCGGACCGGCCACCAGGGTCAGCGCCACGCTGAGCGCCACCAGGAGCCCGGCGGGCAGCAGCATGCCCAGCGGGGAGTCCTTCGTGTCCTCGCCGGCCTCGATCAGCGTGTGGAAGTCGCGGTCGGGAGTGTCGTCGTCGCCCAGGCGCCGCGCCTCCTCGATGTCCTGCTTGGACACCACCCCGCTGGGCGTGTGCACGTGGCCGCGGTGCTCGTGCACGAGCCCGGTGTCGTGGCCCGGGATCGGCTCGCCGTCCCCGCCGATGGCCGCGAGCGCCTCGTGCGCCTCGCGGGGCGTGCGCCAGAACGCCACCGCCCAGGTCTTGGCCACGGCGTACAAGGTCAGGAGGCTGGTCAGCGCACCCGCACCGACCAGGGTCCAGGCCAACCAGCCGTCGTCCGCCTGCGCGGCCTGGAAGAGCCCGACCTTGCCGATGAAGCCGGAGAAGGGGGGGATCCCCGCGAGGTTCATCGCCGGGACGAAGAAGAGCACCGCGAGCAGCGGGGCGATCCGCGCCAGCCCGCCGATCCGCATCAGCGCCGTGCTGCCGGCCCGGCGCTCCACCAGCCCCAGGACGAGGAAGAGTGCGGTCTGGATGGTGATGTGGTGGACGACGTAGAAGGTCGTGCCCGCCGTGCCGAGCCGGCTGGCGAGCGCGATCCCCATCACGAGGTAGCCGATGTGGCTGACCAGCGTGAAGGAGAGCATGCGCTTGATGTCCGACTGCGCCACCGCGCCCAGGATGCCGACCAGGAGCGTCAGCAGGGCCGCCCACAGCAGCAGGTCGGTGAGCGGGCTGTCGGGGAAGAGCAGGGTCTGCACCCGCAGGATCGCGTAGACGCCGACCTTGGTCAGCAGCCCCGCGAAGACGGCCGTCACCGGTGCCGGTGCCGTCGGGTAGCTGTCGGGCAGCCAGAAGGAGAGCGGGAAGACCGCCGCCTTGATGCCGAAGGTGGTCAGCAGCAGCAGCTGCACCAGCAGCGACACGTGGTCCGGGAGCTCCTCGAGCCGCACCGCGAGGTGGGCCAGCGTGAGGGTGCCGGTGGCGGCGTACACGACCGCCAGGCTGATGAGGAAGAGCGTCGAGGACAGCAGGTTGACCAGGACGTAGATGGTGCCGGCACGCAGGCGGGTCGCGGTGCCGCCGAGCGTCAGCAGCACGTAGCTGGCGAAGAGCAGCATCTCGAAGCTGACGAAGAGGTTGAACAGGTCGCCGGCCAGGAAGGCGTTGGCGACGCCGGCGACCAGCACCAGGAACGTGGGGTGGTAGACCGAGATCGGCGCACCCTCCTCGTCCTCGGTCATGCCCTGGGCGACGGAGTACGCCAGGACAGCGAGGGTCACGACGGCACTGACCAGCAGCATCAGCGCGGCCAGCCGGTCGGCGACCAGGACGATCCCGAGCGTCTCGGGCCAGCCCCCGATCCACACGGTCTGCGGGCCCTCCTGGTCGGCCTGCACGAGCAGCACCGCGGCGACCGCGACGACCGCGACGAGCACCAGCAGGCTGAGCCACCGCTGGACCCGCGGGTAGCTGGAGAGGGCGAGGGAGGCCCCCGCACCCAGGATGGGCAGCAGCACGGGCAGCGGGACCAGCGCGCTCACGTCGTGCCCCGCTCGTCGTGCAGCGCGACCACCGGGTCGTCCTCGGGCGCCTGACCGGCGTCGCCGCTGGAGTCGTCACCGGGGTAGTCCGACGTGGTGGCCTGGTAGGCGTCGGAGGTCGCGTCGCGCAGGGCGAGGCGACGCACGGTGGCGTCCTCGACGTCGTCCTGCACGTCGTCGTGACCGTTGAGCTGCCAGCTGCGGTAGGCCATGGCCAGCACGAAGGCGGTGGTCGCCAGGGTGATGACGATGGCGGTGAGCACCATCGCCTGCGGCAGCGGGTCGGAGATCCCCGTGGTCACCCCGTCCTCCACGATCGGGGCCCGGCCCGCGGGCCCGCCCGCGACCAGGAAGGCCAGGCTCACGGCGTTGCCGATCATCACCAGTCCGACCAGGACCCGCGACAGGCTGCGCTCGAGCAGCAGGTAGACCCCGCAGCCCATGAGCCCGGCCGTGATCATGACCAGCGTCAGGTTCACCTCCACGCCGGCACCTCCCCCGCTCTCGACACGCACCCCGACCGCGAACCCGTCCTCGTCCTCGTCCTCATGCCGGGCTCGCCTCCGCCTCGCGCAGCGCGCGCTGGATGTCGCGGTCGATCTGGGCACCGAGGGCCCGCAGCAGGTCGAGGACCAGGCCGACCACCACGAGGTAGACGCCGATGTCGAAGAGCACCGAGGTCACCAGCTTCACCTCGCCCACCACCGGCAGCACCGTCTCGAGGATCGCCGACTGCAGCACGATCCCGCCGAAGGCCATCGGCAGCACCGCCGCGAGCGCCGCGATCGCCAGGCCCAGGCCGATCAGCCGACCGGCGTCCACCGGTGCGGCCTCGTTGAGCTCGTAGCGGCCGCCGGCGAGGTAGCGCACGACCAGCGCCAGACCTGTCGTCATGCCTGCGGCGAACCCGCCGCCCGGGGCATTGTGGCCGGCCAGGAGCAGGTAGATGGAGACGACGAGCAGGGTGTGGAAGAGCATCCGCACGACCACCTCGAGGATGATCGAGCGCTTCTCCGGGGGAAGGGTCCGAGAGCCCGGCAGCCAGGCGCGCCGGCCGGTGGCCGTGGGGATCTTGCGCACGCCCTTCGGGTACGGGATGTCGTGGACCCGCCGGATGTCGGCGCCGCGCGCGTTGACGAACACCAGGCTCGCGACACCGGACGCCGCGGCCACGAGCACCGCGATCTCCCCCAGCGTGTCCCACGCGCGGGTGTCGACGAGCACGACGTTGACGATGTTGTAGCCACCGCCGTACTCCACCGCCTGCTCGGGCAGCGCGGCCGAGACCGGCTCGGCGGTGCGCGCGGAGCCGGCGACCAGCAGGAAGCCCGCGGTCACCACGCCGACCGCGAGACCGAGCGCGGCGCGGACGTAGCGCTGACGGCTCAGCGGGCGGTCGGTGAAGTACTCCGGGAGCCGGCGCAGCGCCAGCACGAAGACGACGAGGGTCAGCGTCTCGACCAGCACCTGGGTCAGGGCCAGGTCCGGCGCGCCGTGCAGCACGAAGAGGTACGCCGTGCCGTAGCCCGTCACGCCCACCAGCAGGATCGCGCGGACCCGCCGGCGGCTGCGGGTGGTCATCACGGCCGCGACGAGCACGACCGCGCCGACGGCCGCCTGCGCGGGGGTGTCCCACAGCTGGATGCGCACGTCGCCGAGGCCGGTGAGCAGCGTCGACCCGGGCAGCACCACGACGACGAGCAGGATGATGCCGAGGTAGGCCGCGGCCGAGCCGCGCTGCACGACACCGGTCACCTCGACCGCGGTGCGGTCCAGGAACCGCATGCCCGCGCGGTAGGCCCGCTCGCCGCTCCAGTCGTGGGCGAGCGCGGTCTGGAACCTGGCCACGGCCTCGCGGGCGAGGAAGAGCAGCGCGCCGCCCAGGACCGAGACGGCCGTCAGCAGGAGCGGCAGGCCCACCCCGTGCCAGAGCACCAGCTCGGGCTCGTGGGCGCCTGGCGGCAGGGTCCCGGCCTGCGGGGCGAGGAGCGTGGTGAGCGGAGCGCCCAGGAAGCCCAGGACCAGCGAGGCGGCCGCGAGCAGGACGGGCGCGGCCAGGAAGGCCGGGCCCGGCACGTGCACCGTCGGGCACTCCTCGACCGGGCGGCTCCCGAAGGCACCCCACACGAACCGGGCGGAGTACGCCGCGGTGAGGACCGAGCCCAGCACCACGCCGACCAGCACCAGCCACCCCGCGAGGCCGGCCAGGCCGGTGCCGTCGCCCTCGCGGGCCACGTCGACCAGCGCCACCAGGACGCTCTCCTTGGCGACGTACCCCAGCAGGGGCGGGAGCCCGGCCATCGAGGCGGCCGCGAGCGTGGCCGACACGGCGAGGACGGGCATCCGGCGCGCGAGCCCCGTGAGGCGGCGCAGGTCACGAGTCCCGGTGCTGTGGTCGATCACGCCGACGGTGAGGAAGAGGCAGGCCTTGAACAGGGCGTGCGCCAGCAGCAGGCCCAGGCCCGCCAGCATCGCGCTGCGGGTGCCGGTGCCGACGACGAGCACCAGGAAGCCGAGCTGGCTGACGGTGCCGTAGGCCAGGAGCAGCTTCAGGTCGTGCTGCCGCAGGGCGCGGACGCCGCCGAGCAGCATGGTCGCCAGGCCGAGCACGAGCAGGACCGCACGCCAGCCGGCGACCTCGGCGAACGCCGGCGCGAGCAGCGCGACGAGGTAGACGCCGGCCTTCACCATCGAGGCGGCGTGGAGGTAGGCGCTCACGGGGGTGGGGGCGGCCATCGCGGCGGGCAGCCAGAAGTGGAAGGGCACGAGCGCCGACTTGCTCACCGCACCGACCAGCAGCAGGTGCACGCCCACGGTGACGGCCGCGCCCGTGGGCGGGTCGGCGAGGACCTCGGTGATCCGGTAGGTCCCGGCGGCTGCACCGACGAGCAGCACGCCGACCAGCAGCACCAGCCCGCCGAAGGTGGTCACGACCAGGGCCTGGATCGCCGCCCGCCTGCTCGTGCGCCGCTCCGGGGAGTGCCCGATGAGCAGGAAGGAGAAGACGGTTGTGAGCTCCCAGAAGACGTAGAGCAGCAGCAGGTCGTCGGCCAGGACCAGCCCGAGCATCGCGGCGACGAAGGCGACCAGGACGCCGCCGAAGCGCGGCACCCCGGGCTCGTCGTCCTCGAAGTACCACGCGCAGTAGGCCAGCACGAGCGCGCCGATGCCCAGGACCACCAGGGACAGCACCCACTGCAGGGTCCCCATGGCCAGCGCGAGCTCCAGCCCGATGCCTGCGACCCACGGGTGCACCTCGACCAGGGTCTCCCCCCGGGTCACCGCGGGGCCCTGGGCGGCGACCCAGACCGTCCCCGCGAGCGGGACGAGCGCGACGACGACGAAGGCGCGGGCCCCTTGGCGCAGCAGCATCGCGGGCGCCAGCACCGCCGTCGCGAGCAGGGCGAGGATCAGCACCAGCACGGGGGATCCTTCCGGGTCTGGCGACGGGTCACGGCAGGGTCGAACCTACCGGGCCGGGCACCCCTCGACCGGAGGAGGCGAGCGGGCGGAGGGTCCTCAGTCGGAGGAGCCGGATACCAGGCTGACCGCGAGCAGCAGGTCGATCAGCTCCTCGACCCGGCGCACGTCGCAGCCGGTGCGCTCGGCGATCCGCTCCAGGCGGTAGTAGACGGTGTTGGCGTGCACGTGCAGCGCCATCGCCGCCAGCTTGGCGTTGAGGTCGCAGGCGACGTACTGGCGCAGGGTCTCCACGAAGGTGCCGCCCGAGGCGAGGTCCTCCTGCACGAAGGCGCGTACCTCGGGGCGGACCAGCCGGCGGGCGGTGCGGTCGTGGGTCTGCACGAGGTAGTCCAGGGTCGACATCGTCGACAGCGACTGGACTCCGGCCCGGCCGCGCAGCGAGCGGCGGGCCAGCCGTGCCTCCTCGTAGGCCTCGGGGACGTCGAGGAAGCCCTGGCGGACCGAGCTGACGCCGACACTGGGGAAGACCCCTCGACCCGAGAGTGAGGCGATTCCGGCACGGATGCGGGCCAGGGTCCGCTCCTCCCCGCTGGGGTCCACCGGCATGACGGCCACGACCTCGTCGTGGCGCACCACGACCAGCCCGCGGCCGGGGTTCGTGAGCGCACTGCGCAGCATCGCCTGGCTGGTCCGGTCCGCCGACTGCTCGGCGTTGACGGTGAACGAGCCGGCCACCACGACGAGCGGACTGTCCTCGGCGATGCCCACCTCGGCGAGCATCTGCACGCGCGGCTGGACCGTGGGCGGGCGACCCTCGAGCAGGTCGTCGAGCAGGTCGCGCGCCAGCCGGGCGGAGTCAGCCAGCTGGAACTGCTGGGCCTCGAGGTAGGCCTCGGCGGCCGCGGTGCTGCCCACCTCGATGGTGCGCATGACCTGGCCGACGATCGTCAGCGCGGCGTCCTTCGTCTCGGGGTGATGTGCGACGCCGTCGAGGACACCGTCCCACAGCTGGATCTGGCCGATCCGGAAGGCCTTCATGAAGTCTGGCAGGGCCACTCCGAGGTCGACCCGACGCATGGCGTGCCGCCCCGTCCAGGGGAAGTCGCGCCGAATCGGGTTGCGCCGGTCCTCGACGCTGCTGAGGAAGGCGCCGAAGACCTGGCGGCAGTGGGACTGGACCTCCGAGCGCAGGGTGCGGTCCTCGAAGGAGGAGTAGACGTCGACCTGGTCCCAGATCGCGGCGGTCGCCCCCTCGGCGATCTCGTCGACGCGCCCACGCACCCAGCCCGCAAGGAGGTCAGCCCCCTCGGCTGTGCCCAGGCGCCGACGAGCCTGCGGCACGGCTGGGGCGACATCGTCGTCGCCGGGCGCGCGCTCCACCGTCTCTGGTTGGTTCGCTGTGCTGCTCTCCGTCACTGTCCTGCCCGTCCTGCTCGGTACTCGGTCCCCGGCTGGTCCCGCCAGTCTCCCCCGGTGACCCCCGTCACACCAGCACCTGTCCACGGACTGCGCGTCCCGTGGCACCACCCGTCCGTCAGCTGGCCGGCGGGTGTAGTGATCGGGTCCCACAGAAGTCTGTGGAGCCGCACAAAGACGGCGGAGGGGCGTGGCGGCACGATGAGGCGCACGTCACAATCGACGAGCCCACCTACACATCTCCGCAGTGCCCCACCGGGCCCCACACCGGGTCGCACCCCGTGCGTCCCCACGACGACAGGAGCGCATGTGCTGAGCGCGCGCAACCTCGAGGTGGTCTACGACGACGTCGTGCTCGCCCTCCGAGGCGTCAGCCTCGAGGTCCCCGACGGCCGGATCGTGGCCCTGCTCGGCGCCAACGGCGCGGGCAAGACCTCGCTGCTGCGGGCCCTGACCGGCCTGCTCGACGTCCACGAGGGCGAGATCACGAAGGGCTCGGTGAGCCTGGACGGTGAGGACCTGCGGCGTACGCCGCCCGAGGCGGTGGTCCGCAAAGGCGTGCGCCAGGTGCTGGAGGGTCGGCGGGTCTTCGTCGAGCTCAGCATCGAGGACAACCTCAAGGTCGGCGCGCACACCGCGCGCGCCGAGATGGCCGAGAACCTGGAGCGGGTCTACTCGCTGTTCCCGGTCCTCTCCGACCGCCGCACCCTCACCGCGGGCTACCTCTCCGGCGGCGAGCAGCAGATGCTCGCCATGGGCCGGGCCATGATGTCCAACCCGCGCTACCTGCTGCTCGACGAGCCGTCCCTGGGCCTGGCGCCGCTGATGGTCGAGGCCATCCGGGACGTCATCGTGGAGATCAACAGCACCGGCACGGGCGTGCTCCTCGTGGAGCAGAACGCCTCGATGGCCCTGTCGGTCGCCCACCACGGCTACGTCATGGAGACCGGACGCGTCGTCCTGGACAAGCCCGCCGCCGAGCTCCTCGCCGACGACGACGTCCGCGAGTTCTACCTCGGCCTCCACCCCGGCGAGGACGGCTCGAGCCGCAAGTCCTTCCGGGACGCCAAGCACTACCGCAGGAAGAAGAGGTGGTCGGCATGAGCGCCGCCAGCCCGGTCGTCCAGCTGGACGACGTGCATCTGTCTTTCAAGGGCGTTAAGGCCATCAACGGCGTCAGCCTGCACGTGGAGCCCGGCGAGCTGTTCGCCGTCATCGGGCCCAACGGCGCGGGCAAGACGTCGCTGTTCAACGTCATCTCGGGTGTCTACCGGCCGCAGGAGGGGCGCGTCCGCTTCATGGGCGAAGACGTCCTGGGCAAGAAGCCCAGCGACATCGCCCGTCGCGGCGTGGCCAGGACGTTCCAGAACATCGCGCTCTTCGAGCAGCTCACCGTGACCGACAACCTGATGCTGGGTCGCCACCAGCACATCGAGTACGGCTGGCTCTCCGCCTTCGGCTGGTGGGGCCGGGCCAAGACCGAGGAGGTCCAGCACCGCAAGGTCTGCGAGGAGATCGTCGACTTCCTGGAGCTGGAGTCGTGGCGGGGCATGCCCGTGGGCCTGCTGCCGTACGGCGTGCAGAAGCGCGTCGAGCTCGGTCGCGCCCTGGCGATGCAGCCCCAGCTGCTGCTGCTCGACGAGCCGGTCGCCGGCATGAACCTCGAGGAGACCGAGGACATGGCGCGCTTCGTCCTCGACATCCGCGACGAGCTCGACGTCCCGATCATCATGGTCGAGCACGACATGGGCCTGGTCATGGACCTCGCCGACCGGATCCTCGTCGTCGACTTCGGGACCCCCATCACCACGGGCACCCCGGCCGAGGTCCAGCGCCACCCCGACGTCATCCGCGCCTACCTCGGACAGGAGCTCTCGTCGTGACGACCACCGCCGAACGCACCACGGGTCCGACCGGCCGCACCGGCACGACCACGCCGGTGACCCGGATCCGCGACCACGCCCGCACCCGCGCCGACGCCGTCGCGTTGCGCGACAAGCACCTCGGCGTGTGGCGGGAGTGGACCTGGGCGCAGTACTGGGAGCACGTGCAGCTCGCCGGGCACGCCCTGCTCGCCCTGGGCCTCGAGCCCGGCGACCGGGTCGCGATCCACTCCGAGAACCGGCCCGAGTGGCTGGTCGCCGACATGGGCGCCATGGCCGTGCGCGCCGCCTCGGTCGGTGTCTACCCGACCAACCCGGCGGCCGAGGTGGCCTACCTCCTGGAGGACTCCGGCGCCCGGGTGCTCATCGCCGAGGATCAGGAGCAGGTCGACAAGGCCCTCGAGGTCATCGACCGGGCGCCGCACCTGGAGAAGATCGTCTACATCGAGCCGCGCGGCATCCGCGGGCGCTACACCCACGAGAAGCTCATGTCGTGGGAGGAGTTCCTGCACCTCGGCGAGCGGCACCTCTCCTCGCACCAGGGCGCGGTGGACGCGATCGCAGCGGCTGCCGAGCCCGACGACCTCGCGACGCTGATCTACACCTCGGGCACCACCGGTCCGCCCAAGGGCGGCATGCTCACGATCCGCAACGTCGAGTTCGCGATCAGGATCCTCGCCGAGGAGGGGGCCTTCACCAACCCGCCGCCGGGACCCGACGACCTGCTGCTGTCCTACCTGCCGCTCTCACACGTGGCCGAGCGCATCTTCACGACCTGGTTCAACGCCGCGGCAGCCACCCAGGTCAACTTCGCCGAGTCCATCGAGACCGTCCCCCAGAACCTCCGCGAGGTCCAGCCGACCGTGCTCTTCGGCGTCCCGCGCATCTGGGAGAAGCTGATGGCCGGTGTGGAGATCCGGATCGCCGCCGCGAGTCGGCTCAAGCGCGCCAACGCCCAGTTCTGGCTCAAGGTGGCCGCGGGCATCGGCGACGAGCTGGTCCGCACCGGCGGCAAGCACACCGCCGCCACCCGGCTGAAGTACGGCGTGGGCTGGATCTTCTGCTACCGCGCCCTGCGCGAGCGGCTGGGCATGCGCCGGGTGCGGTACGCCGCCTCGGGTGCCGCCCCGATCGCTCCCGAGGTGCTGAAGTTCTTCATGGGCCTGGGCGTGCCGATGCACGAGGTCTACGGCATGACCGAGAACACCGCGGTGGCCACCGCCAACCGCCCGGGCCGGGTCCGGCTCGGCACGGTGGGCGAGGCGCACCCCGGGGTCGAGGTGAAGATCGACGAGACCACCGGCGAGATCCTCACCCGCCACCCCGGCGTCTTCGCCGGCTACTGGCGCAAGCCGGAGGCCACGGCCGCGGTCCTCCAGGAGGACGGCTGGTTGCACACCGGCGACGTCGGCGAGTGGGTCGAGGGCACGCACCTGAAGATCACCGACCGGATGAAGGACATCATCATCACGGCCGGCGGCAAGAACATCTCTCCCTCGCAGATCGAGAACGAGCTGAAGACCTCCCCCTTCGTCAAGGAGGCGCTGGTCATCGGCGACGGCCGCAAGTACCTCACGGCCCTCATCGGCATCGAGCTCGACACCGTGGGCGAGTGGGCGCAGCGCAAGAAGCTCGGCTTCAGCACCTACCGCGACCTCACCGAGAAGCCCGAGGTCGTCGACCTCGTCCGGACGGTCGTCAACGACGTCAACAGCAGGTTCGCCTCGGTCGAGCAGATCAAGGAGTTCCGCCTGCTGCCCAAGGAGCTGGACCACGAGGACGGTGAGCTCACCGCCACGCAGAAGGTCAAGCGTTCCGCAGTCACGAAGTCATTCGAGGAGATGGTGGAGTCCATGTACGGCGGTGGTGCCCGATGAGCACCTTCCTGGAGGCGGTGATCCGCGGACTCGGCACGGGCTCGGTCTACGCACTGCTGGCCCTGGGCTTCGTGATCATCTACAAGGCCACGAGCGTCATCAGCTTCGCGCAGCCGGCGCTGATGCTCACCGGGGCGGTCGTGACGTCGTACCTCGTCCCGGCCATGGGCGTGGTGCTCTTCACGGGCTTCTCGTTCTTCTTCTCGGTGGCCGTCGCGGCCATCATCACGGCGGCCTTCGCACTGTTGATCGAACGGCTGGCCATCAGGCCGATGGTGGGCAAGGCGGTCTTCGTGGTCGCCATCATCACCTTGGGCATCGACATCGCCGTGCGCGTCGTCGTCAACGGCTTCATCGGCCTGGGCGCCCGGCCCATCGGCTTCCCGTGGGGCCTGGACGCGGTCTCGGTGCTCGGCCTGGACGTGCAGATCCGGCACCTCGTGATGATGGGCACCGTCGCCCTGGTCATCACGGCGCTCTACTTCTTCTTCCAGCGCAGCAAGTACGGCCTGGCCATGCGCGCCGCCGCCCTCGACCAGGAGGCCGCGATGACCATGGGCGTGAGCGTGGGCGGCGTCTTCGCCCTCTCGTGGGCGATCGCCGGCGGTCTCGCCGCCATCGCCGGCTCCCTCCTGGCGACCGGGGCCGGTGTCGACCGCCAGCTGTGGATCGTCGCCCTGGTCGCCCTGCCCGCGATCATCCTCGGCGGCCTGGACTCCCTCGAGGGAGCCGTCATCGGCGGCCTGCTGATCGGGGTGGCCGAGGCGCTGGTGGGCACCTACCAGCGCGACTACGCCCCGTGGCTGGGTGACAACGTGGCGCTGGTCTCGCCCTACGTCGTGATGCTCGCGGTCCTGCTGGTCCGCCCCTACGGAATCTTCGGCACTGCAGAGGTGAGGCGCGTATGAGCACCACGACCACGACCAAGCCGACCGCCCCGAAGCGGTCCCTGCCCGGGACCGCCCGGGTCAGCACCAAGGTCTCCGGACGGCCCGGCTTCTACCGGTCCTACTCCCAGGAGCTGGCGCTCTTCAACACCCGACCCAAGCAGGTCGCGGTCGGGGCGATCATCCTGCTCGGCCTGCTCGGGCCCTTCGTGCTCGAGGACGCACTGCTTCGTACCCTGGCGATCGCCTTCGTCTTCGCCATCGGCGCGCTGGGCCTCAACATCGTCACCGGGCTCGCCGGCCAGGTGTCGTTGGGCCACGCCTTCTTCCTGGGCGTCGGCGCCTACACGGCCGCGGCGATCTCCGGCGACCCGGAGGGGCGCACCATCGGCTTCGGCATCGAGGAGATGTGGATCTGGCTGCCCGCCTCGGGCCTCGTCGCCGCCGCGTTCGGCGTCGCGGTCGCTCCCCTGGCCACCCGTCTGCGCGGCCTCTACCTGGCCATCGTGACCCTGGGCCTGGTCTTCATCGGCGAGCACGTCTTCCGCGAGTGGAGCGACCTCACCGGTGGGGCGGGCGTCGGTCGCTCGGCCGCGACGCCGCAGCTCTTCGGCTTCGACTTCTCCGAGGGCACCGAGATGTTCAGCCGCGAGCAGCAGCTCTACCTGCTGATGTTCGTGCTGATGCTGGTCTTCGCCCTCGGCGCCCGCAACCTCGCACGCTCCCGCGTCGGCCGTGCCTTCTCGGCCGTGCGCGACCGGGACATGGCCGCGGAGATGATGTCGATCGACCTGCCGCGCACCAAGGCGCTGGCCTTCGGCATCTCCTCCTTCTACGCCGGCTGCGCGGGCGGACTGCTCTACACCGTCTCGGGATTCTTCGACCCGGCGTCGTTCAACCTCCTGCTCTCGGTGCAGTTCATCGCGATGGTCCTCATCGGCGGTGCCGGCACCGTGGGAGGCACCATCGCGGGCGCCCTGTTCGTGTCGCTCCTACCGACACTGACCCGCGAGCTGCCCGCCTTCATCCCCCTGATCAGCCAACAGGTGACAGAGACACCCAACGTGTTCCAGGTCGAGCAGATCCTCTACGGACTCTTGATCGTGGTGTTCCTCTTGTTCGAACCTCGGGGCCTGTTCGGTATCTGGATGCGGATCCGCATCTACTGGAAGAGCTGGCCGTTCAGCTACTGAACGTCCGGATCAACGCAAAAGGAGAACTGCAATGAAGCTGCGCAAGATGGGGGTGCTCCTCGCAGCCCTCGCGATGGCCGCCACCGGCTGCCGCGGTGGCGACACCGAGGAGGGCGACGGCGCCATCTCGGCACCGGGCGTCAGCGACGAGCCGTGCCCGGACGCCGTCAACGAGGACAACGGGTGCATCTACCTGGGGACCATCTCGGACCTCACCCAGGGACCGTTCGCGCCGCTCGGCGTGCCGATCACCGACGCCCAGGCGGCGTTCTGGGAGCGGGTCAACGAGGACGGCGGGATCGGTGGCTACGACATCGACGTCACCGAGTACGTCCGTGACAACCTCTACAACCCCGAGACCCACGCCCAGGTCTACAGCGAGATCGAGGGCGACGTCCTCGCGCTGGCCCATACCCTGGGCTCGCCGACCACGCTCGCGATCCTGGAGCAGATGAAGAGCGCCGACGTCATCGGCGCCCCGGCGTCGTGGACGTCGCTGTGGGGCTTCGAGGACAACATCCTGGAGTCGGGCTCGTCGTACTGCGTCGACGCCATGAACGGCGTGGACTACTTCGTCGAGAACGAGGACATCTCGTCGGTCATGGCCGTCGGCTTCCCCGGTGACTACGGCGGCGACGCCGCGGCGGGCGCCGAGATCGCGGCCGAGGCCAACGGCATCGACTTCACCAACGTCGAGACCGCTCCTGGCCAGGAGGCGCAGTCGGGCGCCGTGTCGGCCATCGTCCGGCAGGACCCGGACCTGGTCATCCTCGGCACCGGTCCGACGGAGACCGCGGTCATCGTCGGCCAGGCCGCGGCCCAGGGCTATCAGGGCCAGTTCCTCGGCTCCTCCCCGACCTGGAACCCCGCCCTCCTGCAGAGCCCGGCCGGCCCGGCGCTCGAGCAGCTGTTCGTCCACGTGGGCCCGTGGGGCTCCTACGGCACCGACACGCCCGGCCACGAGGCCATGCGCGAGGCGCTGGGCGAGGTCGACCAGCCCAACGACGGCTACACCTCCGGCTGGGCGTGGAGCTACCCGATGAAGGCCGCCCTCGAGGAGTGGCTCGGCGGCGACTACGAGGGCACCCGCGCCGGTCTGCTCGAGGCCGTCCAGGCACTGGAGACCGTCGACTTCGAGGGCATGCTGCCCGAGGAGGCCGGCAACCGCACTGGTGACAACGACCTCTTCCGCCAGAGCGTGCTCTCGAGCGTCGACCCCGACGCCGACGCCGGCCTGGCGCTCCTGGAGGACTTCTTCACCGGTCCCACCGCCGAGGCCGCCGAGATCGACGGCGCCTGCTTCGAGGGCTGAGCCACCCCCGCTCCCCCGCAGCGCACGGCACTGCAGCACACCACGACGGCGTCGCACCCCCACCGGGGTGCGGCGCCGTCGCGCGTGCGCAGCCCACTGGGAGGGTGACCCCGGGGGTCCTAGGTTGGGGTGCATGGAGTTTCGATACCTCGGCAACAGCGGGCTCAAGATCTCGGAGATCACCTACGGCAACTGGCTGACCCACGGGTCGCAGGTCGAGAACGACGCGGCGACCGCCTGCGTGCGGGCCGCCCTGGACGCGGGCATCAGCACCTTCGACACCGCCGACGTCTACGCCAACACCAAGGCGGAGACCGTGCTCGGCGAGGCACTGGCCGGCGAGCGGCGCGAGTCGCTGGAGATCTTCACGAAGGTCTACTGGCCGACCGGTCCCGGCGGCAAGAACGACACCGGTCTGTCCCGCAAGCACATCATGGAGTCGATCAACGGGTCGCTGACCCGGCTGAGGACCGACTACGTGGACCTCTACCAGGCGCACCGCTACGACACGGAGACGCCGCTGGAGGAAACCATGCAGGCCTTCGCCGACGTCGTGCGGCAGGGCAAGGCGCTCTACATCGGCGTCTCGGAGTGGACCGCCGAGCAGATCCGTGCCGGCCACGCGCTGGCGAAGGACCTCGGGATCCAGCTGATCAGCAGCCAGCCGCAGTACTCCATGCTGTGGCGCGTCATCGAGGGCGAGGTCGTCCCGACCTGCGAGGAGCTCGGGATCTCCCAGATCGTGTGGAGCCCGATCGCCCAGGGCGTGCTGACCGGCAAGTACCAGCCCGGCCAGGCCCCGCCGGCCGGTTCGCGCGCCACTGACGAGAAGGGCGGCGCCGACATGATCAAGCGCTGGATGGACGACGACCTGCTCACCCGCGTGCAGCAGCTCAAGCCGCTCGCCGAGGAGGCCGGCCTCACGATGGCCCAGCTCGCCGTCGCCTGGGTCCTGCAGAACCCCAACGTCGCCTCCGCCCTGGTCGGCGCCTCGCGCCCCGAGCAGGTCCACGACAACGTGGCCGCCGCGGGCAAGAAGCTCGACGCCGACCTGCTCACGAAGATCGACGAGGTGCTCGGCGACGCCGTCGTCTCCGACCCGGGCATGACCGCACGCACGGCTCCCCAGGGCCGGGTCGCCTGACCCGGCGGCGGGTCAGGGCACGATCACGTCGTCCAGGGGTCGACGCGGCGAGGGGGCCAGCCGGGCCGAGGCGGTGTGCGGCCACCCCACCTGCAGCAGCAGCTGCGGGTGGGCAAGCAGCCCCAGCACGTCCTCACGGAGCCGCACGCGCACCTCCGCCACCTCCACGGGCAGCGAGACCGGCACCATGCCGAGGCCCTCGGACACCGCCTCGAGCCAGACCGCGCTCATCGCCTCCCCGGTGGCCAGCCAACCGTCGGGGCTGTCGTCGGGGTGGCACAGCGCCAGGACCGCCGTGTGCTGCGAGGCGCAGTCGTCCGGGGCGTCCACCTCGAGGGCCCCGCCCTCGCACCGACCGATCCCGAGGGGGTCGAGGAGCCGGTCGGGCACCAGTGCACCCGGCACGCCCGCGCCCTCGCGGTCCCCGCCCCACCACTCGGCCAGCTCGCCCGCGGTCAGCGGCGAGCCATCGTGGTGGCCCGCGGCCGCGGCCACCAGCCGCTCCACCGCCACGCGCTGCCGGGCGTCGAGCCGCACCGTCGTGACGCCGTACGACGCCGCCAGCTCGCCCAGGTGGCGCAACCGGTCCTCGGGCAGCTCCCAGGAGCTGAACGGCCTGCGGTCGGTGCGGCGCGCGACCAGCGAGGAGAGGGCGATCCGCTCGGCGGGACCTGCGTGCACGACCTCGCCGAGGTGCAGCCGGGCGACCAGGTCCGGCGGTCCGTCCGCGGGGAACCGCTCGACCGTCACGGCCCGGTCCACGGCGCGGGCCGCGACCACCGCGTGGTGCAGGGCCGCCCCGAGGCTGAGGGTCATCAGCCGCCCGCGCGGGTCCAGGACGCGCAGCTGCCGGTCGTGGTCGGCGAAGAGCTCCAGGACGTCGTCCGAGGCGATCCGCCAGCGCCAGGGCTGGGTGTTGTGCAGGCTGGGGGCCCGGGTGGCTAGGGCGACGACGTCGCGCGCGACCGAGGGCGCCCGCCCACCGGTCGTGGCACGGGTCATCGCGAGGGCGGTCTCGCAGGGGGCGTGGGACGTCATGGTCCCAGCGTGGGCCGGGCGTCGGGCGGCTGCACGAGCCGGAGGGCACGGCTGCGCGGGACCGAAGTCCTGCCCGGTTCAGGCGAGGTTCACGGCCCGTCAGGACAGCCGGTCCAGCAGGTCCTCGGAGAAGGCCACCTCGTCGACGCAGCGGCTGGTGCGCCCGGGCACGGCGACCTCGCGGGACATCCGCAGCGAGGCCCGCACGGCCGTGGGCGCGGCCCCCTCGACCCGGTCGCAGAGCTCGCGCGCCACGGCGAGCCCGCTCCCCCGCGGCACGACCCGGCTCACCAGCCCCGCGGCCAGCGCCTCCCGGGCGTCGAGCACCCGGCCGGTGAGCACCAGGTCGTCGGCGAGCCGGCGGCCCGCCAGCCCGGCGAGCCGCTCGTGGGCGCCGTGCTCGGCGACCAGCCCCTTCCAGGGCTGGGTGAGGGCGAAGGTCGCACCCTCCTCGGCCACGACGACGTGGCAGGCCAGCAGCACCTCGAGGCCGGCGTCGTGCGCCGCACCCGCGACGGCCGCAACGACCGGCTTGTCCAGGTCGGCGCGCCCGGTGAGGCCGGCGGCCCCGTGCGGCGGGGTGACCAGGGTGCCTCCCCAGCCGATCTCGGTGAGGTCGAGACCCTCGCAGAAGACCTCGTCGCCGCCGTGCAGCAGCAGGGTGCGCGCGACCGGGTCGGCCAGGTAGGCGCTGACGACCTCGTCGAGCTCGGTGTGCGCGAGCCGGTCGAGGACGGGGCGCAGCACGCCCACCTCCACCCGGTCGCCGACGCGCTCGACGACAACCCGGTCGAACGCGCGGTCCAGCCGCGGCCGCCGGAGCGGGTGCAGCCGGTCAAGGGTCGCCCGTGTGAGGGCCACCCGGTTGACGTGCTGGACGTGGCGGGCATGGACCCGCACCCCGATCGGCTCGACGTCCTCGTCGGCGAGCAGCCCCAGCAGCTCGTCGTCGGCCGCGGCCGTCGCCAGGAACCGTCGTCCGGCCAGGTCGCGGCAGACCAGCAGGGCGGTGCGGGTGCCGTCGCGGCGCGGCTCCACGCTGAAGGTCTCCACGACGGCCGGACCGTCGGCCACCTCGGTCCACGGCACCCGCGGGCCGGCGTCGAGCGCCGCCTGCACGGCCGCCGAGTCGTCGGGGACCCAGGGGCGCGGGCGGGCGGCGTACACGCCGACGGCGAACTTGGAGAGCTGGCCGCCGTTGGCGCCGACCAGGACCGTGGCGGCGGGGTCGCGGCGGGTGCGGCGCACCGCCTCGGCGACGGCGTGCAGCGAGTAGTTGCTGCCGGCGCCGCCGAAGAAGGGCAGCCCTCCGGTGAGCGTGAGCCGGCGCGGGTCGGAGGTGTCGATGCCCAGGGCGTCGGTGACGGTGGTGATCGCGACCGGGAAGCAGCTGTAGAGGTCCATCGCGTCGACGTCCTCGATGCCGAGGCCGGCGCCCTCCAGGGCGTGCTGCACCGCGGCCACGGTCGCGGGACCGCGGGAGAGGTCGGGGCGCTCGAGCATGGTCTGCTCGGCCAGGCTGGCGTGCCCGTGCAGGAAGACCCAGCGCTCCTGCGGCACACCCAGCGCGCGGGCCGCCTCGACCGAGGCGAGCAGCACGGCCGCACTCTGGTTGACCTGGTCGCGGGCCACCATGAGGCGGCGGTAGGGGTCGGCCACGACCCGGTTGTCGGCGGTCGTGGTGGCGACCTCCTCGACCGAGCGCACGGTGGGCGCCGCGGCGTGCGGGTGGGCGGCGGCGACCTCGCTCATGGGGGCCAGCAGCTCGGCCATCTGCCGGGCGTAGGTGCGCCGGTCCAGCCCCAGCCGGTGCCGGCGGGCGTGCTCGAGCAGGGCGTACTGCACCGGCGCGTTCGTCATCCCGTGCAGCACCTGGTGACGGGTGTTGACCAGGTGGGTGCCGCGCCCGCGGTCGACCTCGGGCCCGGTGACGTCCTCGTGGAAGTCCGGCCGCTCGCCTCCGGCGCCCGCGCCGCGGGCGAAGTGCCAAGTCGTCGAGGTGACGTCGGCACCCATGACGAGCGCGACCCGGTGCTCGCCGTCGGCGACCGCCTGGGCGAGCTCGTTGACCAGGCTCTGGGGCGTCTGCCCGCCGAGCGCGTCGTGCACGACGTACGACGGCGACGCACCGACCCGGCGCAGGACCGCCCAGGGGTAGGACGTCGGCGTGCCCAGCGGGGAGCCGAACCCCATGGCCTCGAAGGAGCGGGTCATCGCCGCCGCGTCCAGCGCCGCCAGGACCTCCGCCGGGTCGGTGCCGGAACCGGCGACCGCGTCGGCCGCCGCGGCGCGGACCGCGTCGGCGGCCAGGGCGGCCTCCGACCGCGCGACGTAGTCGGGTGAGCCGAGGGTCTCCGAGACCTCGCCGACGCCGATGAGGACCGGCGTCGTGGGGGGCAGCAGGTCGTAGGGGTCGGCGTCCGCGTGCACCGCAGAACTAGAACACGTTCCTGTTCGTGGCGGCAACGCGGGGTGCCGGGGCTCAGCCCTGGTTGACCAGGCGCCCGTCGGCGGTGACCGGGTGGTCCTCGTTGATGGCCACGACCGCCAGCGTCGGTCCGCGCTCGGCCACGGGTCGCCGGTCGAGGTGGATGCCGGCGATCATGCAGCGCACCGACCCCCCGGCCAGCTCGATGGTCGGGATGTCGACGGAGACGATCTCGCAGGACTCCTCGATCACCGCGACCTGGTCGGGCCGCAGGCTGGCCCGGGCCCGCGCCGACATCGCCATCACGTAGCGCCGGCGGCCGTCCGGGTGGCGCCCGCACAGCTCGACGGCGTTCCCGGCGAACTCGCGCACCTGCTCCTCGGTGAGCTCGACGAGGCGGCGGCCGTTGACGGTCAGCCGCTCGCGCACCTGCTCGCGCCGCACCGGGTCGGGGATGAGGTCGAGGGCCATGAGCGCGACGTCGGTGCCCACACAAGCCATGACGTTGGTGTGGTAGACGGGGATCCCGGCGGAGTCGACGGCGTCGAAGGCCATCGGCTCGTAGAGGAAGTCGGCGCAGAAGCGCTCCAACACCTGCTCGTCGGCGCGGTGGCTGCGCGCGACGTAGGCCACCCGTGAGACGTGGTCCAGCACCATCGCACCGGTGCCCTCGAGGAAGATGCCGTCCGGCTCGAGGCCGGAGTAGTCGACGACCGCCTGGACGCGGTACTCCGACTTGAGCATCTCCAGCACGTCGGCACGCCGCTCGTGGCGCCGGTTCGAGGCGTACATCGGGAAGACGCCGACCAGGCCCCCGGCGTGGGTGGAGACCCAGTTGTTGGGGAAGACGCTGTCGGGGCGGGTGTGGTCGTGGTCCTCGAAGACGTGGACGCGCACCCCGACCGCCCGCAGCGCGTCGGCCACGGCGTCCATCTCGGCCAGCGCCCGCGCCGAGATCACCTCCGGGGACTCCCCCGCCGGCACGTCAGACTGGAAGGCGTTGTCGGCAGCGGTCGCGGGGTTCGGCAGGAACCGGGTCGCGCGGACGAGGACGACGGCGGAGGGGGCTTGGGCGCTCACGGCGAGAGGCTAGGTCACCCCAAGGTGCGTGCGCACAACGGCGCGGACTGGGAACGTGTTCCACATGACGTCCCCCTCCAGCCTGCCCGACGACGCCTGGATCGGCAGCGACCCCGCCTGGCGCGGCGTGCGGCAGGAGTCCCTCGACGTCCTCGGCCGCCCCGTCCGGGTGCTGCGCGCCGACGCCGGCGAATCCGCCGGCCCCGGCGGGGGCACCCCGCAGCTGCTCGTGCACGGGCTGGGCGGGAGCGCGGCCAACTGGATCGAGGTGATCGCCCCGCTCGCCGCGCACGGCCCGGTGGTGGCGGTCGACCTGCCCGGCTTCGGGCACACCCGCGCCGTGCCCCACGACCCGCTCACCGTCGGCGGCCACGTCCGCTTCGTACGCCGGGTGCTGGACGCGCTCGGGTGGCAGACGGCCACCGTGCACGGCAACTCCATGGGCGGCCTGGTCGCCACGCACCTCGCGGCCCGCCACCCCGAGCGGGTCGACCGGCTGGTGCTGGTCTCCCCCGCGTTCCCGCCTGCGTGCGCGCTGCGCCTGGTGCCGCCCTCGGTGCCGACCCTCCAGGGCATCGTGACGATGGGCCTGCCCAGCATCGGCGGCGGCCTGCTCGCCGCAGCGACCCGCCGCGACGCCAACCCGGGAGCCCGCGCGCTGCTGGGCCTCATCTTCACCGACCCCGCGGCCGTGCGCCCCTCCCTCATCGCCGCCATGGCGGCCGACGCGCTCTCGGCCGACGCCGCCCAGGTCGCCGACCGCAGCCGGGCACTGCGCACCAGCACCCTCTCGATCGCCCGCAGCTGGGTCGACCCGCGCTGGACCTGGCGGGCGATCCGCTCCGTGGAGGCGCCCACCCTCGTCCTGGGCGGCACCGCCGACGCCCTGGTGCCTGCCCGGGTACTGCGCGAGGTGCTCGCCGCCCGCCCGGACTGGCACGGCGAGGTCATCACCGACCGCCGGCACGCACTCATGCTCTCCGAGCCGGAGGAGTACCTCCACCACGTCGGCGCCTGGTTCAGCCAGCACTTGCAGGCGGCCTGAGCAGCCACGCGGTCCAGACCGGCCGACGGGTCGCTCAGGTCGCTGCGAGGCGCGCCGATCGGTGCGGCACTGAGGGTCGACGGACCGCACTCCACACCGGGTCCGCCGCTCGTGAGCGGGACCCTGGCGCGCGTCGCGGGAGTGCGAAAGGCGCCGGGGGACCGCTCCCCCTCGGGCCTGCCGCCCCGGGCGTAGCGCCGCTCAGCCTCGCGTGAGCGAGCGGGCGATGACCGCGTTGGCGGCCCGTTGGAAGCCGGTCACGACCGCCTCCAGGGTCAGCTGGCGCAGCCGGGAGACGGTGTGCTCCATCTGGGCCGCCTGCTCCGGCGACTGCCCGGAGGCGCGGGCGGCACGGCGGTAGGGCTGGAGCACCTGGGTGCGCAGGATGGTGGTGAGCTCCTCGGCCAGCGCCTCCATGTGGCGCCCGATCGCCTCGGAGGCGGCCCCGAGGCTCTCGGCGCTCACGTCGAGGTCGAGCAGCTCCAGACCGGTCTCCAGGTTGGGCGCCGCCAGGTAGGTGCCCTCGTCGGTCTCCTGGAGGGCACCCATGACGACCAGGAGCGTCAGCTCGTCGTCGACGAGCGGGCGCCCGGCGCGGCGCTCGAGGGCAGCGCGGTCCACCGGCACGGGGGCCGAGGTCGTCCAGGAGGTCATCATCGCCCGCTGCAGGGCGAGGTCCTCGGTGGTGGCGTCCTCGGGCAGCCGGCTCACGACCCGCTCGATCGCCTGCAGGGTGAACCCGTGCTCCTGCAGTGCCCGCACCAGCTCCAGGTGCGCCAGGTGCATCCGGTCGTAGTAGGCCATCCGCCCGCGGCGTACCGGCGGGGGCAGCAGGCCCAGGCCGGAGTAGTAGCGGGTGTTGCGAACCGTCAGGCCGGCGGCGGTGGCCAGCTCGTCGACGGTCATCAGCCCGTCGAGGGGCTCGAGGGCGGCGGTCATGGAGGGCACCCTAGCCGCTGAGATGACACTTGAACTGTGACAGTCGTGCTGTCAGAGTTCTTCCACCGGCCGTGCGTGACGTGGGCCACCCACCTGCGCACTGCCTCCGCACCACCACCGCACCACCACCGGCACGACCCAGCGACCCCGAGGAGCCCATCTGATGGCCACGCCGACCTCCATCTACACCCAGGAGCACGAGGACTTCCGCGCCATGGTGCGGACCTTCATGGAGAAGGAGGTCGCCCCCCACATGGAGCAGTGGGAGAAGGACGGCCAGGTCAGCCGCGAGCTGTGGACCAAGGCCGGCGAGCAGGGGCTCCTCTGCTTCGACGTGCCCGAGGAGTACGGCGGGATGGGCATGGACGACTTCCGCTACAACGCGGTGGTCTCCGAGGAGCTCTCCCGCATCGGCGCGAGCGGCCCGGGCTTCCCGGTCCACACCGACATCATCGTCCCCTACATCACCTCCCTCGGCACCGAGGAGCAGAAGCAGCGCTGGCTCCCCGGCTGCGTCAGCGGCGAGCTGATCTCGGCCATCGGCATGACCGAGCCGGGCGCCGGCTCCGACCTCCAGGGCATCAAGACCAGCGCCGTCGACAAGGGCGACCACTACGTCCTCAACGGCGCGAAGACCTTCATCTCCAACGGCATCATGAGCGACATCGTCATCGTGGTCTGCCGCACCGACCCCGACGCCGGCCACATGGGCTTCAGCCTGCTGGTCGTCGAGCGCGGCATGCCCGGCTTCGAGCGCGGCCGCAACCTGGACAAGATGGGCCTCAAGGCCCAGGACACCGCCGAGCTGTTCTTCGACAACGTCGAGGTGCCCAAGTCCAACCTGCTGGGCAAGGAGGGCGAGGGCTTCATCTACCTCATGCAGAACCTCCCCCAGGAGCGGATCTCCATCGGCGTCCAGGCCGTGGCCGCCGTCGAGTACGTCCTCGAGCTGTGCCTGGCCTACGCCAAGGAGCGCGAGGCCTTCGGCAAGCCGATCGGCAAGTTCCAGCACAACCGCTTCGTGCTCGCCGAGATGGCCACCGAGGCCTACGTCGCCCGCACCTTCATCAACGAGTGCATCCTCAAGCTCAACGCCGGCGAGGCCGACCCGTCGCTGGCCTCGATGGCCAAGTGGTGGACCACCGAGCTGCAGGCCAAGGCCGTCGACGCGGGCGTGCAGCTGCACGGCGGCTACGGCTACATGAGCGAGTACCCCATCTCGCGCGCCTACACCGACTCCCGCATCTCGCGGATCTACGGCGGCACCACCGAGATCATGAAGGAGATCATCGGGCGCAGCATGGGTCTCTGACTCACCGCTGTTCTCCCGGCACCCCGCAGCACCCCGCAGCAGCCCTCGCCCGGCCGGCCCTCAGACCGGCCGGGCGAGCCTGCGTCCGGTGACCGTCGTGGGCCGGATCCGCACCGTCGCCGACTTCGTGCCGGTCGGCCAGGCCGTCGGGGCGTCGGCCGGGGCCGGCTCGAGCAGCACCCTGGCCACCCCCCGCACCAGGACGCTCCACCCCGTGCGCGCCTGGTCGTCGACGAGGTCGACCTCCACGGCCACCCGGCTGTCGTCGACCTCCCGCGCGATCGTGGAGTACGCCGCGGTGCGCACGACCACGGAGCCGGCCGAGACCGCAAGATTGACCGGCACGACCACCGGGCCGTGCGCGTCCACCCACGCGAGCCGGCCCACCGAGACCGTCTCGAGCAGCTGCCAGCAGGTGTCCTCGTCGAGGTCGATGAGGACGGGCTTGACCTCAGTGCTTCCCATGGCCCCAGCATGCTCCGCACGCCGCGCGGTGTCGCAGGGTCGAAGGTCCCCGCCCTCCCCGACCTGTGCCCGATCTCGGTCCCGGTCTCGGTCTCGCGCGGTCCAGACCAGTGCAGCACCCCACCGACCGGTGGTTTGCCGCTCTCGGTCCGGGGGCAGGAGCCCCGCGGCACGACCCGGTCTCGGCCGCGCGCAGCCCATGTCCCGGGGGTGGACTGCGGCGGAGGGGTTGGCCCCGGACCTCCGCGCGCGACCGTGTCCCGCCGAGCCGGCACACGTGTCCGGAAGGACGCGCTGGCTCGACCGACGACGGCTCGCCCGGCTCAGGTCCAGTGGCGGCGCATCACGGTCGCGACGTCGAACGGGTCACTGCCGCGCTGGGCCGCGAGCACCCCGGCACCCTCGGGCGAGCCGGTGTAGAGCGCTTCCCCTCCCCCGACCCAGTGGTCGAAGGCGCGCGCGTACGCGGCCGCGCGCTCGGCCCGCACGCCGAGCACGGTGGGGACCGGGTGCCACACGGTGCCGTCCGGCTCGAGCAGCCGTCCACGGGCCGCGGCGACCAGCTCGCTCGTGGGCCGGGGGCGGTCGAGCAGCAGGTGCCGCGGCACGACGTAGCGCGGCGACAGCACCGGCCCGAGCGCCTCGTCGAGCGCCCGGGCGAAGACCTCGGACTCCGGCTCGGGCACACCGGCGAGGCGGCAGCGGTACTCTCCCGAGGCGTCGACCTCCACCGCGAGCGCAGCCGCACCCGCGCCGACCAGGCCGCAGTCGTGGAGGGCGTCGGCCACGGCGCCGGCCACCTGCTCGACCGAGGGCGGCACCGCCGCGGCCGCGACCAGCGCGCGACCGCGGCCGGCCAGCGTCGTACGTCGCAGCAGCAGGGCGGCCACGAGCGCGACGGTGAGCACGACGAGCGCGACGACCGGCAGGTCCAGACCCGGCCCGAGCACGCCCGCGAGCAACGCGCCGCCACCGAGGACCGGCCCGCCCGGGGTGGCCTGCGGGACCGGCGGGCGCGGCTCGAGCCCGGCGAGGCGCACGGCGACCGGCACCGGGGTCGCGAGGGTACCCACCGTGCCCGCGCGCCGGGGGCGGACGCGGACCGTGCGGCCGGGCCGGTCGGCGTACGGCTCCCCCACGCGCCAGCGCTCGCGGATGCCGGCGCGGTCCTCGGCGCGCAGCACCATCCGGGCGTTGACCGCGTCGACCTCGCTGTCGGGCGGGGCGGCGTAGGGCGAGAAGGCGGGGTCGATGTGGCCCACCCCGTCGACGACCTCGCCGTCGGCGTCGACGCCGAAGAAGCCGGCGTGCTTGCGCACCAGCCGCAGCCAGTCGCGGTCGCCTTGCGGGTGCCGGTCGCTGACGCACACCACCGACCAGTTCACCGCGACCTTGTCGGGGTGGGTGGGGTCGGTGCGCAGCGCGCGGCCGCGGGTCTGGACGACAGCAGTCGTGGTCGTCACCGAGGTCAGGTCGACCAGGCCGCTGACCGAGCGGGCGTCCCAGCCCTCGCCGAGCAGCCCACGGGTGCCGACGAGCACCGTCGTGCCGCCCTGCTCGAGGAACCGGGTCACGTGCGGGACCCAGCGCCGGCTGGTCCACGGCCCCTCGAGCCGGTGCACCGCCCCGCCGGGCACGGTGGGCTCCGGGCTGACCCGCAGCGAGGCCGCGAGCCCGGCGTCGGTGGTGGCGACGTGCGCGACCAGCCCCTCCAGGGTGGGTACGCCGCCGGCGACCGTGCTTCCCGTCACGAGCAGCGCGTCGGAGCCCGCGGGGTCGCTGACCAGTGCCGCCAGCACGGCGTGCGCGGAGCCGGCCTGCTCCGAGAGCACCCCGCGCAGGTCGACCGGGAGCGTGGCGGTCGCGCTCTCGTGGTCGCAGAGCACCAGGAGCCGGCGTCGCTCCCCCAGCGCCTGCTGCTCCACCCGCGCGATCTCCACAGCCGCGTGCGTCTTGGCCTCCGAGCGGGCCAGCACCCGGTCGATCGGTGAGCGGCCGCGCCGCACGCCGTTGCGGGTCAGGACGTGGCCCACGGCGGGCAGCGCCCGGCGCACCCCCTCCAGGGCCGCGGCGTCGGCGGGGTCCTCGCTGCGCAGCAGGTGGCCGGTGGCCCAGTCCCCCACGAGCAGGACCCAGTCGTCGGCGCTCGGGTCGCGACGGTGCTCCTCGGTCGGCCGCGCACCCGGCGGCAGGGTCAGCATGCCGGCGTGGTGCAGGCGCAGCGCGGCGTCGGCCAGCCCGGGCTCGGCCGCGGCCAGCCGGGCCCACGAGGCGTCGGCCCCGGTGGCGGCGCCCGACGCGCTGCGCTCGACCAGCCGCCGGTCCAGCCACTCCAGGAAGGGCACGGAGCCGAAGCTCGGGTCGGCGAGGGCGGCGACGAGTTCGGCGAACCGCTCGGCGCTGGAGTCGACCCACGCCGCCTCGTGCGGGGTGGGCGGCACGAGCCACACCAGCTCGGCGAAGGGCGCCAGGTCGCCCTCGCGCACGACCGCGGGGATGGAGGCCTCGAAGACCGTGCCGCCGAAGAGGGTGTCCACCAGCTCGGCCTGCTCGCGGGTGAGCGCGGCGGGCGGGGTGGCGGTGAGGCCGAGCACCCGCGCGTCGGGCAGGTCGGCGAGCAGCTCGGCCAGCAGCCGGCCCCACACCTCGAGCAGGTGGTGACACTCGTCGAGGACGAGCAGCAGCGGGCCGGCGGCGCGCAGCTCCTCGACCCGGGCCCGGCCGTTCTCGTGCAGCCGCGCCACCTGGGACTGCTCCTCGCCCTGCTCGTCGACCTCCGCATCGGGGTCGAAGAGCGCGACCGCCTGGTAGGTCCAGGCGGTGAGGGCCAGGTCCAGCGCGGCCGCCTGCGCCTCCCACTGCCCGACGATCGCGGTGTTGGGCCCGAGCACGACCACGCGCTCGACCTCGCCGGAGGCCAGCAGCGCCTCCGCGGTCTCCAGCCCGACCCGGGTCTTCCCCGCGCCCGGCGGGAGCACGGTCCAGGCGCGTCGCCGGCCCGATGCCCAGGCCTGCTCCAGCGCGGTGAGCGCCAGCCGCTGGTGAGTGCGCAGCGGCGGCCGCCCGGCCTGCTGCCCCACAGCCATCAAGTCTCCCAGAAGATCCGGTCCACGACCGCGTGGGCGGTGCGCGTGTGCCGCAGGTGGTCGTCGACCATCGCCTCGGAGGAGCCCTCGGGGTAGCCGAGGATGCTCGCCACCGCCGCCCGCTCCCTCGGGTCGGAGGGCAGCTGGTCACTGGGCTTGCCGCGCACCAGGGTGACGGCGTTGCGGGTGCGACTGACCCGGCGCCAGGTCTGCTGCAGCAGCGCGGCGTCGTCCTCGTCGACGAGCCCGGCGTCGCGCGCGGCCGCGAGCGCCTCCAGCGTGCGAGGGGTGCGCAGCGCCGGCACCTGCCCGGCGTGTCGCATCTGGAGCAGCTGCACGGTCCACTCGATGTCGGCCAGCCCGCCGCGACCGAGCTTGAGGTGGGTCTGCGGGTCGGCCCCGCGCGGCAGCCGCTCGCGGTCCACGCGCGCCTTGATCCGCCGCACCTCCAGCACCTGGTCGTCGGTGATGCCGCCCTCGGGGAAGCGCAGCGGGTCGACCATCTCGGTGAAGCGGCGCCGCACGTCCTGGTCGCCGACCACGGCGTCGGCGCGCAGCAGCGCCTGGGCCTCCCAGACCTGGGACCAGCCGGCGTAGTAGGCGGCGTACGCGTCCAGGGTGCGCACCAGCGGGCCCTGGCGTCCCTCGGGGCGCAGGTCGGCGTCCAGCTCCAGCGGCGGGTCCCCGCCCGGGAGCGACAGCAGCCGGCGCAGCTCGTTGGCCACGGCCTGGGCGTAGCCGGCCGCGACCTGGGGCTCGGCTCCCGGCACCGGGTCGTGCACGAAGAGCACGTCCGCGTCGGAGCCGTAGGACAGCTCGAAGCCGCCGTAGCGCCCCATCGCGACGATCGCGAAGCGCGTCGGCGCCTCCTCCAGCCCGCGGGCCCGGCGCACGGAGTCCTCCACGACCTCCAGCGCAGCGGTCAGGGTCGCGTCGGTGAGCCGCGACAGGCCCGCACCGACCACGTCGACGTCGGTGAGCCCGAGCAGGTCGCCCGCGGCGATCCGGAACAGCTCGCGACGGCGTACGCCGCGGATCGAGCGGACCGCGGACTCCACGTCGTCGCGCCGGGCCGCACCGGCGCGCATCTCCTCGGTGACCACCTCGGCGCCTAGCGGGGAGAGGTCCTCGCCCAGCATCCGCACCCCGGCGGGCTCGCGCTCGAGCAGCATCGTGGCGTAGCGGGAGGTGGACAGGACCGCGGCCATCCGCTGGGCCACCTCGCCCTCGTCGCGCAGGGTGGCGAGGTACCACGGCGTGCTGCCCATGGCCTCGCTGATCCGGCGGAACCCGAAGAGCCCGGCGTCGGGGTCAGGGCCCTCGGCGAACCACTCGAGCATCGCGGGGAGCAGGGCGCGCTGGATGTGGGCGGCCCGGGAGACACCGGCGGTCAGCGCCTCGAGGTGACGCAGCGCCGCGGACGGGTCGGCGTAGCCCAGCGCGGCGAGCCGGTCGCGTGCCGCCTCCGGCGACAGCCGCGCCTCCTCGCCCGGGATCCGCGCGACCGCGGAGAGCAGCGGGCGGTAGAAGAGCTTCTGGTGCAGCCGTCGCACCTCGACCCGGTGGCGCTGCCACTGGTCCTGCAGCCCCGCGGCCGAGCTCTTGAGGAAGCCCATCGAGCGGCCGAGCCGGCGCAGGGCGTCCTCGTCGTCGGGCACGACGTGGGTGCGCTGGAGCCGGTGCAGCTGCAGCCGGTGTTCCAGGGTGCGCAGGAAGGCGTAGGAGTCGTGCATCGCGACGCCGTCCTCGCGCCCGATGTAGCCGCGCTCGGTGAGCGCCGCGAGGGCGGAGAGGGTCGTGGGGAGCCGGATGTGCTCGTCGGCCTTGCCGTGGACCATCTGCAGCAGCTGCACCGCGAACTCCACGTCGCGCAGCCCGCCGGAGCCCAGCTTGAGCTGGCGCTCGGCCTCCTTGGCCGGGATGTGCTCCAGCACCCGTCGGCGCATCGCCTGGGTGTCCTCGACGAAGCGCTCGCGCCCCGCGGCGGTCCACACCAGCGGCTGCACCATCTCGACGTACTGCCGGCCGAGCTCGAGGTCGCCGGCGACCGCGCGCGCCTTGAGCAGGGCCTGGAACTCCCAGGTGCTGGCCCAGCGCTCGTAGTAGCCGCGGTGGCTCTCCAGGGTGCGCACGAGCGGGCCGTTGCGGCCCTCGGGACGCAGGTTGGCGTCGACCGGCCAGATCTCGCCCTCGCCGGTCGGGTCCGAGCAGGCCCGCATCAGCTGGGCGGCGAGCTGGGTGGCCGCCCGGTTGGCCTGGTCGGGCGGGGCGCCCTCGACCGGCTCGTAGACGAAGATGACGTCGACGTCGGAGACGTAGTTGAGCTCGTGGCCGCCGCACTTGCCCATCGCGACCACCGCCAGCCGGGCCAGCGCGGCGCTCTCCCCCACCCGCTGGCGCGCGACGGCCAGCGCCGCCTCGAGCGTTGCCGCGGCCAGGTCGCTCAGCTCGGCCGCAGCGTCGTCCACGCCGAGGTGGTGGGCCAGGTCGCGGGCGGCCAGGCGCAGCAGCACCCGGCGGTACTCCACGCGCATGGCGTCCAGCGCCTCGTGGTCGGCCAGGGTGGCCGTCGGCGTCGGGTCGGCCGGGTCGGCGCCGACGGCCCTCAGCAGCCCCTCGCGGACGGCGTACGCCGCGGGGCGGGTGCTGCCGAGCGTCGGGTCGACCAGCTCGCGCCACTGGTCGGGGTGGCGGCACAGGTGGTCGCCGAGCGCCTCGCTGGCGCCCAGCACGCACAGCAGCCGCATGGCGGTGCCCTCGTCCTCGACCAGCTCCGCGAGCAGGCCGTCGGGGTCGGCGTCCTGCTCCCCCGCGGCCTGGCGCAGCCGCACCAGCTGCTGCAGGGCCAGGTCCGGGTCGGCGGTGCGTCCCAGCGTCCACAGCAGCTCCTCGGCCCCGGCACCGAGCTGGGCCACGTGCTCGGCGGCCCGCTCGGGGTCGGTGAACCCCAGGCGCAGCAGCGCGCCCTTGGACGTGGCGTCGCGGCTCACGCGTGCGCGCTCCCGTCGGCGCCGTCCTCGCGCCGGCGCACCAGCCGCAGGAACGCAGCGGCGAGCGGGCGCCAGGCCGTGGCCAGCTCCTCGCCGGCGGCCCGGACCTCGTCGTGGGCCCGCACCGTGCCCGGCCAGCCCGCCACCACGTCGACGTCGGCCTCCGGGTGCCACTGCACGCCCCAGACCGAGGGGGCGTGCCGGGCGGCCTGGACCTCGCCGCCGGGGGCGGTCGCGAGCCGGGTGCCGCCGGGCGGCAGCACGAGCACGACGTCGTCGTTCCAGTGCACGCCGCGGCGCGGGTCGGCGAGCGCGGCCGTCAGGTCGTCGGCGGCGGCCGCCTCCTCCCAGCCCACCCGCAGCAACCCCTGCTGCGGCCCGGCGGGGTTGCGACGCACCTGTCCGCCCAGCGCGCTGGCCATCAGCTGGTGGCCCAGGCACACCCCGAGCGCGGGTACGCCGCCGGCCGCGGCCACCCGCACGAGCTGCTTGGTCGGGGCCAACCAGGCGTGGTCCGCGTCGTCGTCGGCGCCCATGTGGCCGCCCAGGACGACCAGGCCGGCGTGGCCCGCCAGGTCCGGGGGCAGCGGCTCACCGGCGTACGGGCGGCGGACGTCGAGGGTGGCGCCGTCCTCGACCCACCAGCGCCCCAGCATCCCGGGCGGGCACTCGTCCTCGTGCTGGACGACCAGCAGCGTGGTCATTCCGCGGCCCCGGTCAGATGACCGGGAGCATCCGGTCGCGCTCGAACGCCGAGACCTGCCCGCGGTACTCGTCCCACTCCGCGCGCTTGTTGCGCAGCAGGAAGTCGAAGACCTGCTCGCCCAGGGTCTCGGCGAGCAGCTCGGAGTCCTCGGCGATGGTGATCGCGTCGTTGAGGTTGCGCGGCAGCGGCTTGATGCCCAGGCTGCTGCGCTCGCGCTCGGTGAGCGACCACACGTCGTCCTCGGCCTCACGGGGCAGCTCGTAGCCCTCGTTGATGCCCTTGAGCCCGGCTGCCAGCACGACGGCGTAGGCGAGGTAGGGGTTGCACGCGGCGTCGAGGGTGCGCAGCTCGACGCGGGTCGACTGGCCCTTGAGCGGCTTGTACATCGGCACCCGGATCATCGCCGAGCGGTTGTTGTGACCCCAGCAGATGTAGGAGGGGGCCTCGCCGCCGAACATCATCCGCTTGTAGGAGTTGACCCACTGGTTGGTCACCACGGAGATCTCGTTGGCGTGGGTGAGGATGCCGGCGATGAACTTCCGCGCGGTCTGCGACAGGGAGTACTCCGCGCCGGCCTCGTAGAAGGCGTTCTCGTCGCCCTCGAAGAGCGACAGGTGGGTGTGCATGCCCGAGCCCGGGTGGGTCGTGAACGGCTTGGGCATGAAGCTGCCCCAGATGCCCTGGGAGAGCGCCACCTCACGGATGACGGTGCGGAAGGTCATGATGTTGTCGGCCGTCGACAGCGCGTCGGCGTAGCGCAGGTCGATCTCCTGCTGTCCCGGGCCGCCCTCGTGGTGGCTGAACTCGACCGAGATGCCCATCGACTCCAGCATCGTAATCGCCTCGCGGCGGAAGTCGGCGCCCTCGGACTGCGCGGTGTGGTCGAAGAACCCCGAGCGGTCCACCGGGACCGGCTCCTCGCCGTGCGCGGGGAGGCTCTTGAAGAGGTAGAACTCGATCTCGGGGTGGGTGTAGAAGGTGAACCCCTGGTCGGCGGCCTTGGAGAGGGTCCGCTTCAGCACGTGCCGCGGGTCGGCGTACGACGGCTCGCCGCCGGGCATCTCGATGTCGCAGAACATCCGCGCCGTGGCCGGGCCCTCGCCGCTGCGCCACGGCAGGATCTGGAAGGTCGAGGGGTCGGGCTTGAGCAGCATGTCGGACTCGAAGACCCGCGCGAAGCCCTCGATGGCCGAGCCGTCGAAGCCGATGCCCTCGGAGAAGGCGTTCTCCAGCTCCGCCGGGGCGACCGCCACCGACTTCAGCGAGCCGAGGACGTCGGTGAACCACAGCCGGACGAACCGTACGTCGCGCTCCTCGAGCGCCCGGAGCACGAACTCCTCTTGCTTGCCCATGGCCAGAGCCTAGTGGGGCAGGTCGCGCTCCAGCTCGCGCAGCCAGGCCGCGGCGGACGCGTCCGAGGGCATCCGCCAGTCCCCGCGCGGCGACATGGTGCCGCCGGGGCTGACCTTCGGGCCGTTGGGCAGCGCCGAGCGCTTGAACTGGCTGGCGAAGAAGCGGCGCACGAAGACCTCGAGCCAGCGGTGGATCGTGGGGAGGTCGAACTCGCCGCGCTTGTCCTCCGGGAGGCCCGGGGGCCACTCCCCCTCGGTGCGGTCGCGCCACGCGTGCCAGGCCAGGAAGGCGACCTTGCGGGGGCGGTAGCCGCGACGCAGCACGTGGAAGAGCGTGAAGTCCTGCAGGGCGTAGGGCCCCACGGAGTCCTCGGTGCGCTGCGGGACGGCGTCGCCGACGGTCGGCACCAGCTCGGGGGTGATCTCGAGCGCGAGGATCTCGCGGAGCACCGCGGTCGTGTCCTCGGGGAACTGGCCGGAGTCGGCCACCCAGCGGATCAGGTGCTGCACGAGGGTCTTCGGCACGCCCGCGTTGACGTTGTAGTGCGACATCTGGTCGCCCACGCCGTACGTGCACCAGCCGAGCGCGAGCTCGGAGAGGTCGCCGGTGCCGACGACCAGGCCGCCGTGGTGGTTGGCCAGCCGGAAGAGGTAGTCGTAGCGCAGGCCCGCCTGGACGTTCTCGAAGGTGACGTCGTAGACGTGCTCGCCCGCGGAGTAGGGGTGCCCGAGGTCGGTGAGCATCTGCTCGGCGGCGGGGCGGATGTCGATCTCCGCGAAGGTGACGCCGAGCGACGCGCACAGGCGCGTGGCGTAGTCCTTGGTCTCCGAGGTCGTCGCGAAGCCCGGCATCGTGTAGGCCAGCACGTCGCTGCGCGGCCGGCCGAGCCGGTCCATCGCCCGCGCGGCGACGATGAGGGCGTGGGTGGAGTCCAGACCACCGCTGACGCCGATGACCGCCTTCGGCTGCCAGGTGTCGCTGCTCATGGCGCTCATGCGCTGCTCGAGACCGAAGACCTGGATCGAGTAGGCCTCGTAGCAGTCCTGCGCGAGCCGCGCCGGGTCGTCGGGCACGAACGGGTAGCGGTCGACCTTGCGGCGCAGCCCGAGGTCACCGGTGGGTGGGTCGAGCCTCAGCCGCACCGTGCGGAAGTCGTCGGTGCGCGCGGCGTGGGTGCGGCGGTTGTCGTCGAAGGACCCCTGGCGCAGGCGGTCCTGGCGCACCCGGTCGAGGTCGACGTCGACCACCGTGCGGCGCGGACCGTCCGGGAAGCGCTCGCTCTCACCGAGCAGGTCGCCGGCCTCGTAGACCATCGTCTGCCCGTCCCACGACAGGTCGGTCGAGGACTCCCCCGGCCCCCCGGCGGCGTAGACGTACGCCGCGGAGCAGCGGTGGCTGGCGCTGCGGGCCAGCAGGTGCCGGTCGTCGGCGCGCGCGACGGTGATCGGGCTGCCCGAGAGGTTGGCCAGGACCGTGGCGCCGGCCAGGGCCGCCTCGGAGCTCGGCGGCACGGGCACCCACATGTCCTCGCAGACCTCGACGTGCAGCACCAGGCCGGGCACGTCGGTGACGTCGAAGAGCAGGTCCGGGCCCAGCGGCGCCTCGCGGCCGGCGACCGTCACGGTCGAGCCGCGCCGGTCGTCACCGGGGGCGAAGTGCCGCTTCTCGTAGAACTCGCGGTAGTTCGGCAGGTAGGACTTCGGCGCCACGCCGAGCACCTCCCCGCGGTGGACCACTACCGCGCAGTTGAGCAGCCGGTTGCCGTGGGCCAGCGGTGCACCCACGACGAGCACGGGCAGCAGCTCGCGGCTCGCCTCGACGATGCTCGCCACCGCGGCGTCGACCTCGGCCAGCAGGGTGTCCTGCAGGTGCAGGTCCTCGATGGAGTAGCCGGACAGGCACAGCTCCGGGAAGACCGCCACCGCCACACCGTCGTCGTGGCACAGCCGCGCCTGCTCGAGGACCGCCGCGGCGTTGGCCGCCGGGTCGGCCAGTCGCACCGGCACCGTGCACGCCGCCACACGGGCGAAGCCCTGGGCGTAGGCGTTGTAGAAGTCCACGCGTGCAGTCTGGCAGGCGCCGGGCGGCGCTGCTTCGCTCAGTCGGGGTAGCCGTCGGGGTTCTGGGACTGCCAGCGCCAGGTGTCGGCGCACATCTCCTCGACCGTCTTCTGCGTGGACCAGCCGAGCTCGGCGTTGGCCTTCGACGGGTCGGCGTACGACGTCGCGACGTCGCCGGCGCGGCGGCCGACGACCTCGTAGGGCAGCTCGCGGCCCACGGCCTTCTCGAAGGCGCGCAGCAGCTCCAGCACGCTGGTGCCGCGACCGGAGCCGAGGTTCCAGGTGCTGATCGGCTCGTCGGTGGTCGTCAGCTTCTCCAGCGCGGCGACGTGGCCCGCGGCGAGGTCCTCGACGTGGATGTAGTCGCGCACGCCGGTGCCGTCGGGGGTGTCGTAGTCGTCGCCGAAGACCTGGAGCTTCTCGCGCCGGCCGACCGCGACCTGGGCGATGTAGGGCATCAGGTTGTTGGGGACGTCGGAGGGGTCCTCGCCGATGGTGCCCGAGGGGTGCGCCCCGACGGGGTTGAAGTAGCGCAGCAGCGCGATCCGCATGTCCGGGTCGGCGACGGCGATGTCGCGCAGGATCTGCTCCTGCATGACCTTGGTCCAGCCGTAGGGGTTGGTCGCGAAGGTCGGGCGGTCCTCGGTGGCGCCGGCCTGGTCGGTGCCGTAGACGGTCGCGGAGGAGGAGAAGACCAGCTTGTCCACGTCATGCCTCTGCATGGCGCGGACCAGGGAGAAGGTGGAGCCCAGGTTGTTCTGGTAGTAGTCCAGCGGCTTCTGGACGCTCTCCCCCACCGCCTTGTAGCCCGCGAAGTGGATGACGGCGTCGATGGTGTCGGTCGCGAACAGGTGCTCTGTCTTGTCGATGTCGGTCAGGTCGAAGGCGTGCACCGGGATGTGACGTCCCGTGAGCGCCTCCAGCCGGCCCACCACCGTCGGCTTGGCGTTGGAGAAGTCGTCGACCACCACCACGTCGTGACCCGCGGCCACGAGGGCGAGGACGGTGTGGGATCCGATGTAGCCGGCACCGCCGGAGACCAGGACGCGCATGGGCGGGAACCTAACCCGTGCGGGTGTCCGGCACCGAAAACGATGAGTCCGGGCGGCGGGTCGGGTCTGTGCTGGTGACCTGCCTCCCTGCTTCGTCCGCCCTCTCCCGCCAAGGAGCCACCGTGCCGCTCACCACCTCCTCCATCACCCCGTGCCTGTGGTTCGACGACCGGCTCGAGGAGGCCGCCGCGTTCTACACCGCGCTCTTCCCACGCTCCTCCGTCGGCACGATGACGCGGTACGGCGACTCCGGGCCCGGCGAGCCGGGCTCGGTCATGGCCGGCGAGTTCACCCTCGACGGGCTCACCTTCCGCGCCATCAACGGCGGGCCGATGTTCTCATTCACCGAGGCGGTCTCCTTCGCGATCTCCTGCGCCGACCAGGCCGAGGTCGACCACTACTGGGACGGCCTGCTGGCCGGCGGGGGTGAGGAGTCGATGTGCGGCTGGCTCAAGGACCGCTTCGGCCTGTCCTGGCAGGTGGTCCCGGTCCGGCTCTACGAGCTGCTCTCCGACCCCGACCCCGCCCGCGCCTCGGCCGCCCAGGCCGCCATGCTGGGGATGCAGCGGATCGTCGTCGCCGACCTCGAGGCGGCGGCCGACGCCGCGGGGGCGCGCCGGTAGGTCAACGCCGCGGGGGCGCGCCGGTAGGTCAGGCGGCGGGGAGCCGTCGACCCCAGATCCGGGGCTGGCACCTGCGGCCCGTCCGCTCGGGCCTCGGCGCTGTCGCCGCCCGCCCTCGCGGTGGCACCACCATCGTCAGCGCCTGTGCCGCTCTCGGCGATGTGCGGTGCGGCAATGTGCGGTGCGGCGAGGAACGCGACGGCCTGGACGCGGAGCTGGTCCATCGTGGGGCCGGTGTCGTCGGGGCCGGTGGGCTCGGGCAGGTGGTCGTGCAGACGGTGGGCCAGCGTGGTCACGGCGTGGTCGAGGGCGTCGATCACCGGCACGGGCCCGCGGACCATGAAGGTCGCCGTCCCCGTCGTCTCCTCCCCGGCGAGCGAGCCCGCCGAGCGCCTGAGCCGAGTCTGGCCAGACGCCGGCCTTGGCGGGAGTCTCTAGTAGCCCAGATTGATGCGGGTCTGATCGTGGAGGATCTGGTGCGCCAGGTAAACCAGATCTTCCACGGTGATGTCGGGCGCCAGCGGAGACCTGAGAGCGGCACCCGTTCCCACCCGATCGGCGCGCGCAGCGCGGGTCTCCCAGCCGCGTCACACCGCCGCGTTTCGTTCACAAGCGGCGTGGGCGATCCGGGCGAACCTGCCGGGGTGTCGGCGGCGCGCTCAAGGCGGCGACCGGACAACAGCAACCTCGGAGGTGAAGGACCGGGTTCGCCGGGGCGAGTACGTGGGGAGAGCACCACGCGCACCGGCGCGACAGCACGTGCGGCGGCGGTCCCGTGACCACCCTCGACCAGACCCGACTGGCAGTGCATCTCTCGGACGCGCACCACACGGCCCCCTCCCCCGACCAGCCGTACGCCGTCGTGCTGGACGGCCGGGCCGCGACCGACGCCCGCCCGACCCTGTCCACGGACCCCTTCACGTGGGTCCGCGCACGGATGGGCCGGCGCACCCGTGTGGAGGTGCTCGCGCTCGACTGGTCCGCGGACCCCACCGACGTCCTGCCCGCCCTGTTCGTCTTCGGCCCGAGCGCGACCCCGCTCGGCGAGCAGCCCCCGTCGTGACCACGACCACAGGTGCCGGAGGGCGGTCCCGGCCCTAGCCTGGTGAGCAGTCCGGGGACTCCAGCAGGGAGCCACGAGATGTCACGAGGGAGCTCGACGATGAGCAGCAGCACTCCGGAGGAGACCGCGCCCTACGGCAGCGGGACGCCGGCGACGACGCCTGGGGCCGCACCGGCGAAGCGGGTCCGCACCCACCACCTGCGCGAGATGAAGCAGCGCGGCGAGAAGATCACCATGCTGACGGCGTACGACATGTTCACCGCCGCCACCTTCGACGAGGCCGGGATCGACCTGCTCCTGGTCGGGGACTCGGCCTCCAACAACGTGCTGGGCAACGAGACCTCGCTGCCGATCACCGTGGACGAGCTGCTGCCGCTGACCCGCGCGGTGGCCCGGGCGAGCAAGCGGGCGATGGTCGTGGGCGACCTGCCGTTCGGCTCCTACCAGGCCTCGCCGGAGCAGGCCTACCTCACCGCGGTGCGGTTCATGAAGGAGGCCGGCGCGCACTGCGTGAAGCTCGAGGGCGGCACCGAGATGGCGCCGGTGATCGAGAAGCTCACCCAGGGCGGCATCCCCGTGATGGCGCACATCGGCTTCACCCCGCAGTCCGAGCACGCCCTCGGCGGCTACCGCGTCCAGGGCCGGGGCGAGAACGCCGACCGGGTGCGCCGCGACGCCAAGGCGGTCGAGGCGGCCGGTGCCTTCGCGGTCGTGATGGAGATGGTGCCCGGCGACGTCGCCGGCGAGATCAGCCGTGAGCTGGCGATCCCCACGATCGGCATCGGCGCCGGCAACGGCTGCGACGGCCAGGTGCTGGTGTGGCAGGACGCCTTCGGGCTGCGGACCGGGAGGATGGCGCGCTTCGTCAAGCAGTACGCCGACGTGCACCAGGTCCTGCTCGACGGTGCCCGCGCCTACGCCGAGGACGTCAGGGCCGGGACGTTCCCCGGGCCCGAGCACACCTTCTGAGGACGCCTGCCCCGAACGCACGGAGGGCCGTCCGCCTGCGCCCCCCCCCCTGCGCGGCGGACGGCCACTCGTGTTCCCCCGGTCCTCGAGCCGGTCCACCCCGGTCCGGCTCGACGTCCGTGTCGCTGTCCAGGACACCGACGCTACGAGGCCCGCACCCACGGCCGAGCCAGCCCTGGTCCACGGCTTGGTAACAGTCGTAGCGTCGGAGCATGCGGTCGACCCGGCACCCCGTCCTGCGCCGTCCCCTGCGCCGTCCTGTGGGCGCCCTGCTCGCCGCGGGCCTGCTGCTCGCCTCCACGGCGTGCTCGGCGGCCCCCGACCCGTCCGAGGCAGCCGACCCCGGCACCCAGGGCACCCGTCCGGTCGAGGCCGGTCGCGCCGTGCCGGACCTGCGCGTCGAGGTGCTCGCCGACGGCCTGGACCACCCGTGGGACGTCAAGCCGATCGGCGGCGGCCGGCTGCTGCTGACCCAGCGCGACCGGGCGACGGTCTCGCTGTGGGAGGACGGCGAGGTGCGCACCCTGGACTTCCCGAGCGAGGACGTCTGGGTCTCGGGCGAGACCGGCCTCCTCGGCCTCGAGGTCGACCCCGACGTCCGGCGCAACGGCCGGTTCTGGACCTGCCAGGGCGCCACGAACCAGGGCGGCGGGCACGACGTCCGGGTCATGGCCTGGCAGCTGTCGGACGACCTCCGCTCGGTCGAGCGCCGCGGGGTCCTGCTCAAGGGGCTACCGGCCACGTCCGGCCGGCACGGCGGCTGCCGGTTGCTCGTCGCCCGCGACGGGTCGCTGCTGGTCGGCACCGGTGACGCAGCGGTCGGCTCCCACCCCCGCGACCTCACCTCCCTCGGCGGCAAGGTGCTGCGCCTGGACCGCACCACCGGCAAGCCCTGGCCGGGCAACCCGTTCGTCGACGCGGACAACAAGCGGCAGCGCTACGTCTTCACCTACGGCCACCGCAACGTCCAGGGCCTCGCGCAGCGCGCCGACGGGTCGCTGTGGTCGGTCGAGCACGGCAGCTTCCGCGACGACGAGGTCAACCGGCTGGTCAAGGGCGGCGACCACGGCTGGCACCCGGTGCCCGGCTACGACGAGTCGGTGCCGATGACCGACCAGTCGCTGCCCGGTCGCCAGCGCGAGGCCGCCTGGCGCTCCGGCGACCCGACCATCGCCCCCGGTGGCGCCACCTTCGTGGTCGGCAAGAAGTGGGGCGGCCTGCGCGGCACGCTCGCGATGGCGGTGCTGAAGGACCAGCGCGTGCAGTTCCTGAAGTTCGACGCCAGCGGCCGGCTCAAGAACGTCCGCATCCCCGACGAGCTGCGCGAGCACGGCCGGATCCGCCAGGTCGTCCGGGCCCCCGGCAACGACCTGCTGGTGCTCACCGACAACGGCGACGGTCGCGACGTGATGCTGCGGGTCAGCCCGCGCTGACCGGGCACGCGCGGGCGTGACGCGCCTTGGCCCGCTCCGGCATGCTGGCCCCTCGCATCCCCCAGCACCGGAAGAGGCCTGAGCGCCCGCGTGGACACCCAGACCCTGACCAACCTCGGACTCGTCCTGCTCTTCGTGCTCGTCGGCGGGGTCTTCGCCGGCACCGAGATCGCCCTGGTCTCGCTGCGCGAGGGACAGCTCGACCAGCTCGAGCGGCGCGGCGGCCGCGGCGCCCGGGTGGCGGCCGTGGCCCGCGACCCCAACCGCTTCCTGGCCGCGGTCCAGATCGGCGTCACCGTCGCGGGCTTCTTCTCCGCGGCGTACGGCGCCTCGACGCTCGCCCCCGACGTGGCTCCGGCCCTGGAGGGGCTCGGGCTGCCCGATGACGCCGCGGACACGGTCGCGCTGGTGCTGCTGACCCTGCTCATCGCCTACCTCTCCCTGGTGCTCGGCGAGCTGGTGCCGAAGCGGATCGCCCTGCAGCGCTCCGCGGGCGTGGCCGTGCTGGTGGGGCCACCGCTGGACCGCTTCGCGACCCTGATGCGCCCGGTCGTGTGGTTCCTCTCGGTCTCCACCAACGCGGTCGTGCGGCTCTTCGGCGGCGACCCGCACGCGGTCTCCGAGGACATGAGCGAGGAGGAGCTGCGCTACCTCGTCGACCAGCACCAGGGCCTCGGGGACTCCGAGCGGGCGATCCTCGTCGACGTCTTCGACGCCGCCGACCGGAGCCTGCGCGAGGTCATGCGGCCGCGCGCCGACGTCACGACGCTGCCCGGCGCCTCGAGCGTCGCCGAGGTGCTCGAGGTCGTCCGGGTCAGCCCCTACTCCCGCTACCCCGTGGTCGGCGACAACACCGACGACGTGCGCGGCTTCCTGCACGTGCGCGACCTGCTGGACGCCGATCCCGACGCGCTGGTCGCCGACCTGGCGCGGGAGATCTCCTTCCTCCCCGCCACCAACCGGGTGCTGCCGACCCTCACCGCCATGCGACGCGACCGCAACCACATCGCCGTGGTGGTCGACGAGTACGGCGGCACCGACGGCATCGTCACGCTCGAGGACCTGGTCGAGGAGCTGATCGGCGAGATCGACGACGAGTACGACCCTCCGCGCGCCGACGTCGCCACCACTGGCATCGACGCCGGTCTGACGATCGAGGAGTTCGAGGAGCGCACAGGCGTCGCGATGGCCGACGGGCCCTACGAGACGGCGGCGGGCTTCGTGCTCGAGCGGCTCGGGCGGATCGCCGAGGTGGGCGACCGGGTCGCGGTCGACGACGAGCACGCCGTGGTGGTCACCGAGGTCGACGGCAACCGGATCACCCGGGTGCGGCTGGTGAGCACGCCCCGCGAGGACCAGGACCGGCCCACCGAGGACTGAGCGCGGGCCCGCCTCACCAGCCGAGCAGGGCCGCCCCGACCCAGATCACGACGAACCACACCACCAGGCACACCACGGGCACCCAGGCCACGCGCACCGGGTGCGGGGTCCACCACCGCACGGCCCGCACCGTGGCCGCGAGCCAGAAGACCAGCAGCAGGGTCTGGGCCCACCACGGCGTGAACGGCGCGCTGGCGGCGTACAGGAAGAAGCATGCGGCCATGCCGACCAGCCCGACGAAGGGCCAGGGCGAGACGTCGGTGCGGCGGTAGCGCCGGCCGCGCCCGAAGAAGCTGTTCGAGGAGGCCATGCCCGGTCCCGGCGCTCAGTCCTCGTCGACGGCGTCCCAGTCGTCGTCGGCGGCGTCCCACTGCTCGTTGCGCTCCTGGACCTTCTCCAGGGCCCGCTCTGCCTCCTCGCGGGTGGGGTAGGGACCGAGGCGGTCCTTGGCCGGGGACATGTCCTCGACGGTCTCCACACGACGCAGCCGCACGTTGTACCAGTACTGCTCGGGCATGCCTCCATCAGCCATGGGGCGACGGTACCCGGCAGCCGCCTAGGATCGTCGGACGTGACCGCTCCTGCACCGACCGTCCTCCCCGGCCGCGTCTCGCCCCGTCGCCCCGTGCCCGCGCACATCGCGCGCCCGGAGTACGTCGACAAGCCGGCCCCCGAGCGGTTCACCGGCTCCGAGGTCAAGGACGCCGAGACCATCGAGCGCATGCGCGCTGCCTGCCGGCTGGCCGCTCAGGCGCGCGAGGAGGTCGGCCGCCACGTCCGGCCGGGCGTCACCACCGACGAGCTGGACCGGGTCGGCCACGAGTTCCTCTGCGACCACGGCGCCTACCCCTCGACGCTCGGCTACCGCGGCTTCCCCAAGTCGCTGTGCGCCAGCGTCAACGAGGTCGTGTGCCACGGCATCCCCGACAGCCGGGTCGTGCTGGACGGCGACATCGTCAACATCGACATCACGGCGTACCTCGACGGCGTGCACGGCGACACCAACGCCACCTTCCTCGCGGGCGACGTCACCCCGGAGGTCCGCGCGCTCGTCGACCACACCCGCGAGGCGCTGGACCGCGCGATCCGGGCGGTGAAGCCCGGCCGCCGGATCAACGTCGTCGGCCGGGTCATCGAGGCCTTCGCCGCCCGGCACGGGTACGGCGTCGTGCGGGAGTTCACCGGGCACGGCATCGGCACCCACTTCCACTCCGGGCTGGTCGTGCCGCACTACGACGACCCCGACTACGACGACGTCATCCAGGTGGGCATGACCTTCACCATCGAGCCGATGCTCAACCTCGGCACCCACGAGTGGGACATGTGGGAGGACGGCTGGACCGCGGTCACCCGCGACCTGCGGCCCTCGGCGCAGTTCGAGCACACGCTGCTGGTGACCGCCGACGGCGCCGAGGTCCTCACGCACCCCTGAGGCCGGGTCCCCGACGCACGGCCCGCGACCGCGGGGTCAGGCCTCCGGCGTGATGCTCCCGGCGTCGCGCTCCCCGAGCTCGACGAGGCGGCGCTCCACGCGCAGCACCGCGACCTCGTGGTCGACCTCGCCGCTCATGACGGCAGCCAGCTTCAGGTGCGGCAGCGCCTCGGCGAGGCGGTGCTGGCGCTCCAGGCTGCGACCCAGCGCGTGCCGCGCCCACACGTCGTCGGGCACCTGCTCGACCACCGCGCGGAGGTCCTCCTCGGCGCGCCCCAGCTGGGCGCGCTGGAGGTAGGCCCAGGCCCGCAGCGACCGCAGCCCGGTGTTGCCCGGGTCCTCGTCGAGGGCCGGGGTCAGCACGTCGAGGGCTTCGCGGGGGGACTGGTCGCTGAGCAGCTCGTGCGCGGTGCGGTACGCCGTCGCGGCCTCGCGCGGCGCGGAGACCGTGAGCGGGGGGACCCGCTGGGGGAACTGGTCGCTCATGCCCTGCCAACGCGTGCCTCCGCTCCCGGATTCCCCCGCGGGTCCCGCGCCGCTACCCTGCTCGTGCGGATGGGCCGACCGGGCGACCGCGTCGCACCTGCGGGTGCGCCGAGGAAGGTCCGGGCTCCACAGGGCGAGGTGGTGGGTAACACCCACCCGGGGCAACCTGCGGGACAGTGCCACAGAGAACAGACAGCCTCCCGCCGAGCGATCGGTGGGCGGTGATGGTGAAACGGTGGTGCAAGAGACCACCAGCGACCGGGGTGACCCGGTCGGCTCGGCAAACCCCACCTGGAGCAAGGTCAAGAAGTCACTTCGGTGGCGCGCGTGCGTTCGAGGGCTGCCCGCCCGAGCACGCGGGTAGACCGCTGGAGGTCGTCGGCAACGGCGACCGTAGATGGATGGTCGCCCCCGATCCCGCGAGGGAGAGGGACAGAACCCGGCCTACAGGTCGGCCCATCCGCACCTCGCGGGCTGACACCTTCGTGCCAGCCATCCGGGACCTGCCCTGACCGGATCCGGCGGTCCCCTGCACAGATCGATCGGGCGGGTGGATCATCGAAGGTGCACGACGCGACCGGCTCCTGAGGGGAGCCGGGTCGCAGGGAGGTATCGGGTCCCACCCTCAGGCGGAGCCGGTGCCCACGGAAGCCCCGCCGCTCCCAGCACACGGCGGGGCTTCTCCCCGCTCTGGAGGCTCCGCGTCGCGCGCCGGCCGCCCTGGGGCCGCGTGCCAGGATGGCGACGTGTCGTGGGCGACGTGCGAGCGGGGGCACCTGCACTGGGGACCCCGCGGGGCCGCGGGCCTGCTCGTGGCCCACGAGGGGGCCGTGCTGCTGCAGCTGCGCGCGCGGTGGACCCACCGCGGCGGCACCTGGGCGGTGCCGGGCGGGGCCCGCGAGCGCGGGGAGTCGGCGACGGAGGCCGCGCTGCGGGAGGCGCACGAGGAGCTCGGCGTGGAGGCCACGGCGCTGGCCGTGCACGGCTCCCACGTCGCGCTGTGCGGCGGCTGGAGCTACGAGACGGTCCTCGCCCGACCGGCCGGAGCACCGGCGGCGCTCGGCTTGCGCGACCGCTCGGAGTCCGACGGGCACCGGTGGGTGGCCGCCGACGAGGTCGCGGCGCTCCCGCTGCACCCCGGCTTCCGGCGCGCGTGGGAGGACGACGCCAGCGGGCTGGCGGCCTTCGTCCGCCGGGGCTGACCGGCACCCGGCGCAGGCTCAGGCCGGGGCGAACAGCACCCGCCGCTGCGCCACGTCCGCCTCCACCAGTCGCACCCGCAGGTCCTGGCCCAGCGGCAGCGGCTGCTCCCCCTCGACCCGGGCCTCGACCGCCGGGCCGGGCACCACGACCCGCCCCCGCTCGGGACGGCGCTCCTCGACGTCGACCACGACGGCGTCCATCACCTCGCCGACCCGGTCGCGCAGCACGCCGGCCTCGACCAGGTCCAGGACCCCGCGCTCGTACGCCGACGCGGTCCGCCCCGAGCGCTGCATCGTCGCCGGCAGCCCGGGCAGCGCCTCCCGCGCCCAGGTCGGCACCTCGGTGCCGGCGCACAGCGCCACGCAGACCTCCCCCGTGTGCCGGTCCGGCAGCCGGCGAAGCGGCGCCGTCACGTGCGCGTACGCCGACGCGAGGGCACTGTGCAGCGGCTGCTCGGGCCGGGTGCCGTCGAAGGCGGTGTACCCGCCGCCGCGCAGCAGCCGGGTGCACGCCACGACCATCGCCGCGTGGTCGGCCCGGGTCGGGTCCAGGCCCCGGACCAGGTCGGCCCACGACTGCTCCGCGGCCCACCCGACGCCCAGCGCCCGGGCCGTGCGGCGCAGCCGCGCCACGTCGCGCGGGTCCGGCGGCGGCAGGGTCCGCAGCAGCCCCACGCCGCCCTCGAGCATCATCGCCGCGGCACTGAACCCGGTCAGCAGCGACACCTGCGCGTTCCACTCCTCGACGGGCAGCCGCGCCCGGTGCTCCAGGTGCCAGCGGCCGCCGTCGACCACGACGTCCTGCTCGGGGATCGGCAGCGACACCCCACCGCGCTCGACCTCGCGCGCGATCCGCAGCGGACCGAGCTCGGCGAGCAGCGCCAGGGTCCCGTCCGGCCCGTCCTCACCGGCATCGACCCGGCGCTGGGCCTCCTCGTAGGTCAGCTGCTCGCGGCTGCGCACCAGCGCGCGGCGCACGTCGGCTGCGACCCGCTCCCCGTCGGGACCCAGCCGGATCGTCCACAGCAGCGCCGGGCGCACCTCGCCGGGCAGCAGCGAGGCCGCCTCCTCACTGATCGCCGGCGGGTGGAGCGGCACTTTGCCGCCGGCGCCGTAGAGCGTCTCCCCGCGCCGGTGCGCCTCCAGGTCGACCGGGTCGCCGGGGCGCACGAAGGCCGCCACGTCGGCGATGGCGTAGTGGACGGTCCAGCCCCCCGGACCGTCCGGACCCGGCGCCCACCGCTCGACGTGGAGCGCCTGGTCCAGGTCGCGGGCACCGTCGGGGTCGATCGTCACGAACGGCAGGTCGGTGCGGTCCAGCTCCGGCAGCACGGGGCGCGCGGCCGCGGCGCGCGCGGCCTGCTCGACCTCCGCGGGGAAGGCCGGGGTGACCTCGAGCTCGTCCTGCAGCCGGCGTACCTCCTCGACCAGGAGGGTGGCAGGGACCCGCAGCACCGGATGGGAGGTCATGCAGGCACCATAGCCAGCACCATGCTGATCCTCCTGCCGCCCAGCGAGGGCAAGACCGCACCCCGCCGGGGCAAGCCGCTGGACCTCGACGCGATCACGGCACCCGGGCTGACCCCGGCCCGGGAGGCCGTCATCGACGCGCTCGGCGAGCTCTGCCGCGGAGACGTGGCGACGGCCGCGGCGGTGCTCGAGGTCGGCGCGACCCAGCACGACCTGGTGGCACTCAACGCCGACCTCGCCTCGGCGCCGACGGCGCGCGCCGACGCGGTCTACAGCGGGGTCGTCTACGACGCGCTCGACGCCGCCACCCTCTCCCCCGCGGCCCGGCGCCGTGCCTCGACCAGGCTCGCGGTCACCTCCAGCGTCTTCGGCGTGGTCCGCCCCGCCGACCGGATCCCCGCCTACCGGCTCTCGGGAGGTACGACGCTGCCCGGGCTCGGTCCGGTGGCGGCCCACTGGCGCGCCCACCTGGACCCCGCGATGACCGAGCTGCTCGGCGGTGGACTGCTCGTCGACCTGCGCTCCGCGGCGTACGCCGCCTTCTGGCGCCCCTCGGGCGACCTGGCGCCGAAGGTCGCCACCGTGCGGGTGCTCCACGAGGTCGACGGCGTGCGCAAGGTCGTGAGCCACTTCAACAAGGCGACCAAGGGTCGGATCACCCGGGCGTTGCTCGAGGACGGGGCCAACCCCTCGACGCCCGCCCGGCTCGCCGAGGCGCTGCGCGACCTCGGCTGGCTGGTCGAGGTCGGTGAGCCGAGCGCCAAGGGCACCCAGCTCGACGTGGTGGTCGAGGCGCTCTGACCCCGACGGCGGCGGCTAGAGCCGCTCCATCTTGGCGAACGGGCTGGGGATGCGCACCGAGGAGCTGCCGAAGTCGACGGTCACGCCGTGCGCGTCGACCGACACGACCCGGCCCAGGCCGTGCACGTCGTGGCAGACCCGGTCGTCCACCGAGTAGCTCTCCACCGCCTGCTCGGGCTCCGGCTGGAAGGGGCTGTTGGCGAGCGGACGACGGTTCGGGCGGGCAGGCATTCCTCGATTATGCGCCTCCCCCTGCCGGGTGGCACCACCGGCCGCCTCCCGCGCTCGCGCCGGGTGGCCGCTCGCGCCGGCCCGGACCGCTACCAGCGACCGGGGTCGAGGGTGGCGTCGCCCGGCGGGAGGGTGTTGTAGAGGCGCAGCGACCCGCGCGGGGCCTGCCCGGGCTCGGGGTAGAACGACACCACGCTGATCGAGGCCGGCGAGAGCTCCATCCGGAAGACCGCCTCCAGCGGGGCCCCCATCGCGTGCGCCACCAGCGTCTTGATCGGGGTCACGTGCGAGACGACCACGACGGTGCGCCCGGCGTGCTCCGCCAGCACCCGGTCCAGCCCCGCGAGCACCCGCTCCTCGACCTGCCGGAAGGACTCCCCGCCCGGAGGCGGCACCTCCAGCGACCCCAGCCAGGCGTCGAGCCCGGCCTGGTCCCGCTCGGCGACCTCCAGGAAGGTCAGCCCGTCCCAGGAGCCGAACTCCATCTCCGCGAAGCCCGGCTCCTCCGAGACCGGCAGGTTCAGTGCCGCGGCCACCACTTCGGCGGTCTCGCGGGTGCGGCGGACCGGGGAGGCCAGCACGGCATCGACCTTGTCGCCGAGGGCCGCCAGCCACTGCGCTGCCGCGCGCGCCTGCGCGAGCCCCTCCTCGCTCAGCGGCGGGTTGTCCCCGCCCAGGCCGCCGGAGAAGCGCTTGGCCGCGGTGTGCGCGGTGACGCCGTGACGCACCAGCACCAGGGTCGTGGGGGCCCCGGTGGGGGCCGACCAGCCGCGGTGGCCCGCCTGGTCGCGCTCCTCCTCGCCGCGCACCGCACCCGGGGACTCGATCTCCTCGATCAGCGAGTCCTCGTCGGGACGCTCGCCGCGCGGGCCGCCGGCGGGTGCCGCCTGGGCCGGACCCGGGGCCACCTCGTCGCCGTCCAGGGCCCGGTTGGCCAGGGCGTCGGCGGCGGCGTTCTGCGCGCGCGGCACCCAGGTGTAGGTCGTGCCCGGCGGCGCGACCTCGCGGGCCTCGGCGTGCAGCGGCTGGAGCCCGGCGTGCTTGACCCGCCAGGTGCCCTTCATCTGCTCGACGACCAGCTGGGAGTCCATCCGCACCTCGACCTGGGCGCCAGGCGCGTGCTCGGCCGCCAGCCGCAGCCCCGCAATCAGCCCGGAGTACTCCGCGACGTTGTTGGTCGCCCGGCCGATCGCCACCGCGGCCTCCGCGAGGACCTGGCCGGTCTCGGCGTCCCGCACGAGCGCGCCGTACGCCGCCGGACCGGGGTTGCCGCGGGAGCCGCCGTCGGCCTCCACGACGACCCGGGAGACCGCGCGGGGAGACCGGGTGCTCACAGACCGGACTCGGCGGTGCGGACGAGGATCCGCGAGCACTCCTCGCAGCGCACGACCGCGTCGGCCGGCTGGGCCTTGATCGAGGCAAGCTCGGCGGGGTCGATGCCCAGCTGGCAGCCGCTGCAGCGGCGCTGGACCAGGCGGGCCGCACCGACGCCGCCCTTGCTCTCGCGCAGCTTGTCGTAGAGCGCCAGCAGGTCCGCGGGGAGCCCCTCGAGGGCGGGACCGCGCTGGGACGCCACCTCGGCGAGCTCGGCGTCGATCTCGGCGAACCGCTCGTCGCGGGCCGCGGCCAGCTCGGCCAACCGCCCCTCGGCGGCAGCGATCCGGTCGTTGACCGCCGAGAGCATGCCCTGGGCGGCCTCGAGCCGCTCCATGACCTCGAGCTCCTCGTCCTCCAGCGTGGCGATGCGGCGCTCGAGGGACTCCAGCTCCCCGCTCATCCGCTCGAGGTCCTTGGGGTTGCTGATCAGCCCGGCGTCCATCCGCTCGCGGTCGCGCGTGCGGCGCGCCTTGACCACCTCGACGTCGGCGTCGACCTTCGCCTGCTCCGCGGTGAGGTCGTCGACGACGATCTTGGCGTCACGGGCCTCGTCGACCAGGGTCGAGCGGGTGCGCTCGAGCTCGGCGATCTCGGCCAGCTCGGGCAGGCTGCGGCGGCGGTGCCGCAGCTGGTCGCCTCGGGAGTCGAGCTCCTGGAGGTCGAGCAGGCGCAGCTGGGCGGTGGGGTCGGCTTTCAGCGGGACTCCTGGGTCGGGGCCGGTCGGGCCGGGAGGCGTCAGATGCGGTCGGTCCACGGGTCGGTGCACAGCGTGCTGACCCGGACCTCCACCGTATCGCCAGGCAGGTCCCGGAGCGCAGCCGCGAGGCGATCGCGCAGCACCGGGAGCCAGGTCCACTCCGCGGCCCAGTGCGAGACGTCGAGGAGCGCGGGACCGTCGTGCTCGAGGAACTCCGAGGCGGGGTGGTGACGCAGGTCGCTGGTGACGTAGACGTCGGCGTCGCTCCCCCGCAGCCGGTCGAGCAGGAAGTCGCCGGCCCCACCGCACAGCGCCACCCGACGTACGGGCCGGTCGGGGTCGCCGGCGATCCGCACCCCGTGCGCGGTGGGCGGCAGCGCCGCGGCCACGCGCTCGGCGAAGCCCCGCAGCGTGGTCGGCTCGACCTCGCCGACCCGGCCGGTCCCGGTGGGCTGCTGGCCGGGGTCGGCGAGCTCCACGACGTCGTACGCCGGCTCCTCGTAGGGGTGCACCGCCAGCAGCGCGGCCACCACGCCCGACCGCAGCCGCCGCGGCAGCACGACCTCGATCCGCTCCTCCTCGACCAGCTCGACCTCTCCCACCGAGCCGATCGCGGGATCGGCCCCGGGGAGCGGACGGAAGCGACCCCGGCCGGTGACCGAGAAGGAGGCCTGGTCGTAGTCCCCGATCTCGCCGGCGCCGGCCGCGGCCAGCGCATCGCGCACCCGGTCGGCGTCCGCGACGGGGACCATCACACCGAGCTTGTCCAGCGCGGGGGCCGGTGCGGGCAGGAGCGGGCGGACGTGGCGCAGCCCCAGCGCGACAGCCATCGCCTCCGAGACCCCGCCTAGCGCCTGGTCGGCGTTGGTGTGGGCGGCGAGCAGGGCGCAGCCGGCGCCGGCGAGGGTCAGCGAGGTGCGGCCCTTCGGTGTCTGGCTGGTGAAGCCGTGCACGCCCTTGAGGTAGAGCGGGTGGTGGGTCACCAGGAGGTCGGCGCCCCACGCGGCCGCCTCGCGCGCCACCGCCGGCGCCGGGTCGACGGCCAGCAGGATCCGGCGCACGGGCTGATCGAGGTCGCCGTGGACGAGCCCGACCCGGTCCCAGGAGTCGGCGGTCGAGGGCGGGTACCACCCGTGGACCAGGTCGACCAGGGAGCCCAGGGACGGAGGTGCGGTCGCTGACATGGCGGTGAGGCTAGCGGCCTACGCTCGGGACATGGCCCCCGAGAACCCCGCCCCTGCCGAGACCCCTGCCGACACCTCTGGCGGCACCGACGCCCCCGCGGGCGGCGTCGTGAAGATCAACGCCATCTCCGTGCCCCCGCCGGCGCGCGCGGAGCTGGAGCGGCGCTTCGCGGCCCGGGCGCACACCGTCGACGGCGCCGACGGCTTCCTGGGCTTCCAGCTGCTGCGCCCGGTCGCCGGGGACGACCGCTACTTCGTGGTCACCCGGTGGCGCGACGACGCCGCGTTCGAGGCCTGGCGCGACGGCGACGCCCGGGCGGCCCACGCCGGCGAGGGCAGCCGGCCGGTCGCCAGCGGTGCGGAGCTGCTGGAGTTCGAGGTCGTGCTGGACGTGCGCCCCTCCTGAGCGGGCTCAGGCCCTGGCGCGCGGCAGGCTGAACCGGAAGAGCGCACCGCCGCCGGGCGCAGACTCGACGACGATCTCCCCACCGTGCTCCTGCACGACCCGGCGGCACATGGCCAGGCCGAGGCCGTGCTCGCCCTCCTCCTCGGTGCTCACGCCTCTCTCGAAGACGGCCTCCCGGCGCTCCTCGGGGATGCCGGGGCCGTCGTCGGCGACGGTGACCTCGCAGCGCTCCCCCAACGGGCGCGCCGCGACGGTGACGTTCGCGGGCCCGGCGCGACCGCGGTGCTTGGCGGCGTTGGACACCAGGTTCAGCAGCAGCTGGCGCACCGACTGGAGAGAGACGTGCACCGCCGGCAGCGGCCGCTCCACGTGCACCCGCACCGCACTCTCGTCGACGAGTGAGCCCACCCAGCCCACGACGTCCTCGAGCGCGACGTCGACCCGGATGGCCTCGCTGCGCTGCACCGCCTCGTGCAGCAGGCCCTCCACGATGTCCTCCATGCCCTGCGCGGCGCGCAGGACCCGCTCGAGCTGGCGTCGGGTGCCCTCGGGGAGATCAGGGTCGGCCAGCACGAGGCCGACGTAGCCGGAGATCGTCGTGATCGGGTTGCGCAGGTCGTGGGCGAAGGTCTCCCCCAGCACCAGCAGGTCGGCGTTGGAGCGCTCGAGCTGCGCGACCGTCTGGCCCCAGACCCGCCGCAGCTGCTCCTCCACGGCGATCCGCCGGGCGATCTCGGTGTTGGTGCGCTGCAGGGCGGTGGTGAGCTCTGAGAACCGGTCGCCCACGAGCCGCACCACCAGGACCACGTCCCGCTCCCGCGCGGAGCGGCGCCGGCCGGTGATCGACATCTCCTGCGACCCCTCGGCCGTGCGCAGGCGCAGCCGTCCCGGCACCGGGCTGGTCGAGCGGCGGAAGCCGGCCATGAGCGCGTCGAGCACGTCCCCGGGGGTCTGCACGACCTCGAGGAGGGACCGACCCCGGCAGTCGCCGAGCAGCCGCACCGCGGCCTCGTCCGCCTCGACGACCAGCCCGTCGGGTGCGACCACCAGCTCGGCCTCCTGGGGCACCGCGAAGGGTGTCATTCCCCGAAGTACTCCCTGCCCGGGGCGTGCTCACCCGATCCCGGCTCCAGGTGGACGACCACCCGGCAGCGTCCGTCGCCCCGCGCGATCGTCTCGGCGAGCTCGACCTTGGCGTACCCCAGGTTCTCCGCGGCGATCAGCCCGAAGACGTTGGAGGTCATCATGCACATCGACTCCCTGCCCAGGACCTTCTCCTCGAACGGGCAGCGGCTGTTGGTGTACTCCAGCCGCTCCTCGCCGGACTCCTGCAGCACGAAGTCGCCGTGGATGCGGGCCTTGAGGTCCACGTGGACGGCCGCCACCTGCTCGCGGTCGAGCCGCGCGACGCCCATGGCCTCGCGGTAGGACTCGTCCAGCCAGGCACCCATCCGCCGCCCGACGACCGAGATGTAGCCGGCGGCGTCCTCGAGCCCGACGGTCTCCTCCAAGGTGCCGGCGAGCTCGCGCACGAGGGTGCGCAGGAAGAGGTCACGCTCCAGCCCGGTGTCGGGCACGACAGGGACCGCGACCTCCGCGACCTCGCCCACCGGGCTCGTCGTGCCGTCCTGAGTGCCCTGCGTCGTAGCGTCCACCACGGTGACCTTCCCCCCGGACGCCGCAGCGTCCACCCGCTGCCCACTGTAGGGCGGAGCGGGCACCCCCGGGCGGGATCGGTCTAGTTCACCGTGGTCGACCCCTCAGTTGACCTGGCGCTCGCGGCCCTCCCAGTAAGGAGCACGCAGCTTGAACTTCTGCAGCTTGCCGGTCGCCGTGCGCGCCAGCTCGTCGCGGAACTCCACCGAGGTCGGGGCCTTGTAGCCGGCTGCCTTCTCCTTGCACCAGGCGATCAGCTCGGCCTCGGTGACCTCCGCGCCGGGCGCGAGCACGACCAGCGCCTTGATCGTCTCGCCCCACTTCTCGCTGGGCACGCCGATGACGGCGACCTCGGCCACCGCGGGGTGCGAGAAGAGGACGTCCTCGACCTCGATCGAGGAGACGTTCTCCCCGCCGGTGATGATCACGTCCTTCTTGCGGTCCTTGATCGTGAGGTAGCCGTCCTCGCCGATCTCGCCGCCGTCGCCAGTGTGGAACCACCCGCCGGCCAGCGCCCGGGCCGACTCCTCCGGCTGCTCCCAGTAGCCCTCGAGCACCACGTTGGAGCGGGCCAGCACCTCGCCACCGCCCTCGCCGTGCTCGTCGGGCTCGCTGAGGGAGAGACGTACGCCGAGCGCCGGTGCTCCCGCCCGGGTCAGCAGCCCGGCCCGCTCCTCGGCGGGCAGGTCGTCCCACTCCGCCCGGGTGCGGTTGAAGGTCAGCAGCGGGGAGGTCTCGGTGAGGCCGTAGATCTGGATGAACTCCCAGCCGAGCTCCTCCTCCACCCGCGCCACGGTCCTCGTCGGCGGCGGCGCGCCGGCCATGATGATCCGCACCCGGTCGCGGCCGGGGATCGGCCCGTCCCAGTCCTGCGCGGCCTCCAGCACCGCGGCGGCCACCGCCGGCGCCGCGCACATGACCGTCACGCCGTGGTCGCGCACCCGGCGCAGGATCTCCGCGCCGTCGATCTTGCGGAGCACGACGTGCTGGGCACCCAGCCCGGTCATGGCGTAGGGCATGCCCCAGCCGTTGGCGTGGAACATCGGCAGCGTGTGGAGGTAGACGTCGCGATCGCTGACCTGCGCGTGCATCGCGAACGTGACGGCGTTGACCCAGATGTTGCGGTGGGTGATCTGCACGCCCTTGGGCCGGGCCGTCGTGCCGGAGGTGTAGTTGATGCAGGCGGTCGCGGACTCGTCGGGCTCCCAGGGCTGCGGCACCGCGCCCTCGGGCGCGTAGAGGTGCTCGTCGTCGCCGAGGACGAAGCGGTGCTCGGCCGTGACGTCGGCCAGGGCCTCGTCGAGCTCGGGGTCGACCAGCAGCACGCGGGCGCCGGAGTGCTCCACGATGTAGCGCACCTCGTCGGGACGCAGCCGGAAGTTCACCGGCACCAGCACCCGGCCCCAGCCCGAGACCCCGAAGAAGGAGGTCAGCAGCCGCGCGGAGTTGTGGCTCACCACCGCGACCCGCTCGCCCACGTCGATCCCGAGCTCGTCCAGGCGCGCCGCCTGGCGCGCGGCCAGACCGGCCAGCTCGGCGTACGTCAGGGTGCCGGGGGCGCCCGCACCGCCCAGCGGGGTCGCCGGTTGGTCGGGCTCGTCCAGCACGCCGGTCCGCTGCCCGTAGACCGTCGCGGCCCGGTCCAGGAAGTCGGAGACGCTGAAGGGCACGAACATGGGGGTTCCTCCTGGATCGCCTGGTGGCCGTCGGGGCGTGACGCACGCCACTCTAGGATCCCCGGGTTGGTGCGCGGCTGCCGCACGCACCGCCCGGCGCCGAGCGGCCCCGCGGCTGCGACGAGCGGTCCACGGACCGGCCCGCCCCCCGCACGTCCCGTTCGATGAGAGTCTTCTCATCCGCGCCTCACCTCGCTCCCACGGTGGTGCAGGATCGTGGCGTCATGACCGGGTTCTCGAAGGTGCTGCTGGGGCTGGCACTCGGCCTGCCCATGGGGGCGTACGCCGTCGGCAGCATCGTCTCCTCGGCCGCCGACGACCCCGGGCGGCGGGCGCCGATCATCCTCGAGGACGCCCCGGCACCGGCCCAGGACACCGTGCCCGGCCCCACCCTGCGCCCCTCGCCCGAGCCGACCCGCGGCGGTGACGACGGGGACGACGACGGCCCCGGTGACGACGACGAGGCGCGCAACCGTCCCGAGGTGGTCGTGCCCTCCTACGCCGACCGCGACGACGACGATGACGACGACCGGGGCGAGCGGGACGACACCACCGACGACGGGGACGACGACTGAGCACCCCGCCCGCGCCGCCGGCTCGCGGCCGCCCACGCACCGGCATCTCGGTCCGCACCCGGATCACCGCCGCCGTCGCCGCGCTCACCGCCGCCACCCTGGCCCTGGCCGGCCTGCTGGTCTACGCCATCGAGCGGGACCGGCTCGAGGAGCAGACCCGTGCGGCGGTGGACCAGGAGCTGCAGGAGTTCGGTCGGATCCAGGCCGAGGGGCTCGACCCCACGACGTCCGAGCCGTTCCAGGACGTCGCGGCGATGCTCGAGCTGTTCTTCCTGCGCAACATCCCCGACGACGACGAGCTGCTCGTGGGCTGGATCGAGGGGCGGGCCGACCCGGTCCGCTTCCTCTCCCCCGCCGCGGACCCGATCGTCGACGACGCCGCCTTCCGTGCGGCCGCCTCCGACGTCGCCCGCACGGGGGGCAGCGCCCGCTTCGAGGTCCCCGGTGAGGGCGAGGTCCTCCTCGTCGGCCAACCGGTGCGGTTCCGCAGCGACGCCGAGGCCGGCGCCCTGCTGGTCGTCACCCGCCTCGAGGTCGGCAGGGCGGCGCTGCGCGACACGATGCGCACCTACGCCATCGTCTCGGCCCTCGCGCTGCTGCTGGTGGCGGGCGCGGCCTTCCTGCTGACCGGGCGGCTGCTGGCACCCCTGCGCCGCCTGCGCCGCACCGCCGAGGAGATCACCGAGACCGACCTCTCGCGCCGCATCCCCGTCAGCGGCAACGACGACATCACCGCGCTCACCGGCACCGTCAACACGATGCTGGAGCGGCTCGAGGCCGCCTTCACCGAGCAGCGCCGCTTCCTCGACGACGCCGGCCACGAGCTCAAGACCCCGCTGACGGTGCTGCGCGGACACCTCGAGGTCCTCGACCTCGGCAGCCCCGAGGAGGTCGCGGAGACCCGCGACCTCCTGCTCGACGAGGTCGACCGGATGTCCCGGCTCGTGGGCGACCTGATCCTGCTCGCCAAGTCCGACCGGCCCGACTTCGTCCGGGTCGAGCCGGTCGAGCTGCGCGACCTCACCGAGGACCTGCTGGCCAAGTGCTCGGGGCTCGGGGAACGCACCTGGTCGATCGACGCCGCAGCCACGGCCCGGGTCGAGGTCGACGCCCAGCGCCTGACCCAGGCGGTGCTCCAGCTGGCCGACAACGCCGTGCGGCACACGCGCTCCGGCGACCGGGTCGCCGTCGGGACGGCGTACGACGGCAGCCGGCTGCGCCTGTGGGTCCGCGACACCGGACCCGGCCTGGCCCCGGCGGACCGCACCCGGGTCTTCGACCGCTTCGCGCGCGCCGACGACCGCGACCACGAGGGCTTCGGCCTGGGCCTGTCGATCGTCGGTGCGATCGCCGAGGCCCACGGCGGCCGCACCGCCTGGGAGGACCCGACCCACGACGGTCACCCCCGCGGCTCGCGGTTCGTCGTCGACGTGCCCGCAGCGCGGATCGCCGAGGACCACCGCGGCAGCGACGACCCGACCCGCGTCCTGCCGCTGCCCGGCACGTCCCGCACGCCTCGCACCCCCGGACGCCCCGACCGACCGACCCGCCAGCAGGAGGACAGCACGTGGCCCGCATCCTGATCGTCGAGGACGAGGAGCGGATCAGCTCCTTCATCGCCAAGGGCCTGCGCGCCGACGGCCACGTCCCGACCGTGGTCGCCGACGGGCCGACCGGGCTGGACCTGGCGCTGTCCGGCGACCACGACCTCATGGTCCTCGACATCGGCCTGCCCGGCATGGACGGCTTCGAGGTCCTCGACCAGCTGCGGGCGCAGGGGTCCCGGATGCCGGTGGTGGTCCTCACCGCCCGCGACTCCGTGGGCGACACCGTCTCCGCGCTCGAGGGCGGCGCCGACGACTACATGAGCAAGCCGTTCCGCTTCGCCGAGCTACAGGCGCGCATCCGGCTGCGGCTGCGCCAGACCGGCGGTGCCGCAGCGGGCGCCGAGGACGTGCTCGAGGCCGGCGGCGTCCGCCTGGACCTGCGCACCCGCCGCGCGAGCGTCGACGGCGCCGACGTGGAGCTCTCGGCCCGCGAGTTCACCCTGGCCGAGATCTTCATGCGCAACGCCGGGCAGGTGCTCTCCCGCGAGCAGCTGCTCGACCACGTCTGGGGGTTCGACTTCGACCCCGGCTCCAACGTCGTCGACGTCTACGTCGGGTACCTGCGCCGCAAGCTCGGCAGCGACACCATCCTCACCGTCCGGGGCATGGGCTACCGCTTCGCCACCTGATGCTCACTCGGCGCTGATTCGACGCTCACTCGGCGCTCGCGCGCGACGGGGCCCGGAGACGCAACGACCCCCGACGGCCTGGCGGCTGTCGGGGGTCGCGTCGGTGAGCGGATGTGGTCAGGAGCGCCAGCCCGCCAGCCGGGGCGCGGGCAGCCCGTGCAGCACCGGCTCGAGCACCTCGGAGACCTCGTGCGGCAGCGGCCGGTCCGCGGGCTCGGGCGAGAGCCCGGCCAGGACGACCTCCCGCACCGGAGCGGGTACGTCGCCGGGCAGTGCGGCCGGACCCTCGACGAGCTGGGGGTGCCGCTCGTGCGGGACCTCGGCCGACGGGTCGCCGTCGCGGAAGGGACGCACGCCGCTGACCGCCTCGAAGAGCACCGCGGCCAGGCCCCAGACGTCGCTGGCCGGACCGGGCACGCCGGCGCGGCCGCCCGGGTCGGCCTGCTCCGGCGCGAGGTAGCGGTCGGTGCCGATGACGTGCGTGAGACGAGCAGCGTCCTCGACGGGTCGGGCCACCGACAGGTCGATCAGCCGGGCCGGCGCCCCCATGATGATGTTGGAGGGCTTGACGTCCAGGTGGACCCAGCCCAGGCGCCGCAGGTAGTGCAGCGCGGAGGCCAGCTCGATGCCCAGCACGAGGTACTGCTGGGGTTGGAGGCGGCCGTGCCGACGCACCAGCGTCGAGAGCCGCGGCCCGTCGAGGTTCTCCAGCACCAGGTGCGGGCGCGGGCCGGAATCGGTCCAGCGCAGCGCCCGCACCACGACGGGGTGGTTGACCGTCGTGAGGGCCTCCGCCTCGCGGCGCAGCCCGCGCAGGGAGGAGGCGTCCTCGACCAGGTCGGGGCGCACCAGCTTGGCGACGACCGGACCCCAGGTCACCTCGTCGAAGGCGAGGTAGGCCTCGTAGGTCGCACCACCGCCGAGCCGGCGTACGGCGACGAGGTCCTCGGTGATCGCGTCACCCTCGCGGAGTCCCCAGCCGGTCATCAGCGGCGGGTGTCGTTGCGCGACTTGTCGTTGGTCGCGTTGGCCGTGGTGTCGCGGGTCTTGTCGCCGCCGTCACGCGTCCAGTCGCGGGTCCGGTCGCCCTGGCTGATGTCGCGGTCGCGGGAGATGCCGGTGACCCGGGAGTTGGTGTTGTCGTTGCTGGCCACGCCCGAGGTGTCCCCGGCGGTGTTGTTGGTGTTGTTGCTGTCACCGTTGACGGTGTTGGTGGCGTCGCCGTTGGTCCGGTTGGTGTCGTCGTCGTCATCGTCGTCGACGCTCATCACCACGTCGGCGCGGTCGTCGTCGCGCTTCCAGAACACGTCGGAGTCGGCGGCCTGGGCGGCGGGGAAGGCCAGCAGGCCGGCGCCGACGGCTCCGGCGATGGTCCCGAGCCCGAGCTTCACGGTGGTGCGCATGGTGTGTCCTCTCGTCCGTGCGGTCGGTCCTTCCGACCGCGACAGGAGCAATGGAACCCACCGGTGGTGAGGTCAGCGTGAGCCCTTGATGAGACGGTTCTCATCGCCGGTCCTACCCTGGAGGGGGGACGGCGGCGCGAGCACCGGGCCGCCCGGGAGCGAGGAGGTGTGCCGTGCCGGTCTGGCCGCGCGCGCTGGTCCTCGCCGCCACGGTCCTGGGTGTGGGCACCATCTCGCACGTCCTGGCCGACGGCCTGGTCCCCGGTCCCGTCGCGATGCTGGTCCTGCTGGCCGTGGCCACGCTCTCGCTCAGACCGTTCCTGCGCTCCCCCGCAGGCCCGCTGCGCCTGGTGGTCCTCACCGTCGGTGGCCAGGCGCTGGTGCACCTCGTGCTCGGCGCCACCGCCGGCCACGGCGGGCCCCAGCGCGCGACGACGGCCGTGTCGACCGGCCCCCTGCCTGCCAGCCCCCTGCAGCCGCACGTGGTCGACGGCCGACGCGTCGGCTCCCTGATGGACCAGTCGCTGGCCCTGCCCCCGCCGTCCGGCGCCCGCGCGGGCGAGGGGCCCCTGGCCCACGTGCTCGCCCACGCCTTCGCGGGCGGTCCCGCGATGCTGCTGGCGCACACCGCGGCCGCGGCGGCGGTCGGGCTCTGGCTCGCGCTCGGCGAGCGTGCGCTCTGGGACCTGCTGGTCCTGCTGGCCGTCCGCGCGTGTCGCGCCTGCGGCGCAGCCGTGCCGGCGACCCGCCTGCGCACGGCGTACGCCGCCCTCGCCTCGCTCCCCGACCCCGCTCTCCTGCGTCCGGCCGTCGTGCCGCCGCCGGTCCTGCGACCTCCTGGTCGCCACCACCCCCGGGCCGTCACCCGGCGAGGCCCCCCGCTGCTCCTCGGTTCCTGAGCAACCCGCTCCCCCCGTCGACCGACGGTGGCGGAGCCGTCCCTGCGCGAGCGCGCCCGGACGCACCCCACGGACCCACGAGGAGACACCTGTGCACGCCCACAGCACGATCCATCGCACCACCAGCACCACCACCCGCACGCTGCGGACCCTCGGCCTCGGCGCCACCGCCCTGGTCCTCACCGCTGCCCTCGCCGCCTGCGGCGAGCAGTCGTCGCCGGACCCGGCGGCCGCCGCGGCCAGCCCCACGAGCGCGGTCACGAGCACCGTCGTCGTCGGCGACCCCTGGGTCCGCGCGACGAAGGGCTCCGAGGATCCGTCGATGAGCGGGGCCTTCATGACCCTGGACAACCCGGGCCCCGAGCCGGTCACCCTGGTCTCGGCCTCCTCCTCCGTCGCCCGGACGACCGAGCTGCACGAGATGGCGATGGTCGACGGCGCGATGAGCATGCAGGCCGTCGACGACGGCATCGTGCTGGAGGCCGGTCGCGGCAAGGTCCTGGAGCCGGGCGGCTTCCACGTCATGCTGATGGGCCTGCGCGACGCCCTGGCCCCCGGCGACGAGGTCGACCTGTCGCTGGTCTTCTCCGACGGCAGCACCCAGGACCTCGTGGTCCCGGTCAAGGCCTTCACGGAGGAGGAGGGGCACTACCACGCCCCCGGCACCGGGGACCACGACCACTGATGGCCGTGCCCCGGGTCTCGCGCCGCGGGCTCCTGGGGTACGCCGGCACGACCGGTCTCGGCGCCCTCACCGGCGCCGGGCTGGTCGTGGCGGTCGACCCCGGCACGCCCGTCGGGCCGCCCGAGTCCATCCCCGCCGCACCCGTCGGGACCACCCTCGCCCCCTGGGGACCCCACCAGCCGGGGGTCGCCCAGGCCCCGCCCGCGGTGCTCGAGGCGGTCGCCCTCGACCTGCGTCCGGGCGTCGACCGCGAGGCGCTCGGACGGCTGATGCGGCTGTGGACCGGCGACATCGAGGCACTCACGGCCGGTCGCCCGGCACCGGGTGACCCGGCGCCGTGGCTCTCGGTGCCGGGCGCCGACCTGACCATCACCGTCGGCGTCGGCCGCGGCGCGCTGGGCAGCGACCGTTTCGGCGCCGGGCCGGCCGGCTTCACCGACGTCCCGCCGATGGTCCACGACCGGCTCGAGGAACGCTGGGGCGGCGGTGACCTCTGCGTCCTGGTCGCGGGCCGCGACGCCACCACCGTCGCCCACGCCGTACGCCGTGTGGTGGCCGACGCGCGCCCCTTCGCCCGCCTGCGCTGGACCCAGCAGGGGACGTGGAACGGCACCGCCCCCGACGGGTCGCCGCAGACGGGGCGGAACCTCTTCGGCCAGGTCGACGGCTCGGCGAACCCCCGGCCGGGCACGGAGCTCTTCGACCGCACGGTGTGGGTACCCGAGGGCCGCTGGGCCGGGGGCACGACCCTGGTGCTGCGCCGGATCCGGATGGACCTGGACACCTGGGACGGGCTGACCCGCGAGGAGCAGGAGCGCTCGGTCGGTCGCCGGCTCGCCGATGGCTCACCGCTGACCGGCGGCGGCGAGAGCGACGACGTCGACCTCGCCGCCCGCGACGAGCAGGGGCGCCCGGTCGTCGCGCTCGACGCGCACGTGCGACGCTCGCACCCGGCCCTGCACGGCGGGCGGCGGATCTTCCGCAAGGGCGCCAGCTGGACCCGGGAGGTGCCGGGCCCCCGAGGGCCGCGGCTGGAGAGCGGGCTGCTCTTCTCCTCCTACCAGGCCGACCTGGCCGACCAGTTCGTCCCGCTGCAACGCTCGCTGGACGAGCTCGACTCGCTCAACGAGTGGACGACCGCGGTCGGGTCGGCGGTCTTCGCCGTGCTGCCCGGCTTCGAGCAGGGCGACTGGCTGGGCAGGTCGCTGCTGGCGTGAGCCGGCCGGCGCCGGGTGGCTCGCTCAGAGCACCCCGGCGCCGTCCAGCACCAGGAGCAGACCGAAGAGCGCGAAGAGCGTGGCAGCGCCGTACCTGATGACGTCCTCGGGGAGCCGGCGGCCGAGCAGCGCGCCGACACCGATCGCCAGGGCGTCGGCGGCCACCATGCCCACGGTGCTGCCGATCCAGGTGCCCAGCCAGCCCTCCTGGGTGGCCAGGGTGATGGTGGCCAGCATCGTCTTGTCGCCGAGCTCGGCGAGGAAGAAGGCGACACCGACGGCGATGATCGCCGCGCCGGTGCTGCGCCGGGCCTTCTCGGCCTCGTCCTCGGTGAGCTCGTCGCCGCGCAGGGTCCAGGCGGCGAAGCCCAGGAAGGCCACGCCGGCCACGACCGAGATCGCCCCCTGGTGGTCGGCGAAGGCGTCGCCGATCCAGTAGCCGATGCCGACCGAGGCCAGGTGGACCACGGCGGTGGCGACGGTGATGCCGATGAGCACGTCGCGGGCGCGGTAGCGCGCGGCGAAGGTCATCGCCATCAGCTGGGACTTGTCCCCGAGCTCGGCCACGAAGATCACGGCCGTGCTCAGCAGGAAGGCGTACATGGGTGTTTCCTCTCCGGCCCGGTCGGAGAGCGGCCGCAGGGGACGCGCCTTCGACCGGGCGCATCTCTCGTGCAACCGGTCGAAAGTCTCGTCCGCCACCGCGGTGGCCCGCCGTACCGGGTGGTGCTCGGCCGGGGCCGGGCGCCGCCAGTGTGTCGACACGGCTGTTGAGGACTACTCCCTCTCGTGCCGCACAGGCTACCGCCCCGACCCCGTGCGGACGGGATCGGGGCGGCTCATCGCCACCTCGGGACTGCCCTTCTCGTGCAGGGTGTAGCGCCCTGGCCGGACGATCCCGGCACAACCTCACGGAGTGCTTCGACGCGGAGCCGGGATGCCTGGTGGGCGCAGAGGGGATCGAACCCCCGACCACCTCGTTGTAAGCGAGGGGCTCTACCGCTGAGCTATACGCCCGTGTGCAGGCGGACCCTACCGACGCCACGCGCGAGGCGGGAAACCGGGCGGCGGCCACGACAGGGACGGCCCGGCTCCGGGAACGGAAAAGCCGGACCGCTGGCGTCTCGGGTCACCAGCGGTCCGGCAGGTCCCACTCTAGGTCGTCGGCCTCCCATCCGTGAGGGTGAGCGACGAAAACCCTGTGCACGCGGGGAAATCTGCCCTCCGTGGTCTGGACCAGGACCGCTCCGAGCGGGTCAGAGAGCGGCGGCGGTGAGCTGGCGCAGGTGCTCGTCGAGGTCGCGCCCCTCGGGCATGGCGTTGTGCACGGCCCAGCGGATCGCGCCCTCGCGGTCGATGACGTAGGACGAGCGGCGCGGCGCGCCGGTGCTCTCGTCGAAGACCTCGAAGGAGCGCGAGACCTCTCCGTGCGGCCAGAAGTCCGACAGCAGCGGGAAGTTCAGCCCGTCGGCGTCGGCGAAGGCACGCAGGGAGAACATCGGGTCGCAGGAGATGGCGAGCACCTCGGTGTCGAAGGTCATGAACTCCGCCAGCCGGTCGCGCACCTGGGCCATCTCGCCGGTGCAGACCCCGGAGAAGGCGTAGGGGTAGAACAGCAGCGCCACGGCCTTGCTGCCGCGGTAGGACGACAGGGTGACGTCCTGGCCGAACTGGTCGCGCAGGGTGAAGTCGGGCGCCGGATCACCGATCCGGAGGCCAGGGGGCTCAGGACTCACGCGTCGTCCCGGTCGGCGAGCTCGCGCTTGAGCACCTTGCCGGTGGCGTTGCGCGGCAGCTCGTCGAGGAAGACCACGTCGCGCGGCACCTTGTAGCGCGCGAGGTTGTCCTTCACCCACGCCTTGACCGCGGCCTCGTCGAGGCCGGACCCGGACGTCCGGACGACGAAGGCCCGCAGCCGCTTGCCGAACTCCTCGTCCTCGACGCCCACGGCCGCCACCTCGGCGACCTCCTCGTGCGTGGCGATGCAGTCCTCGACCTCCTTGGGGAAGACGTTCTCGCCGCCGGAGACGATCATCTCGTCGTCGCGGCCCTCGACGTAGAGCCGGCCGTCGTCCTTGAACCGGCCCACGTCACCGGTCGACATCAGCCCGTCGACGACCTCCTTGCTGCCGCCCCCGGTGTAGCCCTCGAAGAGCAGCCCGTTGCCGACGAAGATCCGCCCGGACTCCCCGCGCGGGACCTCCTTGCCCTGCTCGTCGAGGATCTTCACGACGGTGGCGTACGGCGGGTGCCCGGCGGTCGACGGCGACTCGCGCAGGTCGCGCGGCCCGGCGATGGCGGCGTAGGCGACCTCGGTGGATCCGTAGGTGGAGTAGAGGTTGTCGCCGAAGCGGTCCATCCAGTGCAGCGCCAGCTCGCCGGGCAGCGCGGAGCCCGAGGAGGCCACGACCTCGACGCGGGACAGGTCGTAGCGGTCCAGGGTCTCGGCGGGCAGCGCGAGGATCCGCTGGAGCATCACGGGGATGACGACGATCGACTCGCACTTCTCGTCCACGACCGCCTGGAGGCAGCCCTCGGGGTCGAACTTGCGCCGCAGCACCAGGGTGGAGCCCAGCAGCATGCCGAGCGCCATGTGCCCGAAGCCCCAGGTGTGGAAGAGCGGCGCGGCGACGTGCGTGCGCCAGCCGTGCCGCAGCGGCATGCCCGAGAGCAGCGAGACGGCCGCGTCGATGCCGGCCTCCGAGCGGGGCGCACCCTTCGGCGTACCCGTGGTCCCCGAGGTCAGGATGATGATCCGGCCGTGCCGCTCCGGGGCGGAGAGGTCGCTGTCGTCGTGCTGCGCGACCAGCGCGTCGATGGTCGGGTGCTCGAGGTCCGCGGGATCGTCCGCGTCGCTCCAGCCGATGACGGTCGCCGGGACGTCGGCGCTGCCCACCAGGCCGGTGAACTCCTCGTCCAGCACCAGCGCCTGCGGCCGGTCGCGCTCGAGCAGCTCGACCAGCTGGGGACCGGAGAAGGCGGTGTTGAGGTAGAGCACGTCGGCGCCGAGCTTGGCGACCGCCACGCTGGCCTCGACGAAGCCGCGGTGGTTGCGGCACATGATCGCCACCGCGTCACCCTCGCCGACGCCCTGGGCGGCCAGGCCGCGGGCCAGCGCGTTCGTACGCCGGTGCAGCTCGCCCCAGGTCAGCTGGCCGCGCTCGTCGATGATGCCGACGGCGTCCGGGGTGCGGATCGCCAGAGAGGCGTAGCCGCCGGCAGGGCCGGTCCCCCACTCCCGCAGGGTGCGCAGCAGCCGGGCGAGGACCACCGGCGAGTACGGCCGGATGACCCCGGCCCGGCCGAGGACCTTCAGGCTGGTGCCGGCGGCGCCGACACCCTGACCGAGCTTGGACTGGCCGATCTTGGTGAGCACGCCCGGAGACTAGCGTCAGGCGGGAGTCTTGGGGGCCACCAGTCGGGTGGCTGCCCAGTCCTTGGAGACCGAGGCCGTCGTGGTCTGCGAGAGCCCCGCGATAGGGGCCGCCTCGGCGATCTCGGAGGCGTCGACGCTGTTGGGTCGTCCGACCTTGGGCGTGAGCAACCAGATGGAGCCGCCACCGACCAGGTCGGTCAGCGCGTCGACCAGGCCGTCGACCAGGTCGCCGTCCTCGTCGCGCCACCACAGCAGCACGGCGTCGACGACGTTGCCGTAGTCACCGTCCACGAGGTCGCCGTCGATGACGTCCTCGACAGCGACGCGGAGCTCGTCATCGGTGTCGGAGTCCCAGCCCAGCTCCTGCACGACCATGCCGGAGCTCAGCCCGAGCCGGCCTCCGACGTCGTTCGCAGGGCCTGTCTGGGTGGACCCGCCACCCGCGGTCGAGCTCACCAGCGCCTCCTCGTCGCGCAGCCGTCGGTGGCCGCGCAGGGTTACGTACGGCCCGTAGTCCATCGGACTCGCGCACCGAGCGCAACCCGTTCTCCCCAACAGGTGGGCGCTCCGAGCGCTGGCCCACCCCGCCCGACCCCTGCCCGACACCTGGCCCGAACCCCGGCCCGGTCGCTGCTCCGGGGTCTCCCGCACCGCTCAGCGGACGCCCGCGCACGGCCTCCGGGGCCTACTCGCGGGTAGATACCCTCACCCCTCCCTGCGTGCCACGATGGCGGGGTGACAGACGACTCATCCACCGTTCCTGGCACCCGCACCGGCACCACCCCGTCGGTCATCCATGAGGGCCTGCCCACCCAGCTCCCGGACATCGACCCCGAGGAGACCGCCGACTGGATCGCGTCCTTCGACGCGATGCTCGACGAGCGCGGACGCGACCGCGCGCGCTACGTCATGCTGCGGCTGCTCGAGCGGGCCAGGGAGACCCAGGTCGGGGTGCCTGCGCTGCGCAGCACCGACTACATCAACACCATCCCGCCCGAGCGCGAGCCGTGGTTCCCCGGCGACTACGAGGTCGAGCAGCGGATCCGCGCCTTCCTGCGGTGGAACGCCGCGGTGATGGTCTCCAGCGCCAACCGCAAGGGCCTGGAGGTGGGCGGCCACATCGCGACGTACCAGTCCTCGGCCAGCCTCTACGAGGTCGGGTTCAACCACTTCTTCCGCGGCAAGGACCACGAGGGCGGCGGCGACCAGGTCTTCATCCAGGGCCACGCCTCCCCCGGCATCTACGCCCGGGCCTTCCTCGAGGGCCGCCTCGACGAGCAGCAGCTCTACCGCTTCCGCCAGGAGGTCCAGCACGGGCCCGGCGCCGGTCTGTCGTCCTACCCCCACCCCCGGCTGATGCCGGAGTTCTGGGAGTTCCCGACGGTCTCGATGGGCCTGACCGCGATCAACTCGATCTACCAGGCCCGGTTCAACCGCTACCTGCACAACCGCGGCATCAAGGACACCTCGCAGCAGAACGTCTACGCCTTCCTCGGCGACGGCGAGATGGCCGAGCCGGAGTCGCTGGGCGCGATCCGGGTCGCGGCCCGCGAGGAGCTCGACAACCTCACCTGGGTCGTCAACTGCAACCTCCAGCAGCTCGACGGGCCAGTCACCGGCAACGGCAAGATCATCCAGGAGCTGGAGTCGAACTTCCGCGGCGCCGGCTGGAACGTCATCAAGGTGATCTGGGGCCAGGGCTGGGACGACCTGCTGGCCCGCGACGTCGACGGCGTGCTGGTCAACAAGATGAACTCCACCCCCGACGGGGCCTTCCAGACCTACTCGGTCGAGGACGGCGCCTACGTCCGGGAGAACTTCTTCGGCCCCGACCCGCGGCTGCGCAAGATGGTCGAGCACATGAGCGACACCCAGATCCAGAAGCTGCCGCGCGGCGGCCACGACTACCGCAAGGTGTACGCCGCCTTCGACGCCGCGGCCAAGCACACCGGGCAGCCGACGGTGATCCTGGCCAAGACCATCAAGGGTTGGACGATCGACGCCCTCGAGGGCCGCAACGCCACGCACCAGATGAAGAAGCTGACCCCCGACGACCTGAAGAAGTTCCGGGACCGGCTCTACCTCCCCATCTCCGACCGCGACCTCGAGCGCTCCTACGAGGAGACCGGTGCCGCGCCGTTCTTCCACCCGGGCGAGAAGAGCCCCGAGATGGAGTACATGCGCCACCGGCGCGAGGTGCTCGGCGGCTCGCTGCCCAAGCGGGTCGTGCGCAGCAAGCCCCTCACCCTGCCCGCGGACAAGGTCTACGACGAGCTGAAGAAGGGCTCGGGCAAGAACTCCGTCGCCACGACCATGGCCGTCGTCCGACTGCTCAAGGACTGGATGCGCGACCCGGGCATCGGCCAGCGGATCGTGCCCATCGCCCCCGACGAGTACCGCACCTTCGGCATGGACTCGATGTTCCCGAGCGCGAAGGTCTACAACCCGCAGGGCCAGCGCTACGAGTCGGTGGACCGCAAGCTGCTGCTGAAGTACACCGAGTCCGAGAAGGGCCAGCTGCTGCACGAGGGCATCTCCGAGGCCGGCGCGATGGCCTCGGCCACGGCCGCCGGGTCGGCGTACTCCACCCACGGCGAGCCGATGATCCCCTTCTACATCTTCTACTCGATGTTCGGCTTCCAGCGCACCGGCGACTCGGTGTGGGCGATGGCCGACCAGCTCGCGCGCGGCTTCCTCATCGGCGCCACCGCCGGCCGCACCACGCTGACCGGCGAGGGCCTCCAGCACGCCGACGGCCACAGCCCGCTGCTGGCCGCCAGCAACCCCGCGGTCGTGCACTACGACCCCGCGTTCGCCTACGAGGTCGGCCACATCATGAAGAGCGGCCTCGAGCGGATGTACGGCACGTCCGAGGAGCACCCCCAGGGCGAGGATGTCATCTTCTACCTCACCGTCTACAACGAGCCGGTCCCCCAGCCCGCCGAGCCCGAGGGCGTCGACGTCGAGGGCATCCTCAAGGGCATCCACCGGGTCGCCACCACCGACGGCGAGGGCCCCCGCGTCCAGCTGCTGGCCTCCGGCGTCGGGTTCCCGTGGATCGACAAGGCCGCCCGGCTGCTCGAGGAGGACTGGGGCGTCAAGGCCGACACCTGGTCGGTCACCTCGTGGAACGAGCTGGCCCGCGACGCCGTCGCCGCCGAGGAGTGGAACCTCCTGCACCCCAGCGAGACCCCGCGCACGGCGTACGTCGCGGACAAGCTGGCCGGGGCCGGTGGTCCGTTCGTGGCGGTCTCGGACTACATGACCGCGGTGCCGATGCAGATCGCCCGCTGGGTCCCCGGGGACTACTGCGTGCTCGGGGCCGACGGCTTCGGGTTCGCCGACACCCGCCCCGCTGCGCGCCGGTTCTTCAACATCGACGCCGAGTCCGTGGTCGTGCGGAGCCTGCAGGCGCTCGCCGACGCCGGCGAGATCGACCCGGCATTGGTGCAGAAGGCGTTCGACACCTACCGGATCGACGACCCCACCGCCACGCGCGGGGTCAAGCAGGAGGGCGGGGACGCCTGACGCGGGCGCCGGGGGCCTCAGGCTCCCGGCGTCACTGCCTCGAGCGGCGCGACGACGGCGACGTCCGGCACGTGCCCGGTGCGCAGCAGCTGGCGCCACCTGGCCCGCGAGTACGTCGCGGGCTGGGTGCTGCGCACGAAGTCGGTGACGATCTTGGCGAAGCGCTGCGGGTGGTCCTTGTGCGGGAAGTGGCCGCTGTTGGGGATGATCTCGACCCGAGCGTCGGGGGCCAGCGCCGCGGCGTTGGCTGCGTGGCTGACCGGGATCACCCGGTCCTCGCGGCCCCACACCACGCACATGGGCATGGCCTGGGTGAGGTAGGCGCGGTCGGCCATCGTGACGATCTGGCCCTTCCAGTCCACGACGGCCCGCACGACGTGCCGGATGGCGTGGCGGGCAGCGGGGTCCTTGAAGGAGTCGTAGATCTCCGCGACCTCGGCGAGGTCGCGGGTGTCGCGCAGCGGCAGCCCGGAGAGCGCCCGCATCCCGGCGACGGTGGCGTGCCGGATGCCGGGCAGCGTCGCGACGCCCATGGCCTGGTGGAAGCCGGGGGTGGTGATCGCACGGATGGCGGGGCTGACCTCGGGGCCGAGGCCGCCGGAGGCGACCAGCACCAGCCGCTCGGTGCGCTCGGGGAACTGGTAGGCGAACTGCATCGCCACTCCGCCGCCGAAGCTGTGGCCCACCACGGTGACCTTGTCGATCCCGAGCACGGTGAGCAGGTCGCGCACGCCGTTGGCGTAGCCGCCGACGCTGTAGTCGGCGCGGGGCTTGTCCGAGAGGCCGTGGCCCAGGAGGTCCGGGGCGATGACCGTGAACCGCTTGGCGAGGTCGTCGATGACCGGCTCCCACGTCGTGTGGTTGCAGCCGAGCCCGTGCAGGAGCAGCAGCGCCGGGCCCGTGCCCACCTTCACGAAGGCGCGACGGTGGCTGTGGATCGTGAGGTACTGGACCTCGTGGCGGGTGCTCGGCACCGCATCCTCCTCGCGTCTCACGGTCCGCCACCAGCCGGCAGCTGCCGGTCGGCCACGGTTGCGTGGGGCAACTGTTGCCTAGATTTCCCTTGCAGGTAAGGGGATTCACCCAATCTTGACCTTCTCTCACCCGTCGGTGTCAGGTCGCGGGAGCGCCCTGGGCGCACCACAGCGGGCCCCGGCGGCCGCTCGGGGCAGGTCTGCCGGTCGGCGGCGATGTCCTACCGTGGCGACGTGCCGCGCACCCCCCAGTCCCCCCGTGCCTCGGCGGCCCGCCGGCTGCGCCGCTCCGCGGGGGCGCTGAGCACGCTGGCCACCGCCGGCATGGACGAGCAGCTCCCGTGGTTCCGCGAGCTGAGCGCCGAGGACCGCTCGTGGGTGGGACTGATCGTCCAGGCGGGCGTCCAGGGCTTCGTGGAGTGGTACGCCGCGGGCGCCGACGCCGCCCACGCCTCCGGCGGACCCGAGGGCGGCACCGAGCTCGCGGCCTCGGTGTTCGGGGCGGCGCCGCGGGCCCTGACGGGTGTCATCACGCTGCAGCAGACCGTGGACCTGGTGCGGTTGACCATCGACGTGGTCGAGGCCTCGGTCGACGAGGTGCTCGAGGGCGAGGACGCCGACGCCGTCCACGCCGCCATCCTGCGCTACGCCCGCGAGGTCGCCTTCGCCACCGCGGAGGTCTACGCGCGGGCGGCGGAGTCCCGCGGCGCCTGGGACGCCCGGTTGGAGGCCCTCGTCGTCGACGCCGTACTCCGCTCGGAGACCGACGAGACCCTGCTCTCCCGCGCCAGTGCCCTGGGCTGGCAGTCCCGCGGCGACGTCGCGGTCGTGATCGGCCACCTGCCGGCCAGCCGCTCGGAGGCCGACGTCTTCGACCAGGCCCGCCACCTGGCACGTGCCCAGGGCCTGGACGCGCTGTGCGCCGCCCAGGGCGACCGCCTGGTGCTGCTGCTCGGCGGGGTCACCGACCCCCGCTCCGCGGCCACCGCCCTGCTGGCCTCCTTCGACGAGCGCGCACCCGTCGTCGTAGGCCCGGTCGTCTCCGACCTCGCGCAGGCCCAGCACTCCGCCCGCGCGGCCCAGACCGCGCTCCGCACGTCCGCGGGCTGGCCGGACGCGCCGCGGCCGGTCCTCGCCGACGAGCTGCTGCCCGAGCGGGTGCTGGGCGGTGACGGACACGCCCGCCGGCACCTGGTGGAGGAGGTCTACCTCCCGCTGCTCGGCTCCAGCGGCGCGGTGGAGACCCTGCACGCCTACCTGGAGGGCGCGCGCTCGATCGAGGCGGCCGCCCGTGCGCTGTTCGTGCACGCCAACACCGTCCGCTACCGGCTGCGGCGCATCACCGAGCTCACGGGCCACGACCCGATCACCCCGCGCGGCGGCCTGGTGCTGCAGCTGGCCCTGGTGCTGGGGCGCCAGTCCGGACGCGTGCGCCCCGACGTACCCCTGCGTCCCACGCAGGCCGCCGAGGCCGCTGACGACGCCGCGGGCCCGTCCGACGGCGCCGGGGCCTGACCGGCACTCGTTGTAGGAACCCCACAACTACGCGGCCTGGAACTTCGTGCAGGTCCCGCGCGATTCGTGGACCTCCCACCAGGCAGAGTGGAGCACGTGCTCGTCATCGTCGCCCCCGGCCAGGGGGCCCAGACCCCCGGCATGCTCGTGCCCTGGCTGGAGGATCCCGCCTTCGAGGCCCGCTTCCGCTGGCTCTCCACCGTCGCCGGTCTCGACCTCGTCGAGCACGGCACGACCTCCGACGCCGAGACCATCCGCGCCACCGAGGTGGCCCAGCCGCTGCTGGTCGCCACCGGCCTGGTGGCCGCCCTCCAGCTCTTCCCGCACCCCGCCGACGCCTTCGAGCGGATCGGCGCCGTCGCCGGCCACAGCGTGGGCGAGATCGCCGCCGCGGCCGGTGCCCGGGCGATCACGGCCGAGCAGGCGATGGTCCTGGTCCGCGAGCGCGGCCTGGCGATGGCCCGGGCCGCCGCCGCCACCCCCACCGGCATGACCGCCCTCCTGGGCGGGGACCGCGACGAGGTGCTCGGCAGCCTGGAGCGGCACGGGCTCACCCCCGCCAACGACAACGGCCCCGGGCAGGTCGTGGCGGCCGGCACCTTGGAGCAGCTCGCGGCGCTCCAGGCCGACCCGCCCGCGAAGGCGCGGCTGATGCCGCTCGCGGTCGCCGGCGCCTTCCACACCCACCACATGGCACCGGCCGTCGACCACCTCGGCGCGCTCGCCCGCTCGGTCTCGGTCCACGACCCACGCACCCGGGTCATCTCCAACCGCGACGGCCGCGTGGTCCACGACGGCCGCGAGGTGCTGCGGCGCATCGTCGGCCAGATCGCCGCCCCCGTGCGCTGGGACCTGTGCATGGAGACGATGGCCGACCTCGGCGTCACCGGGGTGCTCGAGATGCCGCCCGCCGGGACGCTGACCGGCATCCTCAAGCGCCAGCTCCCGGGGGTGGAGACCTTCGCCCTCAAGCACCCCGACCAGCTCGACGACGCCCGCGCGTTCTGCGAGCGGCACGGCGAGTCGGCCGGCATGGAGACCTCCCCGACCTGGCGGATGGTGGTCTCGCCCGCCAAGGGCACCTTCCACCTCGACGCCGAGGCCGCCGACAGCGACGTGCTGCCCGCCGGCGCCCCGATCGGCGGTGTGGCCAGCCTGCGCGACACCGTCTCGGTGACCGCCGCCCACGGCGGCCAGGTCGTGGAGTGGCTGGTCGAGGACGGCGACCTGGTCTCCCCCGGCCAGCCGCTGCTGCGGCTGCACCCCGAGGGCGCTGCCTGATGCCCGTCCCCGCCACGGGTCTGCGCGACCATCGCGGCGCCGCCCACGCGCGCCTGCTCGGCATCGGCGCCCACCGCCCCGGCCGGGTCGTGCCCAACAGCGAGGTCGTCGCCGGCATCGACTCCTCCGACGAGTGGATCCGCCAGCGCTCCGGCATCGAGAGCCGGCGCTGGGCCACGCCCGAGGAGACGGTGCAGGTCATGGCGGTCTCCGCCGGTCGCCAGGCGCTCGAGCGTGCGGGCCTGGACGCCCGACAGGTCGACTGCGTCATCGTGGCCACCGTCAGCCACCTGCTGCAGACCCCGGCACTGGCCACGGCGGTCGCCCACGAGCTCGGCACCGACGGCGCAGCGGCGTACGACGTCTCGGCCGCGTGCGCCGGCTTCTGCCACGGCATCGCCCTGGCCTCGGACCTGGTGCGCGGCGGCAGCGCCCGCCACGTGCTCGTGGTCGGGGTTGAGCGGCTCTCGGAGATGACCGACCCGACCGACCGCGGCACCGCCTTCATCTTCGCCGACGGCGCGGGCGCCGCCGTGGTCGGTCCGGCCGACACCCCGGGCATCGGCCCGGTCGTCTGGGGCTCCGACGGCGAGCAGTTCGACCTCATCCGCAGCCGCGAGGACTGGCGCGACGTCCTGGCCTCCGACAGCCCCCGGATGCCGCACCTGGTGATGCAGGGCAGCGCGGTCTTCCGGTGGGCGTCGTTCACGATGGCCAAGGTCGGCCTGCAGGCGCTGGACCGCGCCGGGCTGGGCGTGGAGGACCTCGACTGCTTCGTCCCCCACCAGGCCAACATGCGCATCACCGACGCCATGGCCCGCTCCATGCGCCTGCCCGACACCGTGCGCATCGCCCGCGACATCGTCGACCAGGGCAACACCTCCGCAGCCTCGATCCCGCTCGCGCTGGACCGGATGATCGCCGAGGGCGACGCCCGTCCCGGCGACACCGCGCTGCTCATCGCCTTCGGCGCCGGCCTGGCGTACGCCGCCCAGGTCGTCGTCGTCCCCTGACCAGTCCGGTCCGGGACCGCACCACCCGCAGCAGAACCCGTCACCACCCACCACCAGAAGAGGACCCACGCATGGCCACCACCGAAGAGATCCGCTCCGACCTCGCCGAGATCGTCAACGAGGTCGCCGGCGTCGACACCGACGACGTGCAGCTGGACAAGTCCTTCGTCGACGACCTGGACGTCGACTCGCTGTCCATGGTCGAGGTCGTCGTCGCGGCCGAGGAGAAGTTCGGCGTCTCCATCCCCGACGACGAGGTCAAGAACCTCAAGACCGTCGGCGACGCCGTGGCCTACATCGAGCGCGCCGCCTCCTGATGTCCTCCACGCGCGTCGTCGTCACCGGCCTCGGGGCCACCTCGCCCGTCGGGGGCGACGTGCCCTCCACCTGGGAGGCCCTGCTCGCGGGGCGCTCGGGCATCCGGGCGCTCACCGAGGAGTGGGCCGCCGACCTGCCCGTCCGGATCGCCGGACGGGCGGCCGTCGAGCCCACCGAGGTGCTCGAGCGGGTCCAGGCCCGCCGCCTGGACCGCTCCTCACAGCTCGCGATGGTCGCGGCCATGCAGGCCTGGACCGACGCCGGGCTGGACGGCGCGGTGGGCGAGGGCGGGCTCGACGGCGACCGCGTCGGGGTGGCCTTCGCCTCCGGCATCGGCGGGGTCACCACCCTGCTGGACAACTACGACACGCTGCTGGCGAAGGGCCCGCGCCGGGTCTCCCCGCTCGCGGTCCCCATGCTCATGCCCAACGCCCCCGCCGCGCAGGTCAGCCTGCACGTCGGGGCGCGGGCCTTCGCCTCCACCCCGGTCAGCGCCTGCGCGTCCGGCAACGAGGCGATCGCGCTCGGCCTGGACCAGCTGCGCCTGGGCCGTGCCGACGTGGTCGTGGTCGGCGGCACCGAGGCGGCGATCCATCCCCTCAACATCGCGGCGTTCGCCAACATGATGGCGCTGTCGAAGACGGCCAGCGGCCCGGAGGGCGGGGACCCGACGACGGTCTCCCGGCCCTGGGACACCGCCCGGGACGGCTTCGTCCTCGGCGAGGGCTCCGGTGCCCTGGTGCTGGAGACCGAGGAGCACGCCCGGGCCCGGGGGGCGCGCATCTACGCCACGGTGCTCGGTGCCGCGGTCACCGCCGACTCCCACGACATCGCCCAGCCCGACCCCGAGGGGCGCGGCGGCACCCGGGCGATCGCCCGGGCCCTGCGCGAGGGCGGCATCGACCCCGCGGACGTGGCGCACGTCAACGCCCATGCGACCTCGACCCCGCAGGGCGACGTCGCCGAGGGCCTGATGCTCCACGCCACGCTCGGCTCGCACGCCACCGACGTGGTGGTCACCTCGACCAAGTCGATGACCGGCCACCTGCTCGGCGGTGCCGGCGCGCTCGAGGCCGTCGCCACCGTGCTCGCGGTCCACCACCGCACCAGCCCGCCCACGATCAACCTCGACGACCAGGACCCGCGCGTCGAGCTGGACATCGCCACCAAGCAGCGCGACCTGCCGCTGGGCGACATCGTGGCCCTCAACAACAGCTTCGGCTTCGGCGGCGCCAACGTCGCCGTGGCCTTCGGGAGCATCTGATGAGCGTCGACACCCAGGTCGTGCCGCGGCCCCGCCCGGCCGGCACCGCACCCTCCGCTCGCGAGGAGGACCCGCGGCACCCGCTGCAGCGCCTCGCCGCGCTGCTGGACCCCGGCTCGCTCGAGCTGATCTCCCCCGTCGACGACTCGGGCATGCTCGCGGCCGTCGGCACCGTCTCCGGCACCCCGGTCGTCGCGTTCTGCTCCGACCCGACCGTCATGGGCGGTGCGATGGGCGACCTGGGCTGCCGGGTCGTCGTGGACGCCTACCACCGCGCCCTGACCGACCGAGTCCCGATCATCGGGCTCTGGCACTCCGGCGGTGCCCGCCTCGCCGAGGGCGTGCTCAGCCTCCACGCCGTGGGGCGGATATTCCAGGTCATGACGCAGGCCTCCGGCCGGGTGCCGCAGGTCTCGGTCGTGCTCGGCCCCGCGGCCGGCGGCGCGGCGTACGGCCCCGCGCTCACCGACGTCGTCATCCTCGGCCCGGAGGGCCGGATCTTCGTGACCGGGCCCGACGTGGTCCGCTCGGTCACGGGCGAGGACGTCGACATGCGCCGGCTCGGCGGCCCCGAGCCGCACGGACGCCGCTCCGGCGTCGTGCACGTCCTCACCGAGTCCGAGGCGGAGGCGCTCGAGCGGGCCCGCTCGCTCGCCACCTTGCTCGCCGCGCAGGGCAGCCTCCAGGTCGCCGACGTCGAGGACCGCGACCTCGGTGCACTGCTGCCGGAGTCGCGCAAGCGCGCCTACGACGTGCACCCCCTCGTCGAGCAGCTGCTGGACGAGGGCACCGTCGAGGAGCTGCACGCCCGGTGGGCCCCCAACATCGTCACCGCGCTGGGCCGTCTCGGCGGGCGCACCGTCGGGGTCGTCGCCAACAACCCGCTGCGCCTGGGCGGGTGCCTGGACTCGATGTCGGCGGAGAAGGCCAGCCGCTTCGTCCGCATGTGCGACGCCTTCGGCATCCCGCTCGTCGTGCTCGTCGACGTCCCGGGCTACCTGCCCGGCGTCGGCCAGGAGTGGGACGGCGTGGTCCGCCGCGGCGCCAAGCTCCTGCACGCCTTCGGGGAGTGCGTGGTCCCCCGCGTCACCCTCGTGACCCGCAAGACGTACGGCGGCGCCTACATCGCCATGAACGCCCGCTCGCTCGGTGCCACTCGCGTGCTGGCCTGGCCCGGCGCGGAGGTTGCGGTCATGGGCGCGGTGGCCGCGATCCGGATCCTGCACCGGCGCCGCCTGGCTGAGGTCTCCCCCGAGATCAGGCCCCAGGTGGAGGCCGAGCTGGCCGCCGAGCACGAGCGGATCGCCGGCGGCGTCGAGCGGGCGGTCGAGATCGGCGTCGTCGACGAGGTCGTGGACCCGGCGCTGACCCGGAGCGCCATCGCCAGGGCCATCGACGAGGCGGTCCAGTCCCAGGGCGTGCGCCGTGGCCACCACGGCAACATCCCGCTGTAGCCCGCCCTCCTGACCGCGGAGCGGACGGGCATGTGCGTAACCTGGGACCCGTGTGCGACGTTGTGATGACGTCCATCACAGGGAGGTCCTCCATGACGACGCACCAGCCGGCCACCCGGCGGATGCTCGCCCCCGTCGCCGTCGCCACGGCCCTGCTCGGGCTGGTGCTCGCCCTCGCACTGGCGCCGGTGAGCCCCGCCGGGGCCGCCAAGGACCATCCGTTCGCCGAGTTCGCGAAGACCTTCCGCGGTGACGGCACCCTCAAGGAGGGCTGCGCCAACTACCGCTACCGCTACAAGATCACCCCGCCCGAGGACGCCGACACCTGGGCGCTGGAGACCTTCCTGGTCGACCGACGCGGCGAGACGATTGCTTCCAGCGGCCTCCTGGACGGCGCGGACCCCAAGCGGGGCAAGGACCGGTTCCGCTTCTGCCGCGAGAACACCGTGCCGGGGAAGTTCCGCCTGCGCGGCAAGTTCACCTACAAGGTGGGCTTCGACACCTTCGACGGCTGGATCGACCCCACCAGGTTCAGCCTGCGGCTGGGCTGAGACCGACGCGCTGCCGCGCGTGGCTCACACGACGTGGTGCAGCCAGCGCACCGGCGCGCCGTCGCCGGCGTGCCGGAAGGTCTCCAGCTCGTCGTCCCACGGCTTGCCGAGCAGCTTGTCGATCTCGTGCAGCAGCGTCACGTCGCCGAGGGCGGCCTTGACCACGGCGGCCTTGAGCCGGTCCTCGGGGATCATGATGTCGCCGTGCAGGCCGGTGACGGCGTGGAAGACACCGAGCTCGGGGGTGTAGGAGTACCTGCTGCCCTCCGAGCCGGACGTGGGCTCCTCGGTGATCTCGAAGCGGAGGTGGTTCCAGCCGCGCAGCGCCGACGCGACGTCGGCCGCGGTGCCGACGGCACCGGTCCACGAGAGCTCGGCACGGTAGGCGCCGGTCTGCGCGGGCTGCGGGGTCCACTCCAGGTGCACGGGCGCACCGAGGACGCCGCCGACGGCCCACTCCACGTGCGGGCACAGCGCCGACGGCGCTGAGTGCACGTAGAGGACGCCCCTCGTGGCGGCACGGGTGGCAGTAGTCGTCGTGGTCACCTGGACCTCCTTCATCTCCGGCGCGAGCTACGCCTTCCCCAGCGGGCTCGCCGTCGAGATGACCCGGACGTCAGGTCAGCACGGTCGTGGCTGTGCAGTTGTGGTGGTTCCGGTGCCCATTGTGACGGATGAGGCTGCTGAGCACCAGTGCCGGGCCCGGCGCGGCGCTCAGGGCGGCGATCAGGACCGGCGTTCAGGACCGGGCCACACCCTGCAGCGACATGACGGTCGACAGCACCTCCTCGGCGATGCCCAGACCGCCGAGGTGGCTCTCGCCGTCGATGACGTGCATGGTCGCGTCGGGCAACCGGTCCACGACGTGGGCGCCGTGGTGGAAGGGCACGATGTGGTCGTCGTCGCCGTGCCACCACCGCACCGGCACCCGCACGTCGGCCAGGGCGAAGCCCCAGTCGCGGGTGAAGAGGATCAGGTCGTGGATGGGCGCGCTGGTCTGGAAGCGGCTGCCGTTGAGCAGGTCGTCGAGGAACATCGCCTTGAACTCCGGGCGGGCCAGGAGGTTCTTGTCCCCCGGGGGCTGCACCGCGGCGTAGAGGTCCAGGCCGGGGCCGGCCACGGGGCGCGCCAGGCGGATCAGCTGGGTCAGGGCCACGCCGATCGGGACCCGGCCGGCCCGCAGCAGCGGCGAGAGCCAGCGGGCGAGCTGGATGATCCCGCCGGTGGCAGCGTCGGGACCCAGCACCGGAGCGACACCGCCGAGGACGGCCACGCCCTCGACCCGCTCCGGCAGCGCAGCGCCCGCCGCCAGGACGTACGGGCCTCCCCCGGACAGCCCGACGAGCCGGACGGTGTCCACCGCCAGGGCGTCGAGCAGCAGCACGAGGTCCGCGGTCCAGTCCACGAGGTTCGGGTAGAGGTGTGGCGTGGAGGAACCGATCCCGGGCCGGTCGATGCCGATGATCCGGAGCCCGTGCTCCTCGGCGTACGCCCTCGCCTCGAGCGGGATCTGCCGACGCGCACCGGGGGTGCCGTGCATCCACACGATCGCCGGCCCCCGCGGGCTGCCGTACTCGGCGAAGCTGAGCCGTCGACCGTCGCGCACCGCGACGTTGCCCTCCAGCGCGGGCCTCTTCACGTCCTTCACGCTGCGTAGTGTGGCAGGGCTCACGACCCCCCACCTACAGGTGCACGCTGGCCGGATCCACGATGTTGGCGAGGTCGGTCAGCGCGCCCAGCGCCGTGCCGGTGCCGACCACCCGAGGTCCGTCCTCGACGTCGAGCACCACGGCCGTGGCGTTGTCACGTCCCCCTGCCTCGAGCGCGTGCTGCACGAGGACCGCCGCAGCGGCGCCGGGCATCCCCAGCCGCAGGACCTCGGCGATCCGACGCTGCGGCACCAGGTCGCTGACACCGTCGCTGCACAGCAGCAGCCGGTCGCCCGGGGCCAGGTCGAGCAGCACCACGTCTGCAGCCACCGACTCCGGCGGGACCTCGGCGCTGGAGTGGAGGGAGCGCATCACGACGTGGCGCCATGGGTGGGCCAGCGCGTCCTCGGCGGAGATCGTGCCGTCCTCCACCAGCTGCTGGACGTAGGTGTGGTCGCGGGTGATCCGCGCGAGGCTCTGGTCGCGCCAGAGGTAGGCCCGCGAGTCCCCGACGTGGGCCAGCGCGACCGTGCTGCCGTCCGTGGCGACGCAGGTGAGCGTGGTGGCCATCCCCTGGCGGCTCTCGTCCTGCGCCACCCCTGCCTGCAGCGACGCCAGCGCCTCGGCGACGGCCTCCCGCACGACGATCCCCGGCGGCGCGCCGAAGCGCGCCAGGGCGGTGGCCGCGACGACGTACGCCGCGGTCGCGGAGGCGACCTCGCCGGCCGCCGCTCCACCGACCCCGTCCGCGACGACGGCGACGTAGGGAGCGAGGTAGGCCGCGTCCTCGTTGTGGCTGCGACGACGACCGACGTCGCTGACCCCGGCACCAGAGAACCTCAGCACGGCTCCTCCGTCCCCGCTCGCCTCAGCCGTGACCCCGATGCCACGGGTGGGTGCGGTCCGCGCAGTCAAGCCGCCCGCCCCCCGAGCGGTCAAGACTCCCGGGGGTGGGGTGGCCCTACGCTGCCTGCATGGCCGAGCCCGACGACTCCCCCGCTGACCGGGAGCGTGCCGCGGGTCCGGCCCCCTCGCTGGGCGTCGCCCGGAGCCGCTGGCGCGGCGTCGTCGTCGGCCTGGCCGCCACGGCGGTGCTCCTGGTCACCGTGTCCTGGTGGGCGACCCACCCCGGCGACCTGCCGGTGCGTGAGGGACATGTGACCGCGGTGACCACGCCGGGTCGCGCGGTGTACGTCGGGATGGTCTCCGGCAGCGAGGTCGACCGCACCCTGCGCCTCGGAGGCGTGCACGTGCGCACCGAGGCCACCGTCCCGGTCGAGGTCGTGCCCCTGCTGTGCCGGGGTGGCTCGGTCAGCGTCACCTCGGACGCCGCCCCCTTCTGCTCCGACCTGGTCGACCCGACCGGGCAGCAGCTGCGCCCCGGGGACTCCCTGGTAGTCCGGGTGATCGGGCAGGAGGCGGGTGCCGCCTACGTCGGCCGGGTGTCGCTGACCTTCCGCAGCGGGCTGCAGGTCGGGACCAGTCCGGCGGGCACGCGTGCCGTGGTGGCGATCGTGCCCCCCACCGCGTCCTGACCGCCCACCGCGTGCGCCGCGGACACGTCAGGCGCGGTCGGGCTCAGGCGCCCGACTGGTCCTGGGCCTTCTCCAGCACCGCCGCACGAGCGGCGGCATCGGTCAGCTCGTCGGCGTCGATCGCGTCCGTGCGGTGGAACCACATGAGCGCCTCCGTCGCACGACCCGCGGCCTCGAGGGTGTCGGCGTAGGCGTAGCGCAGCCGCACCACCCAGGACTCGCGGCTCTTGGACATCAGCGGCGCCTGCTCCAGGACGCGCAGCGCCGCGTCGAGCTGCCCCATGTCACGTCGCGCCCCGGCCTCGACGATCGTCATCTCTGCCTTCGCCGGCGAGGCGAAGTTGGCCACCGACGGGCTGTGGGCCAGCTTCACGGCCTGCTCGGGCTGACCGAGCGCCCGGTGGCAGTCGGCCATGATCGGCAGGTAGTCGGTGGCGCCGTTCATCCGCTTCGCCGCGCGCAGGTCCGCGAGCGCCTCGGCGTAGTGCCCGGCTGCGTACGCCGCCTCGCCGGCGGCCTCGCGCACGACTGCGAGCCGCGGGGCGCGGGCGCGTGCGGCGAGGGTGTGCTGGTAGGCGGTCTCGGGGTCCTCGTCCACCAACTGCCCGGCGGCCACCAGGTGACGGGCGACGCGGGCGGCCAGCTTCTCGGGCAGACCCTTGAGCTGGTTGGCCACGGCGCGATCGAGCTCCTTGCCGGTGATGTCCTCCGGCAGCTCCGGACCGTCGTAGACGGCCTGGTCGGCGGTCCGGGGGCCACGCTCGTCACGAGCACCCCGGTCGCGAGGACCTCCGCGCGAGGGTCCGCGGCCGTCGCTGCGCCGCTCCCCGCCGCGCTGGTCGGCGCCGCGACGGGCCTGACCGTCACGCGCCTGGCCATCACGGCCGCCCTTGCTGCTCGGCTTGGAGCCGCCGGCACCGCCGCGTCCTCGGGGTGCTCCCGAGGAGCTGCCTCCTGCCGACGGACGGCCGCCTCGACCGGGCTTCTGGTTGCCGGAGCGCTCGTGAGCCACGTCTGGTCGTTCCTCTCTGAAAATGCACGTAGGGGCCACCTTGCGGTGGCCCCTACGGAGTGTATGTCCGGCGGCGTCCTACTCTCCCACGACCTCGCGATCGCAGTACCATCGGCGCTGAGAGGCTTAACTTCCGGGTTCGGGATGGGACCGGGTGTTTCCCTCTCGCTATGGCCGCCGTAACTCTT
>NZ_BAAGUS010000015.1:0-92279 GCF_054781275.1 Nocardioides ginkgobilobae | reverse complement strand
CCTACCACCGGCGCCGTCGACAGCCCGGTCTCGGACGATTGACCCCCGTCGAGTACGAAACCATCATGACCACCAAAGCCGTCCAGGCTGCCTAACCCGAACTGTCACCTGATCGTGCAGCAGTCCCTGAGACTCTTCGCCCCTTCTGCGCATTCGCACACGTGCAGCCGGCCAGTCGCCGCTTCATCCGTCCGGCGCGGAGGCAGGTCGCGATCGCCTTGAGGTCACCGGCCATGGCGGCTGCCCAAGCTCGCTCATGCAGCATGTCCAGGTCGTTCATCGTCTCGGCGAAGTAGGCGGAGGCCTTCTGGTCCTGAATGCGCCCGAGGGTCCTATCGACCGCCTTCCATGCGCCTGACCTGTTGGCGAAACCCAGAGCTTGTGAGATGTCGTCGTAGCTCGAGCCTGCTAGACGCATCTCGACCGCGACCGCTGCCCGGTAGCGGGCAGACGCCAGATCACTCATCTCTCAAGCCCTCAAGTTCATGTGTGTTTCCTGCCTGGTTTCCATGGTCTGGCCACATCTCGGAGACGCCAAGGATTTCGTCGCGGAACTTCGCGTGCGACGCAGGAGTGCGCCGCTGACGCGGCGCACTGGCGTGCGCGAGCTGCCCGTGAAGTCAGAACGCTGGCTCCTCGTCGGGCCACGAAGCACTCCAAAAAGTGAGCCGGCCGGTAGTGCGGGCTTGGGGGGGTTGATTGTGGTGGGCACACTTCGCCCTAACCCATCCCATAGGGCCAAAAGCGGTGTCCACCGTTGACAGGGCGGGAGGGTCTCGCACCCTCTTCCATCTCTTCACGGGGTACAAGCCGGTGCCAGATTTAGCTTGGCCGGACCCTTGATCCCTACAGGAGTGAAGTTACCGAGCCGGGGTTCTCCCCCGGACCTAGCGCGGGCTACAGATCCGACGCCTCGCGCCCCTGGGGGCTCGGATGCGGGGTTGTCTCTCCCCGACTGACTCGTTGCTGTCGCGGCGCTCCGAGACGACAGCGGGACGTCGGCTCCACGGCCACCGAAGTGGGCGTGCTTCCTGGACCCAGGTTCAGCCCGATCCTGACCAATGTCACGCGTTGTCGACAGAAGGTTTTCGCTCGTCTGCCCACGTGCTCGCCGACCCGCACAGGGAAGCCGGGACCCCGCTCATCAGACCCAGAAACACCATGAAACGAGCTGATCCGCGGTGGGTCAGTGGGAGACGTTGATGACTGCGATCCAAGCGCCGTCTGCGGACAAATTGCCGACAAATTGCTCCGGAGACGGCCAGAGGCCGCTCCCGGATAACTCCGAAAACGGCCTCTGACCTGCGGTTTTACTTTGTAGCGGGGGCAGGATTTGAACCTGCGACCTCTGGGTTATGAGCCCAGCGAGCTACCGAGCTGCTCCACCCCGCGTCGGTGAACCCCACGTTACACAGGGCCCACCGACACGGCCAAATCGGGGTCCTACCGCAGCGCGAGCGCCTGCTCGATCAGCTGCTGCGCCCGCTCGACGTTCTCCTGGTACGCCGCCAGGTCGCCCTCGGCGAGGGCCTCGTCGGCTGCGGTGAACGCCTCCTCGGCGCGGGTGAGCAGCTGCTGGATCTGCTCGGCGGCCGAGCCCTCCAGCGGCGGGTCGGTCTCCTCGGGCTGCTCCGGCTCCGGGTCGACGTTGCCCTCGGTCGGGTCCTCCGGCTCGGGGTCGACCGAGCCCGTCCCGCCACCGGCGTTGGTGAGTAGGTCCTGCAGCGAGAGCCGCAGGGTGGAGCCGATGCCGATGTCGTCGCCGTACTTGGTGAGCACGAAGCGCAGGATCGGGAAGCTGGCGTCGGAGAGCTGGCGGGCGGCGTACACGGGCTGGACGTACATCAGCCCGTCGTCGACAGGCAGCGTCAGCAGGTTGCCGTAGACCGGCCGGGCGCCCGAGCGGTCGAACTGGGCCAGCTCGAAGGCGACCTCCTCGTCGGAGGCGAACTGGTTGGCCACCAGGTTCGGGCCCGGGGTCTGCTCGTTGGGCAGCTCCAGCACCCGCATCGTGCCGTAGTCCTCCGACGTGGCGTCGGAGTCGACGGAGACGAAGGAGGCCAGGTTCTCGCGGCGGAACGGCGTGTAGACCGAGGTCAGCGAGAAGGTCTCCTCCTCACCGGCCACCGTCGGGCCGTCGACGAAGAGGCGGTACGGCGGCTGGAAGGTCCGCTGCGCGTACGGGTCCTCAGGGACCTCCCAGCGGTTGTTCGACTGGTACCAGTCACTGGGGTCGGTCACGTGGTAGCGCGCCAGCTGGAAGCGCTGGACCTTGAACAGGTCCTCGGGGTAGCGCAGGTGCTCGCGCAGCTCGTCGGGGATCTCCTCGATCGGCTGCACCACGCCCGGGAAGGCCGACATCCACGCCTTCAGCAGGGGGTCCTCGGTGTCCCACTCGTAGATCACGACCTCGCCGGTGTAGGCGTCCACGGTCGCCTTCACGGCGTTGCGCATGTAGTTGATCTGGTCGGTGGGGATCGTCTGCAGACCCGTCGTGGCGTCGGCCAGCGCGTCGTCGATCATGTCGGAGTAGGAGTCCTTCTCCGCGCCCGGGAACCGGTCGGTGGTGGTGTAGCCGTCGAGGATCCACTGGATCCGGCCGTCCACGATCGCCGGGTAGGGGTCGGAGTCCACGGTCAGCCACGGGGCGACCTTCTGCAGCCGCTCGGTGGGGTCGCGGTCGAAGAGCACCCGGGAGTTCTCGTTGACCCGGTCCGAGAGCAGGAAGTTGGTCTCGCCGAACTTGATGGCGAACATCAGCTTGTTCCAGGTCGAGCCCACCGGGGCGTCGCCCTCGCCCTCGAACGTCGTCGAGGCGCCGACCTCCGATCCCTGCAGCGGCAGGTTGAGCTCGTAGTCCTCGGCGTCCGGGCTCGGCTTGCCGACGATGGAGTACTCCGGGCTGTTCTCGCCGTAGTAGACCCGGTCCTCGTAGCCGCCGGTGGCCTCCTGCAGGTCGTTCTCGTTGGCCTGCGTGCCCTGCGCCCACTCCAGGCCCGCGGCGGTGTCACCGGCCGACTCGGTGTCGAGCTGGCTGCGGTCGTCGCGCCCGCGCTGGTTGGCGTACGCCGCGATGATGCCGTTGCCGTGGGTGAAGACGGTGTGGAGGTTGGTCCAGTTCTGGTCCGAGATGCCGTCCTGGTTGAGCTCGCGGACCCCGAGCACGAGCGCCCGGTCGGTGCCGTCGATCTCGTAGCGCCCCACGTCCAGCACCGGCGCCACGGAGTAGTAGCCGCGCACCTGCTGCGTCTGCTCGAAGGCGGCCCGCACGACCTGCGGGTCGACCAGCGGCGTGGACTTGGTCTGCCCGTCGAGCGAGGCCAGCGTGGCCCCGATCGACGCCTCCGGCGTGTAGGGCTCGATCTGGACGTCGGTGAGGTCGTAGGCCGCCCGGGTCGCCTCGATGTTGCGTCCGATGTACTCGCTCTCGCGGTCCAGCTCGGAGGGGCGGACCTGGAACTGCTGGACGATGCCGGGCCAGATCAGCCCGAGCAGGATCGCCGAGAGCGCGAGCAGCGCGACGCCCATCGAGGGCAGCATCCAGGTGCGGCGCCACACGTTGAGGAAGAACAGGATCGCGCAGATGACCGAGATGCCGATGAGGATGTTGCGCGCCGGCAGCACCGCGTTGTCGTCGGTGTAGGTGATGCCGGTGATCAGGCTGCCGGTCTCGCTGGGCAGGTCGAAGCGGTCCAGCCAGTAGTCCACGCCCTTGGCCAGCACGAACAGGCCGACCAGCAGCGAGAGCTGGGCCTGCGCGGCGCCGCTCATCCGCTCCCCGGCCGAGGCCTGCAGCGAGATGCCGCCGTACAGGTAGTGGGTCAGTGCCGCGGCGATCACCGAGAGCACGAGCACGGCCATCGCCAGGTCGACGACGAAGTGGTACCAGGGCAGGTCGAAGACGAAGAAGCCGATGTCGCGTCCGAAGTAGAGGTCCTCGCTGCCGAACTCACCGCCGTTGCGCCACAGCAGGAAGGTGCGCCACTGGCCGGCGCCGGAGGTGCCGGTGAAGACCAGCAGCACCGCGCCGATGCCGAGCACCACCCAGCGGCGGATCGGGGTGATCGCGTCGCGGTAGCGGCCCATCCCGTTGGGGTCGCCCATGCCGACGAAGATCGGGCGCAGCCGGAAGGCCAGCACGATGTTGAGGCACACCACGAGCGCCATCACCAGACCGGTTGCGACGAAGAGGCCGACCCGGGTCCACAGCAGGGTGGAGAAGACCTCGCCGTAGCCGCCGGAGACGTACCACAGCCGGTCGGTGTAGAAGCCGGAGAAGGTCGTGAGGCCGAAGAAGGCGACGACCAGCACCACCCCGGTGATGACCAGCGCCCGCGAGCGCGGGTTGCGGGTCGGGGGCGGGGGGAGGTCGGGGGTCTCCGCAGTGCTGCTCACGGTCGATCGTGCTCCTCGTCGGTCGGGTCGGTCTCGGCCAGCGTCGCCGCCAGCAGCTCGAGCAGGGCGGGCACCAGGTCGGTCCCTCCCACCACCTTGGTGTCGTCGTCGTGGCTGCGGAAGCGCATCGCGCAGTACGTCGCGCCCGCGCGCGTCGCACCGGCCACCAGGCGCAGCTCCTGGCGGTGCGGGTGGGAGGCGGCGTACGACGCTGCCTCCGCGGGGTCCTCGGGGATCTCGGCGTCGGCCTCGGGCGGCAGCACCGTGCGCTCGACCACGGCCGCGCAGCCGGTGACGTCCGCCGGCCACGTGATGGTCTCCAGCGAGCGCTCCAGCGCGGTGCGGGGGTCGAGCCCGTCCTGCTCCACCGCCGTCAACGACCCCTGCTCGGCAGCGTCGTCCAGGCCCATCGCGGCGGCCAGCGCGGGCTCGCGCTGCACCAGCTGCGCGGTGTCGACCAGCGCGAAGAGCTTCGCCGGCTGGTCCCAGCCCAGGGTGCTGGCGTGCTGCTCGATCTCCAGCACCGCCGAGGCGAGGGCCGGGTCGACGTCGAGGTCCCCCACGCGCGGGGTCTCGGGGTCCAGGGGCTCGCTCACGCGTCCTCCTCGCAGGTCGGCAGGTCGGCGTCAGGGTCCTCGGCCCAGGCCTGGACCGAGGACAGGGCGTCCTCGAAGGTCTCGACCCGCACGAGGCGTGGGGCGCCGTCGTCGACCTGGGCGGCGTCGGCGCAGTTGTCGGCCGGCACGAGGAACAGCTCGGCACCGTCGCGCTCGGCGCCGGCGATCTTCTGCTGGATGCCGCCGATCGGGCCGACGGCACCGTCGAGGTCGATGGTGCCGGTGCCGGCCACCGCTCCCCCGCCGGTCAGCGAGCCCTCGGTGAGGGTGTCGTAGATGCCGAGGGCGAAGATCATGCCCGCAGAGGGGCCGCCGATGTCGGGGTCGATGTTGACCGACACCGGGAACGGGTAGCGGAAGCCCTGGCCGGGGGTGAACCCCACCCGGACCACACCGTCCTCCTCCTCGCGCGGCGTGACCGAGACGGTGCGGCGCTCCCCGTCCCGCTCGAGCAGGAACGTGACCTGCTCGCCGGGCTCGGTGCCCTGGATGGTGCGCACCATCTCCTCGGCGTCGGTGATCTCCTCGCCGTTGACCCGCAGCAGCACGTCGCGCACCTCCAGGGCGCCGTCGGCGGGCGAGTCCGGCACGACGAAGGCGACCTGGAGGGTCGGCTCGACCTCGTAGTCCAGGGCCCGCAGCGCGTTGGCGATCGCGACGTCCTGGCTGGTCACCATCGAGACCGCGCCCTCGCGCTCGTCCTCCTCGGGGGTGACGTCCTCGGGGTGCACGTAGTCGTAGGGGTAGACCGCGCGGTCGCCCGACCACCACGCCGACATCAGCTCCGGCAGGCTCAGGCGGTCCCCGACCGGGCTCACGCTGACCGTCGTCAGGCGCAGCTGGCCGTTGTCGCGGAAGGTCTTCACCCCGCGGACCGCGATCGTCTCCGACCCGTTGGGCTGGTCGAGCACGTCCACGGTCGGTCCGGGGGCGTACGTCGCGTACGGCAGCTCGGTGAAGGCGGCCGCCACGAGCATCGCCAGCACCAGGGGCACCGCGAGGAGCGCGGCCAGGGTGCGCTGGGACATGAGGTCACCCTCTCATCCGGCGCCAACCGGGCGTGCACGGTCCTGCCGAGTCCTCAGCAGACCCTCAGACGGGCCGGCGGGGTCCCCGACCAGGTCATCAGTCGCCGCGCCCGCGCGAGCGCCGTACCGCGATGCCGGTGCTGCGGTCGCGCTCGGGCCGCGCGGCGGCGTACCGCACCGGGGTCCCGGAGGAGAGCCCCTTCTCCAGGCGGCGCAGCAGGACCTCGCGGTCGGGCTCGGGCCGCTCGCGACCGACCCAGCCGACCCAGCACATCGCCACGACCGTCACCAGGGCGGCGGGCAGCAGCCAGAGCAGGATCTCCACGACTCGCAGGCTAAGCGAGAGCGGGTACGTCGTCGCGCAGGCGTGCCGCGTCCACCCGAGACCCGTCGGTCGCGGCTCAGGGGGTCCCGACCCACTCCTCCTCGCCGTCGGCGAAGCGCTGGTGCTTCCAGATCGGCACCTCCGCCTTGAGGGTGTCGATCAGGTCGCGGCTGGCGTCGAAGGCCTGGCCGCGGTGGGCCGCCGAGGTCGCGACGACGACCGCGACGTCGCCGATCGCCAGGGCGCCGACGCGGTGGACCGCGGCCACGGCGCGCACCTCGTGCCGGGCCGCCACCTGCTCGCAGACGTCCCGCAGCCGCGCGAGCGCGGTCGGGTGGGCGGAGTAGTCGAGCGACAGCACGCCGCGGCCGCCGTCGTGGTCGCGCACGCGCCCCACGAAGAGCGTCTCCCCACCGGCGTGCTCGTCGGCGATGGCGGCCAGCACCTCCGCCACGTCCAGCGGGGTGTCGCGCACGTCGACCAGGCGCACGCGGGACGACGGGTCCGGGGTCGCGCCCACGGGCTGGTCCTGGGGCTGGGAGTCGGTCACCGGCACACCGTAGCGAGTTGCCGCCCGGCGTACCGTGGACCCATGAGCAGTGGCGACGACGGCACAGGCGAGCACGAGGGCCGCGGCGAGGACGAGCAGCCCAACCCCTTCAAGGGCACGCCGTTCGAGCAGCTCTTCGGCGGCATGGCCGGCGGCGGGCTCGGCGGTGGCCTGGGCGGCGCCTTCGGCAAGGACTTCCAGCAGCAGTTCCAGGCCTTCGGGCAGCAGCTGGGCGGCGCGGGCGGGCAGATGCCCGACCTCGGTCAGCTCTTCGGCCAGATCCAGGCGATGCTCCAGCCCTACGACGGCCCGCTGAACTGGGAGCTGGCGCTCGACACCGCGCGACGGGTCGTCGCGCAGCAGCCCGACCCCAGCCCCACCCAGAAGCAGAAGGACGCCGTCGCCGACGCCGTCCGGCTGGCCGACCACTGGCTCGACGACGCCACGGACCTGCCCTCCGGCATCACCAGCACCACCGCCTGGTCCCGCGCCGAGTGGGTCGTGGAGACCGCCGCGGTCTGGCGCCACCTCGTCGAGCCGATCGCCGCCCGCTCGGTCGACGCGCTGTCCGACGCGCTGCCCGAGGAGGCCCGCGCCATGTCCGGGCCGCTGCTGGGCATGCTCGGCAAGGTCATCGGCGGCATGCTCGCCTCGCAGGTCGGCTCGGGCCTGGGCACCCTGGCCCAGGAGGTGCTGAGCGTCTCCGACGTCGGCGTCCCGCTGGCCCCGGCCGGCCGGGCCGCGCTGGTGCCGGCCAACGTCGCCGCGTTCGCCGAGGGCCTCGACGTCAGCGACGACGACGTGCTGCTCTACCTCGCACTGCGCGAGGCCGCCCACCAGCGGCTCTTCGCCGGCGTCCCGTGGCTGCGCGAGCACGTGGTCGAGGCGGTCACCGACTACGCCAGCGGCATCCAGATCGACACCGACGCCATCCAGGAGCGGGTCGAGGAGCAGCTGCGCGGCATCGACCCGACCGACCCGGCCGCCATGCAGCGCCTGGTCGAGGGCGGCATGTTCGACATCCCCAAGTCGCCGGTGCAGCAGGCCGCCCTCCAGCGGCTGGAGGTCGTCCTTGCGCTCGTCGAGGGCTGGGTCGACGAGGTCGTGGGCCAGGCCACGGCGCAGCGGATGCCGTCGGCCACCAAGCTCCAGGAGGCCGTGCGCCGCCGCCGCGCCGCCGGCGGTCCCGCCGAGGACACCTTCGCCGCACTGGTCGGGCTCGAGCTGCGCCCGCGGCGCCTGCGCGACGCCTCCACCCTGTGGGGCTCGCTGCGCACCCGGCAGGGCATCGAGGGCCGCGACGGCGTCTGGATGCACCCGCACCTGCTGCCCACCGCGGCCGATCTCGACGACCCCCTGGGCTTCCGCGCCGACGCCACCGCGCCGGACTCGCTGTCGGAGGAGGACTTCGACGCCGAGCTGCGCAAGCTCCTCGACGGCCCCGACGAGGGCGACGGCGGCGAGGGCGGGACCGGCGACGGTTCCCCGACCGCGTGAGCCTGCACGCGGACGCCCTGCACGCCGACGCACTGCGCACCCTCGACGGCTGGACGGCACCGGACGCCGCCCAGGAGGCGCTGCGCACGCGCTTCGTCGGGCACCTGCGCGCCCACGAGGACGGGGTGGCGCGGTCCTGCTTCCCCGACCACCTCACGGCCGGGGTCCTGGTCGTCGACCGCACCGGCGAGCACGTGCTGCTCAACCTGCACCGCAAGGCACGTCGGTGGTTCCACTTCGGTGGCCACCTCGAGCCCGGGGACGCCACGCTCCTGGCCGCCGCCCGGCGCGAGGGGCTGGAGGAGTCGGGGCTGGCCGAGCTGAGCGTGGACCCGGGGCCGGCCCAGCTCAGCGAGCACACGGTCGCGTTCTGCGACCCCCGCGGCCCGGTCCAGCACCTCGACGTCCGCTACGTCGCTCGGGCTCCGCTCGCGGCGCGGCCGGAGACCAGCGAGGAGTCGCTGGACGTGCGGTGGTTCCACCTCTCGGCGCTGCCGGAGCTCGAGGACGAGATGCACGCGCTCATCGCGCTGGCCCGGTCGGGGTCCGCCGCCCGCTGAACCAGGCGGGCTCAGTCGACGTGGCCCTCGGGCAGGTCCTCCAGCTTGGCCGCGGCCGACCAGCCCATGAGGTAGCCCTTGGCCCGCTCGGCCTGGGGGTAGCGGTCCACCCAGGCCCAGAAGCTGTCGTTGTGGTGGGTCTCGATGAGGTGCGCCAGCTCGTGCACCAGGACGTAGTCGATGACCCAGGTCGGCATGCCCTGCAGCCGGGTAGAGAGCCGGATGGTGCGGTCGCCCGGCGTGCAGGAGCCCCAGCGGCTCGACTGGTTGTCCACCCAGCGCACCGACTCGGGCACGGCGATCCCGCCGAGGTAGCGGTCCGACAGCGACAGCGCGCGCTCCATCAGCGCGTCGTCGCTGGGCCGGCGGCGTGCCTCGGCCCGCTCGATCCGGGCCACCATGGTGTCGACCCACTCGGCCTCCTCGGCCCGGGTCAGGGTGGCCGGCACGAGCACCACGATCCGGTCGCCCTCGCGGTAGGCCGAGACCGTACGACGGCGGCGCTTGGACCTGCGCACCTCGACCGCCGTCATGGCTCGACACTAGCCCGGCGCGCCGCCCGCGCCGGGGACCTCGCCGGACACCCGCGCCGACCTGTGCGACCTGTACCCGGCCCGGACCCGGTCCGGGTCAGACCGCGGCCCACTCCAGGAGCCGGTCCTTCGGCCAGGTCGTGACGATCCGGTCCGGCTCGATGCCCGCGGCCGCGGCCCGCTCGGCGCCGTACGCCAGGAAGTCCAGCTGGCCGGGCGCGTGCGCGTCGGTGTCGATCGCGAACAGGCACCCCAGGTCGCGGGCGAGCTCCAGGAGCCGGGTCGGCGGGTCGCGCCGCTCGGGTCGGGAGTTGATCTCGACCGCGGTGCCGGTCTCCGCGCACGCCTCGAAGACCGCGCGGGCGTCGAACTCCGACTCGGGGCGCTTCCCGCGCCCGCCCGTGACCAACCGGCCGGTGCAGTGGCCCAGGACGTTGACGAAGGGGTTGTGGACCGCGGCGAGCATCCGTCGGGTCATCGCGTCCGCGTCCATCCGCAGCTTGGAGTGGACGCTGGCCACCCGGACGTCGAGGCGGGCGAGCAGCTCGTCGGTCTGGTCCAGCGACCCGTCGTCGAGGATGTCGACCTCGATCCCCTTGAGCAGGGTGAAGCCCTCCCCCGCGCCCGTGGCGTCGAGGTGGTCGTTGACGGCGTCGACGACGTCGAGCTGGCGGGCCAGCCGCTCGGCGGAGAGCCCGCGGGCGACCTTGAGACGCGGCGAGTGGTCGGTGAGCAGCTGGTACTCCCGGCCCAGCTCCATCGCGGTGAAGGCCATCTCCTCGATCGGCGAGCCGCCGTCGGACCAGTCGGAGTGCGAGTGCAGGTCCCCGCGCAGCTGCGCGAGCAGCTCGGAGCCCCCCTGGGCCAGCGGGCCGCCGTGCTCGGCCTCGAGCCGCGCCAGGCGGTCGGGCAGGACGCCGCGGACCGCGTCGGCGACCACCGCGGCCGAGCTCGCACCGATCCCGGGGATCGAGGAGAGGGTGCCGGCCTCGACGTGGGCCGCGACGTCGTCGGGGTCCAGGGGCAGCAGCGCGGCGGCGGCACCGCGGAAGGCCTTGACCTTGTAGGTGTCCTCCCGGCCGCGCTCGAGCAGGAACGCGACCCGGCGCAGGGCGGCGATCGGACCGTCGGCGTACTCCTGCGGTCTGGTCATGGCCCCCATCCTCTTCCCTCCACACCCGGTGGAGGAACGTCCGCCCAGGTCAGGTGCGGCGACGGGCGTTGCGGCCCGTCGCTCCTCCACAGGTCCCGCCCACAGGCACGCGGTGCTCCTCCACGGGTTCCGGGCGTGTCTCCACAGCGTCGTCCACAGCGTCCTCCACAGGGTGGGGAGGCGAATCGCCGCGCCGCGTTGACCCCGCTCGCCACCGACGCCTAGCGTCCCGCGCAGACGGGCCCCCGGGTCCGGCTCCGGAGGTCCGCAAGGGGAAGGCAGACCTACGGTGCCGGCCGGGGGCCCGCACCAGCTCTCGGGGCAGGAGCGCAGCCGGGGTCAGACCCCGCGGAAGTGGGGCGCGCGCTTCTCCTGCGCCGCCGCGATGCCCTCCTGCAGGTCTGCGGTGGCGAGCGTGACCGGCTGCGCGAGCGCCTCCCACTGCAGCGCCGCCTCGAAGTCGGCGTGCCCGCCGTCGAGCAGCGCCAGCTTGGTCAGCCGGCTCGCGATGGGCGCGGTCCCCGCGATCCCCCGGGCGGTCTCGAGGACCTCCTCGAGGAAGGTCCCGGGCGGGAGCACCCGGGAGACCAGACCGAGCCGGACCGCCTCGTCGTCGCGCACCAGGCGCCCGGTGAGCAGCAGGTCCCGTGCCGCGGCCACCCCGACCGCCTCGGGCAGCAGGTGGGTGCCGGCCATGCCGGGGTGCAGCCCGAGCCGCACGAACGGGACACCCATGCGCGCGCCCTCCGCGGCGTACCGGATGTCGCAGGCCAGGGCCAGGCAGAGCCCGGCCCCGATGGCCGGACCGTTGATCGCCGCGATCGTCGGCACCTCCAGGCGCCGGATGCTCAGCCACGCGCGGTAGAAGGGCAGCATCCGCGAGCGCAGCCGGTCGACCCCGGCCTCGGGCTCGCTGGCGATCCACGCGGTGTCGCCGCCGGAGGAGAACGCGCTCCCCTCCCCCGTCACGACCACCACGCGCACGGTCGGGTCGACGGAGAGAGCCTCGAGCGCCGCCACCCACGAGGAGGTCATCTCCTCCGACATGGCGTTGCGCATGTCGGGGTTGTCCAGGACCAGGACGGCGACCCCCTCGGAGGGCCGCTCGAGGCGCAGGTGGGACAGGGCGGGGACCGGAGCGGGCCCGGGCGTCGAGGTGCTCATGGCACCCCATCCAACCAGCGTCCGGCTCCCCCGCGCCGACACGCTCGGCGCACCGCTGGGGGGCGCCTGTCGCACGCCTGGCTGAGCGTGCCGTAGGGTCGTCTCGGCCGGCGGCAGACCGCCTGGCCCCGGCGGGCTTCCCCTCACTCTCCCCGCCGCGACGACCGAAGTGAGACAGAGGCAAGGAGGCCGTCATGGCGGAGACCTGGAGCGGCGAGTTCTACTGCGTGAAGTGCAAGGAGAAGCGCGAGGCGGAGGGGGAGGTCAAGGTGAACGACAAGGGCACCCGCATGGCCAAGGCCGTGTGCCCCGTCTGCTCGACCAACCTCAACCGGATCCTCGGCAAGGCCTGAGCCTCACCGGGAGGACCACCCAGGACCGGCACACGCCTCACGGCGGGTGCCGGTCCTGTGCTTTCCGCCCCCGGGCATGGAGCCCGGCGGCCTGTGGAGGAGCGGCGGCGCCGACGTCACGGACCGGGTAGACCACGGTCATGACCCCGACCCACGCACCGGCCGGTCCGCTCCCCGGGCAGCCGCGGCTGCTGCCCGGCACCGCCGTGGCCCGACGCGACGCCCAACACCTCCAGGTCGGCCTCGACGCACGAGCCGCCGTCCTGCCCGACACCCCCGAGGTACGCCGGGTGCTCAGCGCCCTGCAGGAGGGATCGCCGCTCGCGGCCGACCTGCGTGACTCCCCCGGCACCGCCCTCGCCCTGGGCCGGCTGCACACCGCCGGACTGCTCGTCGACGGTCCCGCCCTGCGCACCAGCCTGGCGTCGTACGCCGCCGGGCCGGTCGAACGCGCCGCCCTCGCGGCCACGTGGTGCGCGGACCCGGCCGGCGCCGCGGCGCGCTGGGCCGTACGCCGCCAGGCGGTCGTGGCCGTGGACGGCCCCTCACCGGAGCGGGTCACCGTGGAGCGGCTGCTGGCCACCGCCGGCGTCCCGACCCGCACCGGGCCACCCGACGTGGTGCTGGTGCTGCGGGAGCGACAGCCGCACCGCTCCGAGGTCGACACCCTGACGCAGCAGGACCGCCCGCACCTGCTCGTGCACGGCGAGCTCGACCACGTCGTGCTCGGACCGTTCGTCGCGCCGGGCCGCACCGCCTGCCTGCGCTGCCTCGATGCGCACCTGGCCGACCTCGACCCACGCCGGCCGCTGGTGCTCGAGCAGCAGACGGACGTGACCGCACCCGTCCCGCTGGACCCCGTGCTCTGGCAGCTGGCACTGGCCTGGGCGGTCCGCGACGTGCTGCGCTGGGTCGACGGGGAGCGGCCGAGCACCTGGTCGGCGACGGTGCGACTGGGCCCCGACCCCTCACCGCAGCGGCAGGAGTGGCTGCGGCACCCGCGGTGCGGCTGCGGCTGGGCCGAGCTGGCCGCTCACCAGTGCTCGGGGGCCAGCTTGCCCTCCATCGAGCGCAGGTGCTCGCGCGAGCAGGTCTCGCAGTAGCGGTGTCGTCGTCCGTCCTCGACCGCGGTGCTCCAGCGCAGGACCGCGGCCTCGTCGTCCTCGCGCCGACCGCAGAAGTCGCAGGTGAGCATGCTGGAGCCTACGACGCCGAGGCTCCGCCCGCGGTGCGTCGGTGTCCCGAAATGCCGGGAAGCCGGGGCCCCGACGGACTCTCCGTCGTTGCCCCGGCTCCCGGGTGGCACCCGCGATCAGGTGCCGATGGTGTCGTGCCTGCAGCCCGTCCTCGTCAGAGGGCGCGGGCGAGGGCGAGCCTCGCCTGCTGAGCGGCGACCTCGGCCTTGCGGCCCAGGCGCTTGGCACGGGCCAGCTGGTGGCCCCGTCGCAGCTCGTGCGCCTCTCCCAGGCGCGCGGACATTTGCGCGCGGGCCAGGTTCTCGTTCATGAGTTCCATGGTGGTGCTCCGGATCGTGTCGTTGTGCATGTCAGGTGGTCTCTTCTTCGTGGTGCGGTGCTGCGCTCAGAGCGCTCGGGCGAGGGCGAGTCGAGCCTGCACGGCGGCGTGCTCGGCGCGTCGGCTGAAGCGGTGGGCTCGAGCGAGCTCGTGGCCCTGGCGCCGGCGCTGCGCCTCTCCCAGGCGGGCGCTGATCTGCGCGCGAGCCAGGGTCTCGGTCTGCGGGAACATCTCGTGGTCTCTCTCTCGGGTGGTGCGGTGGGTGGTGCTCGGAGGGTGGTGCGGTGGTGCGGGTGCTACGGCGGCTCAGGCGGCCACGGGGTTCTTCCGCGGGCGGCCGCGGGGCCGCTTGCGCGGGATGACGACTCCCTGCAGGAAGAGCTCTCCTCCCCAGACCCCCCACGGCTCGCGGCGCTCCAGGGCGCCGGTGAGGCAGAGGCTGCGGACGGGGCACTCCACGCAGAGCGCCTTGGCGCGCTCGACGTCGGCCGGGGTCTCGGCGAACCACAGCTCGGGGTTGTTGACCCGGCAGGGCATGGTCTCGTCGTCGACCTTGGCGAGCTCGTCGTGCAGCTCGAGGACACTGACAGTCATCGGTTCGATCACCTCCTCTCGTGGGACTGGTCGCAGCTCGACTGGTCCGGGAAACACGAAGGCCGCGGATCCCGGTGTCGGGTTCCGCGGCCTGGAGGTGCCGGTGACTGTTGGTCTCAACAGGTCGGTGGCCTCCAGGCGTTGTCACCCGGGATGTAGATGGCGAAGACGCCGGTCTTGGCGCCGCGATCACGCACGACGGCCGGCACGGCAGCACCCTCGAGGAGGGAGCCCTGGACCTGGGTCCAGCGGTGGCCGCATGCGGGCATGCCGAAGCGCGACGGGGTCTGAGCCGTCGTCTGGCGCGTGATGTTCTCCATGGGGTCCACCTCCTCAGGTGCGTCTGGCGCGGGTCTTGTCAGGACCGTGGTGCGCGGGTGTTCAGGGCGTGATCAGGAAGGTAGTGCCTGCACGATGTAAGGAGCAAACCATTTATTGACTATTTCTTGATTTTCTCCTGGCAACCTGCGGCCACGGGCCACGAGGGGGCAGCCCGAGCGGCTCCGGTGCCGGCGACCGCTGCGCTCAGGCGAGCAGCCCGAGCACGTCCTCGCCGTACTTCTCCAGCTTCGAGCGGCCGATGCCACTGATCTTGAGCAGCTCGCGCTCGGTGGTGGGGCGCACCTCGGCGATCAGCTGCAGCGTGGCGTCGTTGAAGACCACGAAGGCCGGCACCTTCTCCTCGTCGGCGCGCCCCTTGCGCCACTCGCGCAACCGCTCGAAGAGCTCCTCGTCGTAGGAGGCGGGACAGTCCTCGCAGCGCGCCCGCTTCTTCTCCGCCGGCGTGGTCAGCGGACGCCCGCACTCGCGGCAGGTCATCGCCCCGCGGCGGCGCGCGCTCGGCTCCGCCGGGCGAGCCGACTCCGGGAGCACCGGGTCGAGGAAGCGCGAGGGCTTGCGGTTGCCGCGGCCGCCGGGGTTGCGCGCCGCGGACCACGACAGCCGCAGCGTGCGACGCGCGCGGGTGATGCCGACGTAGAGCAGCCGACGCTCCTCCTCGATCGCGGCGGGGGTGTCGGCGTAGGTGATCGGCAAGGTGCCGTCCTGCAGGCCGACGCAGAACACGACGTCCCACTCCAGGCCCTTGGCGGCGTGGAAGGTCGCCAGCGTGACGCCCTCGGCGACCGGTGCGTGCTGCTCGGCGGCGCGGCGGTCCAGCTCGTCGACGAAGGCGTTGAGCGGGTCCTCCTGCGCGGTGCCCTCGCCGGCGGCGTACTCCTCGGCCTGGTCGACCAGCGCCTGCCAGGACTCCCACCGGTCCCGGGTCTGGCCGCGGGCGCGCGGCGGCTCCGGCGTCCAGCCCATGCCCGCCAGGGTCGAGCGCACGGTCTCGACCAGGTCCTCTCCCGGCGCGCTGCGGGCCGCACCACGGATGCGGGTCACGGCCTCGCGCACCTCGGGCCGCTCGAAGAAGCGGCCGGCGCCCCGGATGACGTAGGGCAGGGAGCGGGCCGAGAGCGCCTCCTCGAAGGCCTCGGACTGCGCGTTGATCCGGAAGAGCACCGCGATCTCCGACAGCGCGACACCCTCGTCGCGCAGCGCCAGGACCCGCGCTGCCGTGGCCTCGGCCTCGGCCACCTCGTCGGGCTGCGGGGCGAACTCCACCGCCGCGCCCGCCGGCTGCTCCGAGCGCAGGGCGACGCCCTGGCTCGGGGTGCCGGCCAGCAGCGTCGTCGCGGTGCGGACGATCTCCGGGGTCGAGCGGTAGTTGCGCACCAGCTCCACCGACGTGGTGCCGGGGAACTTGCGCGGGAAGTCGCGGAGGTAGTCGGCGTTGGCGCCGGCGAAGGAGTAGATCGTCTGGGCGGGGTCGCCCACCACGCAGATCTCGTCGCGGCCGCCGAGCCAGAGGTCCAGGAGCGCGGACTGCAGCGGCGAGACATCCTGGAACTCGTCGACGACGAACCACTTGTACTGCCGGCGGACCTGCGCCGCGACCCGCTCGTCCTCGGCCAGCAGACCGGCGGTGAGCAGCAGGACGTCCTCCATGTCCATCCGGCCCTCGGCGCGCTTGACGTCCTCGTAGGCGCCGAAGACCCGGCCCACCGTCTCGGCGTCCAGCCCGCTCACCTCGCGCCCCCGGGCCGTGGCGATGCGCGCGTAGTCGTCGGGGCCGACGTTGGAGACCTTGGCCCACTCGACCTCGGAGGCGAGGTCGCGCAGCTGGGCCTGGTCGGCACGCAGCCGCTGGCGCCGGCAGGCGCCGGCGAGCATCCCGATCTTGGACTCGGTGAGCACCGGCAGGTCGACCCCGTGCACGTGCGGCCAGAAGTACCGCAGCTGGCGCAGCGCGGCGGAGTGGAAGGTGCGCGCCTGGACCCCGCCGGCCCCGAGCGTGCGCAGCCGGGAGCGCATCTCCCCGGCGGCCCGGGTCGTGAACGTCACCGCCAGGACCTCGGTCGGCGCGTAGGTGCCGGTCGCGACGCCGTGGGCGATGCGGTGGGTGATCGCCCGGGTCTTGCCGGTGCCGGCACCGGCCAGCACCCGCACCGGGCCGCGCAGCGCCTCGGCCACCGCCCGCTGCTCGGGGTCCAGCGCGTCCAGCAGCGCCTCGGCACGGGTGGGGGCGGGGGGCATCGGCGGGAACAACTCCGGGTCGTGTGAGGTTGTCGGTGGGAACGGCCACCAGCCTAGATCGAGGAGGGGACAGCCCCGATGAGCGCGTCCACAGCCAGCGTGACGATGTACAGCACCCCGTGGTGCGGCTACTGCCACCGCCTGAAGAGCCAGATGGACCGCGAGGGCATCGCCTACTCCGTCGTCGACATCGAGCAGGACCCCGACGCGGCGCTGATCGTCGAGCAGGTCAACGGCGGCAACCAGACGGTGCCGACGCTGGTGTACTCCGACGGCACCGCACAGACCAACCCCTCGCTCGCGCAGGTCAAGGAGAAGCTGGCCGCGCTGGCCTGATCACACCGGCCGCGCGGCCGTGGTCACCACTGACCCGGCAGGGGTCCGCCGTACCAGTGCTCGACCAGCGAGCGGCTGATCGAGACCCCGCCGGGCAGCACCAGCGTGCCCGCCTCCGCCTGCTCGCGCATCTCGGCGCGGGTGAACCAGCGCGCGTCCTCGAGCTCGTCGTGGTCGACCTCGATCTCGGTGCTGGTCGCGCGCCCGACGAAGCCGAGCATGAGGCTGGCGGGGAGCGGCCACGGCTGGTTGCCGAAGTACTGCACGTCCCCGACGCGGACCCCGGTCTCCTCGAGCACCTCGCGCCGCACGGCGTCCTCGAGGGTCTCCCCCGGCTCGCAGAACCCGGCCAGCGTGGAGAAGCGGCCCTCGGGCCAGACCGCCTGGCGGCCCAGCAGGCACCGCTCGTCGTCGCTGCCTGGCTCGCCGGCGGCCACGACCATGATCACGGCGGGGTCGGTGCGCGGGAACTGCGGCTTGCCGCACTGGGTGCACACCAGCTCGTGGCCGGAGCGGCGCGGCTCCAGCGCCCCGGCGCAGCGCGGGCAGTAGCGGGTCACGAAGAGCCACTCGGCGAGGCCGAGGGCGTGGAAGACCAGCGGGGCGTAGGCCAGCGCGTCGTCGGCGAGCGCCGGCAGCAGGCCGCGCAGCGGCAGCCATCCCTGACCCTGCTTCGACACCGCGGCGTCGGTGACGACCGCGAACCACGCCCGGTCCTGCCACTCGCCCAGCAGCACGCGCAGGTCGCCGGGTCCGTCGGGGGCCTCGGCCGGGGAGATCCAGTCGACCCGGCCGTCGACCGGACGGATCCGGGTCCCGGAGACGACCAGCACCCGGGTCGTGGGGTCGGCCCAGCGCTCCTCGAGCCAGGCGTCGTCGGCGCGACGCAGGGCCGCACGGTCGTGCGCGTCGGCGGCCATCCTCAGGTGGGCGTACGACGGTGCAGCACTGCTCACGGGTGGCTGACCTCCGCCTGCCAGGCCGCCTCGTCCTGGCGGGTGGCGGCCAGGATCGCGGCCGCGACGCCGTCGGGGCTGAACGTCCCCTCCTTCGCCAGGGCTCCGCGCACGGTGACCGAGACCGCGCGCATGCCCTCGGCCTGCAGGGTGCGGTCGAGGGAGAGCACGAGGTTGCGCAGGCCGGCCTTCTGCACGCCGAGCGAGGCGGCGACGTGGTTCGGCTCGTCGGCGGCCATCGACCCCGTGGCACTGACCCGGGCTCCCGGGCCCATCCACGGGTGGGCGGCCTGCACGGCCGTCAGAAGCGTGCCGACCCCCAGCCGCACGTCGGCCAGCAGGTCCTCGACGGTCAGGTGCAGCGGGTCGGCCTCGCGGTAGGCGCTGGGGTTGACGTGCAGCACGTCGACCCGGCCCAGCCGCTCGGCGACGTCGGCCACGGCCTGCCGACCCGCGACAGGGTCGGACACGTCGGCGACCCGGCGCTCGACCCGGACTCCGGTGAGCGTGGCGGCGAGGTCGGCCAGCACGGCCTCGTCGTTGCCGACCAGGCCCACCGACCAGCCCTCCACGGCGTACAGCCGGGCCAGCGAGCCGCTGACCCCCGGTCCTGCCCCGACGACCACCACAGCGCTCATGGCCCGAGACTAAACCGCGGCCAGGACTCGCCTCAGGACTCCCCGAGGAGCGCCTCGAGGGCCGTTCGACCGGGCAGGTCGGCAGGCTCCTCGACGGTCCCGGTGCGCACGTAGTAGAACGCCGCGCGCACCTGCTCGGGATCGAGGTCGTGCAGCTCGGCCCAGGCCAGGCGGTAGAGCGCGAGCTGCAGCGGGTCGGCGTCGGCCCGGCGGTTGGTCTTCCAGTCGACCAGGAGGTAGCCGCCGTCCGGCTCGCGATAGACCGCGTCGATCCGCCCCCGCACCACCTGCCCGGCCAGCACCAGCGAGAACGGCGCCTCGACCCGGTGCGGCACCCGTGCTCCGAAGGGGCCGGTCTCGAAGGCCGTCACCAGCTCCTGGAGGTCCGACTCGTCGTCGATGCCGGCGTCGCCGCGACCCGGGAGCTCGTCGGGGTCGAAGAGGTCCTGCTGTCCGAAGCGCGCCTCCACCCAGGCGTGGAACCGGGTGCCGAAGCGCGCGGCGGACGACGGCGGACGAGGCATGGGGCGCGCCAGGTCGCGGGCGAAGCCGTCGGGGTCGTCGCGCAGCCGCGACATCGCGGTCGCCGAGAGGCTCGCCGGCAGCCGCACCCGGGTGAGGGCCGCCCGGTCGCGCCGCGCCTCGGCCAGCAGCCGGTCGAGCTCGACGTCCCACTCGGCCACCCGCGCCGCCTCGATCATGTCCAGGCCCTCGTCAGGCGCAGCGGGCTCGGCGGCGCGGACCCGGCGGGCGGCCTCGCGGCGCAGCAGCGCCTCCCGGCCGGCCGTGGTGACCGGCCAGGGGCGGGAGGAGTCGACGGCGGCGTAGGGGTTGGGGTCGCCCTTCACCGGCTTCTCGCGCCAGGTGCCCGGCGGGGTCCCCCACTCCTCGAGCTGCTCCTTGAGCACCCGCTGGTAGGCCGAGGGGCCGAAGGGTGTGGCGCGCTCGGACCAGCAGTACGACGTGACGCAGAGCCGGTGGGCGGCGCGGGTGACCGCGACGTATCCCAGGCGCAGCTCCTCCTCGGCGTCGTGGTCGCGGGTCGCCTGGCGGTAGGCGTCGAGCGCGGCCTTGTCGTGGCCGAGCAGCTGCGGCTGGTCGGCGGCGTCGCCGCGCAGGGGCGCGGGGAGCACGGCCGGCGAGGAGGTCCACAGGGTGCGCGAGCGGTTGCTGGGGAAGCGGCCCTCGCAGGTGCCGACCAGGAAGACGGTGTCCCACTCCAGGCCCTTGGAGCGGTGGACGGTGAGGAGCTTGACGGAGTCGGCGAGCGTGGGCGTGGCCAGGTCCAGACCGTTGCCCTGGTCGTCCTCGGCGGTGAGGTAGGCGAGCAGGGCAGGCAGGGTCACGGCGCCGTCGACGGCCTGGAAGTCCGCGACCGCGCGCACGAAGAGGTCGAGGTTGTCGCGGCGCGCCTCGGCTGCGGGGCTGACCGCGGAGGCGAGCTCGACGTCGGCACCGGTGACGTCGAGGATCCGGCGCACCACGTCGAGCAGGGGCTCGCCCACCACCGAGCGCAGCAGCCGCAGCTCGGCGGCCAGCAAGGCGAACCGCTCGCGGGCCTCCTCGGAGTAGGGCCGGTCGCCGGGGTCTGCCAGCGCGTCGTCGAGCGAGGGCACCTCGGCGGGGTCGACCCCGTCGGCGATGGCCACCAGCTCCTCCAGCGCCGAGGCGTGGCGGGTGCGGGCCGAGAAGCCCGCCAGCTCGCGGGCGCGCTCGGCCAGCAACCGCAGGTCGCGCGGGCCGACCGCCCATCGCGGCCCCGAGAGCAGCGTGAGCAGGGCGTCGTTGGCCGTGACGTCGTGCAGCAGGGTCAGGCAGGCCACGACCTCGGCGACCTCGGGGAGCCGCAGCAGCCCCGACAGGCCGACGATCTCGACCGGGACCCCGGCGGCGGTGAGGGCGTCGAAGACCTCCGCGGCGTGCTGGTTGTCGCGGCACAGCACCCCGACGTCGGACCACCGGCCGCCGCGCTCGTGGACGGCCACGACCTCCTGCGCCAACCAGGCCAGCTCGTCGGCGTGCGTCTCGTGCACCGCGACCTCGACCGTGCCGTCTGCCGCGCCGGGCTTGGGCTCCAGCGGCTCGACCTGCTGGTAGGCCTCGAGCAGCGGACCGGCGAGCCGGTTGGCGACCTCGAGGATGCGGCGGTCCGAGCGGCGGTTGACCGTGAGGGGGTACGTCGGGACCGGCCCGCCGTCAGCGGCCGGGAAGGTCTCCCCGAACCCGAGGATGTTGGAGACCGAGGCGCCCCGCCAGCCGTAGATCGCCTGGTTGGGGTCGCCGACGGCGGTGACCGCGTGCCCACGGCCGTGCTCGGGGTCGGGCCCGGAGAAGAGGTGGCCCAGCATGACCGCCTGCGCGACGGAGGTGTCCTGGTACTCGTCGAGCAGGACGACCTTGAAGCGGGCCCGCTCCGCGGCGCCCACAGCCGGCTGCTCTCGCGCCAGCCGTGCGGCCAGCTCGATCTGGTCGGAGAAGTCCATGAGGCCGAGGTCGGCCTTGAGCCGGCGGTAGCCGCCGACCAGGCCGAGCAGCTCCGCGCGGCGGTCGAGGGCGTGGATCGCCTTCTCGGCTGCCTCGCGCCAGGTCTTGCGCCCCTTGCCGGCCGCCTCCTCCTCGATCGCGCGGAGGAACCCGCGGCGGGCGTCCTCGTCGGTGCGCCGCACGTCGTCGGGACCGACCAGGTGCTCGCTCATCGCGCTGTCGAGGGCCAGGAGGTTCTGGATGACCGTGGGCGGGTGGTCCGACAGCGCGCGGACGTCGCCGGTCCAGCCGTCGACCACCCGGGCACCGAGCTGGTAGCGGGCGGCGTCGGTGATGACGCGGGTGTCGGGCTCGTGGCCGATGAGCAGCCCGTGCTCGGAGAGCAGCTGGGCGGCGTAGGCGTGGTAGGTCAGCACGGTCGGCTCGAGGGTGTCGTCGGGCGCCTCCCCGTCCGGCGGGACCTCGGTGTCGGCGTCGAGGACGCCTGCGGCGCGCAACGCCTCGCGCACCCGCTGGCGCAGCTCGCTCGCGGCCTTGGTGGTGAAGGTCAGGCCGAGGACCTCGTCGGGGCGCACCTGGCCGGTGAGCACCAGGTGCACCACGCGGGCGGCCATCAGCGTGGTCTTGCCCGAGCCGGCGCCGGCCACGACGACCGCCGGGGCCAGCGGCGCCGAGATCGCCCGCCACTGCTGGGGGCTCGGCGCGTAGGGGGTGCCCATCGCGCGCTGGAGGTCCTCGGGCGTGCGGATCTCCAACGGCCCGTCGGCGAGCAGGCTCACGGCGCCCCCACCACCGGTCCGGCGGACTTGATCGGGCACAGCGGCACGAAGGGGCAGTCGCGGCAGTGCGCGCCGGCCACGGCCGGGAAGCTCTCCTGGCGCAGCATCACCGCAGCGTGCTGGAGCCGGCGCAGCAGCTCCTCACGGGCGGTCCCGCCGTCGGGCTGGACGTCCTGCAGCTGCACGGTCGCGGTCTCGGAACCGTCCTCGAGGCCGAGCTGCACCAGCTCGGCGCCGCCCGCCACGCCGGGGCTGCCGGTGTGTGCGGCGAGCACCTCGTCGACGGCCCCGCGGTCCACGGCGTACTGGTAGAGGCCGAGCTGGAGGTGCTGCTGCACGGCCGGGCCCGTGGGCGCCGAGCGCCCGGTCTTGAGGTCGACCACCACGACCCGGCCGTCGTGGTCGAGCTCGACCCGGTCGGCGTACCCGATCAGCCGGACCCGCTCGCCGTCGGGCAGGTCGACCTCGGTGGTGAAGCGGGACTCCGTGCCGACCAGGGCACGGGGGTTGGCGTGGTGCCAGCGCAGGAAGCGGGTCAGCGCGACCCGGATGCGCTCGTGCTCGCGGGCCCGGGACCACGGCGTGCGGAACTCGAGCCGGCCCCACACCGCGTCGACCTGCTCCATCAGCAGCGCCAGGCCCTCCTCGTCCGGCGCAGCGTCGAGCTCACCGGTCGAGACGCGCTCGGCGAGCGCGTGCACCATCTGGCCGAGGTTGGCCGACTGGTGGGAGCGCACCACCCCGCCCGCCTCGTCGGCCAGGAACCAGCGGGTCGGGCAGAGGCCGAGCGCCTCGAGGACCGACGCCGAGACCGGGACGGGTTGCTCGGGGTCGCGCACCGGCTGCGGGGACAGCGAGGCCGCGCGGGTGCCCCACCAGGCGCCGGGGTCGGCCTGGGGGACGAGCGGCCGGATGCGGTCGCCGCTGCCGACGTGCTCCCCCGCCAGCCGGCGCAGCCTTCGGGCCGCCGCCTCGCGCAGCGGCTCGCTGGTGTCGGGGTCGGCCAGGGTGCGGCGCAGCTCGGCCACGAGCCCGTCCATCGACAGCGGTCGGCGGGGGCGGCCGACGACCGCCTCGACGCTCACCCCGAGCTCCTCGAGGAAGCGGGAGGGCTGCTCGCCCTCATCGTCGGGCGAGGCCACCGCGGTCACGACCAGCCGCTCACGGGCGCGGGTGCAGGCGACGTAGAAGAGCCGGCGCTCCTCCAGCAGCAGCTCGCGTCGACTGACCGGCGGCACCAGCTTACCCGCACCGATCCGGTCGGCCTGCAGCAGCGTCGAGCGTCGGCGCAGGTCCGGCCAGGCGTCCTGCTGGACGTGGGCGACGACGACCAGGCGCCACTCCAGGCCCTTGGAGCGGTGGGCGGTGAGCAGCCGCACGGCGGACCCGCGCGAGCCGCGCTCGGCCAGGGTGTCGGCCGGGATCTCCTGCGCGACGAGCGTCTCGAGGAAGGTGCGCACCCCGAGGTGGTCGCGCTGCTCCTCGGCCCGGGCGGCCACCTCGAAGAGGGCGCAGACCGCGTCGAGGTCGCGGTGGGCCCGGCGTGCGGCACCACCACCGCTCTCGACGGCCCGGCGCAGCCGCTCCGGCCACGGGGTGCCGGACCACAACCGCCAGAGCAGGTGCTCCGCGGACTCGCCCTCCTCCAGCGCGGCCCGGGTGCTTGCGAGCAGGTCGGCGACCGCGCGCACCCGGTCGACCTCGGGGGCCTCGGGGCCGTGGGGCAGCCCGGCGAGGACGGCGGGGTCGAGGACGCACGCGCGCAGCAGCTCGCGGGAGGGTCGGGGGGTGCGCTCCTCGCGGTGGGCGCGCTCCTTCTCGCGGGTGCGCAGGCGTCGCGCCAGGCGGCGTACGTCGCCGGCGTCCAGGCCGCCCAGCGGACCGGTCAGCAGCGCCTCGGCCCGGGCCGGCCCGACGTGGTCGGGGTGGGCGGGGTCCTCCTCGTGCAGGTGGACCACCGCGCGGAGCGCGTCGAGCAGCGGGAGCACGGCGGGGTCGCGGACCAGCGGGAGCTCGTCGCTGGCGACCTCGACCGGGACGCCGGCCGCGGCCAGCGCGCGCCGCAGCGGCGGGATGGTGCTGCGGCCGGAGCGGACCAGCACCGCCATCTCGTCCCAGTCGATCCCGTCCTCGAGGTGCGCGCGGCGCAGCAGGTCGGCGAGGTGCTCGGCCTCGGCGCGCTCGGTGTCGAAGGTGCGCACCGTGACCCGGCCCTCGACCGTCGCCTCCGAGCGCGGCATGAGGAACGCCTGGCGGGCGGCCTCGTCGATCGTGCCCGGCAGGCCGAGCCGACCCGCCACCCGCTGGGCGGCGACCAGCAGCCGCGGCCCGAAGCGGCGGGTGGTGCGCAGCGCCACCACCGGGGCCGGCCGGCCCTCGGCGGTCGGGAAGGCCGTGGGGAACTCGAGGATCCCGCGCACCTCGGCCCCGCGGAAGGCGTAGATCGACTGGTGCGGGTCACCGACGGCCACGAGGTCGCGGCCGTCGCCGGCCAGCGCCCGCAGCAGGGCGACCTGGCCGGGGTCGGTGTCCTGGTACTCGTCGACGAAGACGTGCCGCAGCCGCGCCCGCAGCTGGTCGCGGTGGACCTCGGCCTCCAGGGTCGCGCGGCGGATCAGGTCGGGGTGGTCCGTGGCGCCCTGCGCGTCGAGGTTGGTGAGGTAGGCGTCGAGGAAGAGCCCGGCCGCGACCAGCTCGGGGGCACCGTGCTCGCGGCCGAGGCGCGCGAGGTCGGGCCCCTCCAACCCCTTCTCGCGGGCGCGCGAGAGCACGGCGTGCACCTCCTTGGCGAAGCCGCGGGTGCCGAGCGCGTGCTCGAGCGACTGCGGCCAGCGCACCGACTCCGGGGTCTGCGCGAGCAGCTCGCGCAGCACGACGTCGCTCTCGGGCGCCGAGAGCAGTCGCAGCGGCGACTCGTAGAGCTCGGCCGGCGCGAGCTCGCGGATCAGGCCGTAGGCGAAGGAGTGGAAGGTCGAGGCCAGCGGGGTGCTCATCGTGCGCCCGAGGCGTGCCGTCACCCGGTCGCGCAGCTGCTCGGCGGCCTTGCGGGAGAAGGTCAGCGCCAGCACCTGCTCGGGCCGCGCACCGTCCTCGATGCGCCGGGCGATCGCCTCCACGAGCGTGGTCGTCTTGCCGGTCCCCGGACCGGCCAGCACCAGCAGCGGACCGCCCGCGTGGTCGACCACGCGCTGCTGGTCGACGTCGAGGCGCGGTCGCTCGGTCGCCGCCGGCGCGCGCTCCAGGACGTACGCCGGCCCGGTGGCGGTCACGCGGTCGACTGGGGGCACCGGGCCATCAGACCATCCGGTTCCGACACTCCCGCCCCGGACCCGCTCCTGAGCGAGCGGATCAGGCGTCGGGCGCACGCTCGTTGTAGCCCGGCGCCCGCTCCTGCCCGGTCAGCGCGGCGATCGCGTCCATCACCTCGTCGGTGAGCTCCCGGCGGGCGCGGCCCAGCGGCACGCCCTCGAACCGGCCGGTCACCGGGATCGGCGCCCCGAAGCGCACGTCCACGCGCACCAGCCGCGGCACCCGGGCTCCTACCGGCTGCAGCTGCTCGGTGCCCACCAGGCCCACTGGCACCACGGGGACCCCGGCGGTCAGCGCGAGGTGGGCGACGCCGGTACGCCCGCGGTAGAGGCGGCCGTCGCGGGAGCGGGTGCCCTCGGGGTAGAGCCCGAAGGCCTCCCCCCGACCGAGCACCTCCAGCGCGGTGTCGAGCGAGCCCAGCGCGGCCCGCGGGTCGTCTCGGTCCACCGGCAGCATCCCGAGCCCCTCGAACCACGCCCGCGACAGCGCACCCCGCACACCCGTGCCGGTGAAGTAGTCGGACTTGGCCAGGAAGACCACCTTGCGCGGCACCACGACGGGGATCACCACCGAGTCCACGAAGGAGAGGTGGTTGCTGGCCAGCACCACCCCGCCGCTGGCCGGCACGTGCTCCAGGCCGGTGACCCGGGGTCGCCAGACCGCCTTCGCCACGGGCGGGACGACCGCGTGCAGGGCCCGGTAGAGACTCACCCGGCCAGCATCGTGGTTACCGCCGGGTCCGCCGAACCGGCGCACTGGTGCCTCAGCCGAGCAGACCGGCCTTGCGGCCGAGCCGCTCGGCGACCTCGGCGGGGGTGAGCTCGCCGCGCAGCAGGCGCGCCGTCGTCCAGGAGGAGGTGTCGATGCCGGAGAGCCGCGAGAAGAGCGGCAGGTCCTCGGCGTACGCCGCCAGCAGCACCTCGATGTCCTCGGCCGTCGGGGCGGCGGCCTCGAAGCCGGTCTGCGAGGCCGAGCGGGCCTGCGGCTCGACCGGCTTCTGGTAGGGCTCCAGCCCGAGCCTCGAGACCAGCCGCTCCGCGGTGGCGTGCTGGTCGCGGACGAACTCGTGGAAGTCGACCAGGAGCAGCTGCTCCTGGGGGAAGACCGTGCGCGCGTGGGCCAGCTGCGCGCCGTACAGGCCGCGGCCGACCACCGAGCGGGTCCGCAGGTCCTTGTCGCTCCAGCCCTCCGGTCGCCGACCGATCCAGGCGGGGTCGTAGCCGATGCGCACCGTGTCGGCGAAGGAGAGCCGCTCCTCGGGCGACAGGCGGCGCGTGTGGTTCATGACCCAGTGGGAGAACGCTCGGTCCACCGGGTCGCGGAAGCACAGCACCACGGGCACGTCCGGGTTCCAGGCACGGATCCGCTCCAGGGCGCCGGGCCAGAAGAGGTAGGACGGGCTGGCGTCGACCGACATCGTCGCGCGGGCGCGGGGGCCCCGGCGGGCGACCTCGTAGCCGGTGAAGTCCGGGTCGTCCCAGTCCCGCGACTCGTCGTCGAAGAAGTGCCACTCCTTCTGCGGTGCGCGGGCGATCGACTGGTGCGCGACGAGCACGCGGTAGAGCGTGCTGGTGCCGGCCTTCTGCACACCGGCCACGACGACCCCGATGGGCAGCGTGCCGTGCGGTGCGTCCAGGGGGTCGCCGTCGGGACGGGGAGAGATGGTGTCCTCCAGCGGTCGTGGCGTCGGGGCGGGCGTCGGGCGGGTCGGGCCGGCGCTGTCGTGCGGGCGAGAGACTAGCCGACCCCCGGCGTGCGGCGGGCCTGCCGGGCGCTCACGGGCAGGCGCGCACCGCGAGCAGCACCTGGTCGTCGTCGTGGGTGCGCGCCTGCTCCAGCAGCACCGCACAGAGCTCCTCGGGACCGGCGCCGGCGTGCGCGCTGACGGTGTGCACCAGCCAGTCCAGCCCCTCGTCGATGCCGGCGTCGCGCCGCTCGACGAGTCCGTCGGTGTAGAGCAGCAGCAGGTCGCCGGGACCCAGCAGCAGCCGGTGGTCGAGCCGGTGCGCCGAGGGGTCGAGCCCCAGCAGCAGGCCCGGCTCGGTGTCGAGCAGGTGCACGGCGCCGTCGGCCGTGCGCAGCAGGGGCGGCGGGTGACCGGCACTGGCCCAGTGGAGCAGCTGGCCCTCGGGGCCCCGGTCCTCGAGCACGGCGACCACGGCGGTCGCCACCTCCTCCATGCCCAGCCCGTGCATGGCCAGGTCGAGGTCCTGCAGCACCTGCGAGGGTCGCCACACGTCGGCGGAGTAGGTGACGCCGCGCGCGAGGTTGCGCAGCTGGCCCATCGCCGCAGCAGCGGTCTGGTCGTGGCCGGCGACGTCACCGACCATCATCGCCACGGCTCCGTCGGGCAGCGGGTAGCAGTCGTACCAGTCGCCGCCCACCTGCGCGAGGTCCGAGGCGGGCTCGTAGCGCACGGCCACCTCGAGGGAGGGTCCTGTGATGGGTCTGGTCAGCAGGCTGCGCTGCAGCGCCTCCGAGATGGCGCGCTCCGAGGCCGCTGCGGCGGCGCTGTCGAAGGCGGAGCCGATGGCCGCGGCGACGGACAGGACGAACTCGGAGTAGCCGCTGTCCAGGGGCAGCCGGGGGCTCAGCCGCGCCGCGAGGTGGCGGGCCCGTGCGCGCGGGTGGCGCTGGAGCAGCTCCACGACGCAGGGCGTGCCGTGCTGCCGGCGGGTGTCGGGATCCAGGGTGAGCCCGGGGCCGGGCGCCGGGCCGTTCACCACCCGGACCTCGAGCAGGTCCGCGGAGGAGGCGAGGATGACCTCCGCCCGCTCGACGACGGCGTGGTCGTCCTCGGCGTCCTGCAGGGCGGAGACGAGCCGGGCGACGAGCTCGCTGCGCCGTCGGGCGAGCACGAGCTGCGTGGTCTCGACGGCGATGTCGAGGACCCCCTCGATCACGTCGTCGGCGCCCCGGACCGGCGAGTAGGACCAGGTGAACCAGCAGTCCTCCATGAAGCCGGCACGGCTCAGGGGCAGCAGGACGTCCTGGCTCCACGTGGACTCGCCGCGGCGGCTCACCTGCTCCAGGAGCGGACCGATGTCGGGCATCGCCTCGGGGAACACCTCGGCGCACGCCCGTCCCAGCGCCACCGGGTGCTTGTCGCCGACCATCTCGGCGTAGGGCTCGTTGTAGAGCAGGACCCACTCCGGCCCCCACAGCAGGGTGGCCGGGAACCGCGTCCCGTTGACGACGCTGAGGGCGGCCCGCAGCGCCGGCGTCCAGCCGGACACCGGGCCCAGCGGGGTCGCGGACCAGTCGGTGGCGTCGTACTGCGCGCGCAACGCACCGGCGCCCGCGAAGAGGCTGCTCTGGACGTCCGGGGTCACCCCGGCATCGTCGCAGGTCAGCGCCACACCCGGAGGGCTACTGCGAGGTCGAGTCGCACCCGGGCGTCGCTGCTCACGGGTCCGACCAGCCGCTCGATCTTGGCCAGGCGGTAGCGCATCGTGTTGTAGTGGAAGAACTGGGCGCGCGCCGCCTCGGCCACGTTGAAGTTGCAGTCGAGCAGGACCTGCAGGGTCTCGCGCAGGCCCTCGGCCTCCGGGTCGTCGGCGGCCAGCGGCCCCAGCACGTCGCGCGCGACCTCGCGCAGCACCCGCGGGTCGGGCACCGCGGCGAGCAGCCGGTCCAGGCCGAGGTCGTCGAAGAACGTCGTGGCGCCACCACCGTGCGGCTCGCGACCGATCTCGGCGGCCCGCCTCGCCTGGTCGTACGCCGTGGCCAGGCCCGTCCCGTCGGGCGCGGCGCGGCTGACCCCGCAGGTGAAGCCGGAGGCGCCCTGCAGGTCCCCGGCGACGGTGGCCACGACCCGGTGCACGAGGTCCTCCCCCGCCCGGCGGGCACCGGGGGTAGCCGTGACCGGCAGCACCGCGACGACCTCGGTGCCGAGGTCGGCGCAGGGAAGCGCGGACCCGTGGTCGCGGCAGGCGGCCTGCCAGGAGCGGGCGAAGCGCCCCTGCTCGACCCAGCGCTGCTCCCCCGGGGCGTCGAGGCTGGCGACGAGCACGACGCTGGGGCCCTGGTGCTGCCAGCCGAGCTCGGCCAGCAGCGGGTCCGGGTCACGACCAGTGAGCAGGTCGCGCAGGACGTGGCCGAGGTAGCCGTCCCGCTGGAGGCGGTCGCTGTGGTCGCCCGAGACCTGCCGTCGCACGATGCCCTCCTCGCCGCCTGCGTCGCAGGTCACCGAGCCTAGGCGATGGCACCCACAGGCAGCGCCGGGGAGGGACCCGGGCCGGGAGGGGCCCGGGCTCAGGAGGTCAGAGCAGACCGGCCAGGCTCCCCAGGCCCGGCAGCGCCGGGGCGAAGGGCTCGGTGCCCAGCGCCAGCCTCAGCCCCGGGATGCCGGAGTGCTGCTGGGCGAAGGCCAGCTCGCGGGAGAGGTCGCCGGTGTTGTTCGACAGCGGCAGCGGGGCCAGGCCCAGGGTCGACAGCGTGCCGATCGCCTTGCCGTCGGCGTCGACGAAGGCCGAGCCGGAGTCGCCGGGGACTCCCGGGGTGAGGGTGTAGAGCTGGTGGGTCCAGCCGTCGCCGCTCGTGCCGAGCGAGACGCCGTACTTCGGGGAGAGCAGCTCGACGCCCCCGCGCAGCGAGGAGTTGCCATAGCTGAAGAGCTGGTCGCCGGCGGCGGTGCCGTCGGTGTCGATGCCGGTGGGGCCGCCGAAGACGGGGATGCTCGGGTTGACCTTGCCGACGTCGGCGGCGGAGACCTTCACCAGCGCGAAGTCGTTGTAGTCGCAGGTGTTCGGGTCGGTGGTGCCGAGCCGGTTCATGGTCACCCAGCTGCTGTAGACCAGCGTCCCCGTGCCGACCACGGTGCCGGCGGAGAGCTGGCTGCCGCCGCGCTCGAAGGTGACGCGGGTGCCCAGCGGCACCGACTCCTGGCCGCAGCCGCTGGTGTCGGTGGCCTCGCCGAGCCCGGCGCAGTGCGCGGAGTAGCCGACGTACACCCCGCCGTCGCGGTCGGTGAAGACGAAGTTCGCGGTGCACTGGCTGCCCTCGGTGTACATCTGCACGCCCGGGGTGATCGTCGCGGTCGCGGCCGGCGCCCAGCTGACCGTGCGCTTCTTCTTGCGGGCCGCCTCGGCGGAGGTGGCGAGCGTCGCGACCATCGCGAGGGCGACGGCGAGGACCAGCAGCAGGACCGGGAGGGCACGCGGGCGCAGCATCGTCATGGCCGGAGAACGAGGCAGGGCCCCGACCGGCTACGCGGTCGGGGCCCTGTCTCAGGTGGTGAGAAGACGGAGCGGCAGGCTCACAGCCCCGGGGAGAAGGGCTCGGTGCCCAGGGCCAGCTCGAGGCCCTCGATGCCGGAGAACTGCTGGGCGTAGGCCAGCTCGCTGGCCAGGTCGCCGACGCCGTTCGAGGCCGGGAGCGGGGCGATGGCGAGCGTCGACAGCGTGCCCAGGGCCTGACCGTCGGCGTTGAGGAAGGCCGAGCCGGAGTCGCCGGGGACGCCCGGGGTCAGGGTGTAGACCGGGTGGCTCCAGCCGTCGCCGGTCGTGCCGAGGCTGACGCCGTACTTCGGCGAGAGCTGCTCGATGCCGAAGCGCAGCGAGGAGTTGCCGTAGGAGTAGACCTGCTCACCTGCGCCGACGCCGTCGGTGTCGATGCCCGTGGGGCCACCGAAGAACGGGATGCTCGGGTTGACGCTGTCGTCGTCGGCCTCGTCGACGAGCACCAGGGCGAAGTCGTTGAAGGCGCAGGTGTTGGCGTCGGTCTCGCCCCGCTCCTGCATGGTCAGCCAGGAGCTGTAGGCCAGGGTGCCGCCACCCACGCGGTCACCGGCGCCGATCAGCGAGCCGCCACGGACGAAGTCGACCGCGGTGCCGAGCGGCTGCGAGCCGGCCAGGCAGCCGTCGGTGTCGGTGGCCGCACCGAGCCCGGCGCAGTGAGCGGCGTAGCCGAGGTAGACGTTGTCGGCGGCGTCGGTGAACACGAAGTTGGTCGTGCACTGGCCGCCCTCGGTGTAGGCCTGCACACCGGGGGTGAGGACGGCCTCGTCGGCCGGCGCCCAGGTCGGGGCGGCCGAGGCGGGCGCGACGGTCGTGGTCGCGGCGACGAGCGCGGTCGCGCTGGCAAGGGCGGCGAGCCCGGCGAGGCGGGCGAGGGGGCGGGGCGTACGCATGGGTGTCTTCCTCCAGGGAGCACTGGGCCGGACCCGAGGCGGTCGGCACGGACATGGCCGACCTACCCCGTGTGGCGTGGACTACACCCGATGGAACACGTTTTTACCCACGAGTAGCAACGGTCGTGCACTGAGAGGGCACTCAGTGCACGACCGCTGCTCGGGCCGGGCCTCCGGCCCACCGGGGTCAGTACGACGGCTGGCTGGGGTCGATCTGGTTCACCCAGGCGACCACGCCGCCGCCGACGTGCACGGCGTCGTCGTACCCCGCACCCTTGAGGACCGCGAGCGCCTCGGCCGAGCGCACGCCGGACTTGCAGTGCAGGACGACCTGGGTGCCGGAGTCGACCGACGGCAGCTGCTCGAGGGCGTTGCCGTTGAGGAACTCGCCCTTGGGGATCAGGACCGAGCCCGGGATCTTGTTGATCTCGTACTCGTTGGGCTCGCGCACGTCGACCAGGACGAAGTCGCGGCTGCCCTCCTCGCGCTCCTTGAGCATGTGCTCGAGCTGGGTGACCGCGATGGTCGACCCGGCCGCGGCGTCCGCGGCCTCCTCTGAGATCGCGCCGCAGAAGGCGTCGTAGTCGATGAGGCCCGTGACGTCGGCGTTCTCGCCGCACAGCCGGCAGTTCGGGTCCTTGCGGACCTTCAGCTTGCGCCAGCTCAGCTCGAGCGCGTCGTAGATGACCAGCGAGCCGATGGCGGGGTCACCGGCGCCGGTGATGAGCTTGATCGCCTCGTTGACCTGGATCGAGCCGATGGACGCGCACAGCACGCCCAGCACGCCGCCCTCGGCGCAGGAGGGCACCATGCCCGGCGGCGGCGGCTCGGGGTAGAGGCAGCGGTAGCAGGGAGCACCCTCGACCTGCTTGGGCGCGAAGACCGAGGCCTGGCCGTCGAAGCGGTAGATCGAGCCCCACACGTAGGGGATCCCGAGGAAGTACGCGGCGTCGTTGACCATGTAGCGGGTCGCGAAGTTGTCGGTGCCGTCGACGATGAGGTCGTAGCCCTCGAAGACGTCCATGACGTTGTCGTTGTCGAGGCGCTCCTCGTGGAGCACCACCTCGACGTAGGGGTTCGCCTCGGCGATCGACTCCTTGGCCGAGATCGCCTTGGACTTCCCGATGTCGGACTGGGTGTGGATGATCTGGCGCTGCAGGTTCGACTCGTCGACCTCGTCGAACTCGGCGATGCCGATCGTGCCGACGCCCGCCGCGGCCAGGTAGAGCAGGGCCGGGCTGCCCAGGCCACCGGCGCCGATCACCAGCACCTTGGCGTTCTTCAGCCGCTTCTGCCCGGTCATCCCCACGTCCGGGATGATCAGGTGACGGCTGTAGCGGCGTACCTCGTCGACGGTCAGCTCTGCTGCCGGCTCCACGAGCGGCTCGATGCTCACGGGTTCTCCTCGCCTTCGGGGGCTGGGGTCCAGGGTCTGCGGGTGAACGCCCGCGGACCGCCCCATTGTTCCCCCAGTCCTCGCCCGGCCACCGCCTCCACCCGCAGCCTGGACATGGCGTTAGGCTCCTGCCCCGCCGGATGTGACCGGCAGGTAGCGAGGAGAGCGCAGTGACGGCAGGACAGCAGGACGTCGGCGGCAGCCGCACCCGCGGGGCACGCATGCCGCGGCGCGAGCGCCGGGCGCAGCTGCTCGAGTCTGCCCTCGAGGTCTTCGTCGCCCAGGGCTACCACGCCGCCGCCATGGACGACATCGCCGAGCGCGCCGGCGTCTCCAAGCCCGTGCTCTACCAGCACTTCCCCGGCAAGCTGGAGCTCTACCTCGCGCTGCTGGACCGCTCCTGCGACCAGATCATCGACAACTGCCGCGCCGCCCTGGAGTCCACCGAGGACAACAAGCTGCGCGTGGGCGCGACGATGGACGTCTTCTACGAGTACGTCGCCCACGACACCGGCGCCTTCCGCCTGGTCTTCGAGTCCGACCTCACCAACGAGCCGGCCGTGCGCGAGCAGGTCGACCGGGTCACCACCGAGTGCGCGGCGCTCATCGCCGGCGTCATCCAGCAGGACACCGGCTTCTCCGACGAGGCCTCCCGGCTGCTGGCGGTCTCCCTGGTCGGCATGGCCCAGGTCAGTGCCCGCTTCTGGCTGACCGAGGCCGGCGGCCTGGCCCGCGACGAGGCCGCCGCGCTCGTGGCCGGCCTGGCCTGGCGCGGCATCGGCGGCTACCCCCGCACGGACTAGGCGGGGCGCACTAGGGTTGGTGCCGTGGACGTGAAGATCGGTATCCAGATGGCAGCCCGCGAGATCACCCTCGAGTCCGACGAGACCGCCGAGAGCATCGCGGCGAAGGTCGCCGAGGCCGTCTCCTCCGACGGCCTGCTCACCCTGGGCGACACCAAGGGCCGCACCGTCGTGGTGCCGGGCTCGAAGATCGCCTACGTCGAGTGCGGCTCCACCCAGGTGGGCACGGTCGGCTTCCGCAGCTGACCTCGCTCGACCCTCGCCCCGGACCGACCCATGACCGTCTCCGTCACCGTCTCCGCCCTCCTCTGGGCGCTGGTCGGCGGGGCCGTCGTCGGCCTGCTCGGCAAGTGGGTCGGGCCCGGGGACCACGAGGAGGTCCCGCTGTGGCTGACGGTGCTCGGCGGGATCACCGGCGTGCTCGTTGGCACCGTGCTGCACGCCCTCTTCTTCACCACCCACCCGGTCGGCACCGACTGGTGGCGCCACGTGTGGCAGATCGTCACGGCCGTCCTCGTCGTGGGTGCCCTGGCCGCGGTGGCCGGGCGGCCGCACCACCGCACCCCCCGCGACCGCTCCGGGGCGCGGTCGCGGCGCGGGGCCTGAGCCCCGCTCCGACGTACGACGCGGGGCCGGCGGGGCGCTCCGTCGGCCGGGTCAGGCGTCGAGCCCGAGCTCGGCCATCCGCTCGGTGTGCCGCTCGGTGAGCCGGGCGAACATCCGCCCGATCGCGGCGAGGTCCAGCCCGGGCCGGTCCGTGCCGCCCGCGAGCAGCGCCGACAGCGCGTCCCGCTCGGCGGCGACCCGCTGGGCCTGGATGAGGGCCTCCCCCATGAGCCGGCGGCCCCACAGCGCCAGGCGACCACCGAGGCGGTGGTCGGCGGCGATGCCCGCACGGACCCGGTCGACCACGAACGCCGCGTGCCCGGAGTCCTCGAGGGTCCGCACCACCAGGTCGCGGGTCTCGTCGTCGAGGTAGGCGGCGATCTCGCGGAAGAAGTCGTCGGCCAGCCCGTCGCCGACGTAGGCCTTGATCAGGCCCTCGTACCAGTCGGCCGGCGCGGTGTGCTCGTGGAAGCGCTCGATGGCGTCGCTGAAGGGCGCCATCGCAGCGAAGGGGTCCGCCCCCAGGGCCTCGAGCCGCCGGTGCAGCGCCGCGACCTTGGAGAACTCCCCGGCCGCCATCGTCGCGATGGCGACCCGGTCCTCCAGGGTGGGGGCCAGCTTCGCGTCCTCGGCGAGCCGCTCGAAGGCGCTGATCTCGCCGTACGCCACGACCCCCAGCAGGTCCACGACCGCCTCCCGGTAGGCCGGGTCCTCCAGCGCCAGGGGTGTCGACGGCTCGGACCCGGTCTCGACGCGGGATTCAGTCATGCGCGCACCCTACCGATACAGTCGTCCCACGTATGTGCGCGGTTGACCGCCCGGGTCGGCCGCACCGCCTTGACCCGCACGACCTATCCGCTCCCCCGGAGCGACGCACAGAACCCCACCGCGACCCTCGTCGCCCTGATCCGCTGCTGCGGGTCCACCGGGACACCCGCGCAGCGATGAAAGCAGCACACGTGACCACCACCTTCCGCGAGCTCGGGGTCCACCCCGAGATCTGCGACGCGCTCGAGCGCGCCGGCATCACCACCCCCTTCGCCATCCAGGAGATGACGCTGTCGGTGGCCCTCATGGGCACCGACCTGATCGGCCAGGCCCGCACGGGCACCGGCAAGACCCTGGCCTTCGGCATCCCCGTGCTCCAGCGCAGCGTCTCCCCCAAGGACCCCGACTACCCCGAGATCCCGCAGGGCAAGCCGCAGGCGCTCGTCGTGGCCCCGACCCGCGAGCTGGCCCTCCAGGTCTCCAGCGACCTGACCCTGGCCAGCGCCGACCGCGGCCTGCGGGTCCTGACGGTCTACGGCGGCGTGGGCTACGAGCCCCAGCTGGAGGCCCTCGAGGCGGGCGTCGACATCGTCGTCGGCACGCCCGGTCGGCTCATCGACCTCGCCAACCGCAAGTCCCTGGACCTCTCGCACGTCCACGCCGTCGTCCTCGACGAGGCCGACGAGATGCTCGACCTCGGCTTCCTGCCCGACGTCGAGAAGCTGATGCGGATGACCCCGGAGACCCGGCAGACGATGCTGTTCTCCGCCACGATGCCCTCCGCGATCGTGGCCCTGGCCCGCACCTACATGCGCCACCCGATGAACATCCGGGCGGAGTCCTCCTACGAGAACGCCACCGTCCCCGCCACCGCGCAGTTCATCTACCAGTGCCACGACCTGGACAAGCCCGAGATCATCGGCCGGCTGCTGCAGGTCGAGGACGCCGACAAGTTCATCGTCTTCACCCGCACCAAGCGCCAGGCCCAGCGCGTCGCCGACGACCTGGCCGAGCGCGGCTTCGCCGCCTCCCCCCTGCACGGCGACATGGCCCAGGTGGCGCGCGAGAAGGCGCTGACGAAGTTCCGCGAGGACAAGATCCGGGTCCTCGTCGCCACCGACGTCGCCGCCCGCGGCATCGATGTCCGCGGCGTCTCCCACGTCATCAACTACACCTGCCCCGAGGACGACAAGACCTACGTCCACCGCATCGGCCGCACCGGCCGCGCGGGCGCCACGGGCATCGCGATCACCCTGGTGGACTGGCAGGACCTCCACCGCTGGAAGCTCATCAACAAGGCGCTGGACCTGCCCTTCGACGAGCCGCTGGAGACCTACTCCACCTCCGAGCACCTCTTCCACGACCAGGGCATCCCGCCGGGCACCAAGGGCCGCATCGTGGCACCCAAGCCGGCCGAGAAGCGTGAGCCGCGCGAGCGCAGCGGTGAGCGCTCCGGCGAGCGCCCGTCGCGCAACCGCAACCGCACGCGCACCCGGTCCCGCGGCGGCGAGGTGGTCTCCGCCGAAGGCCAGCCGACCGACGCCGCGCCGGAGGGCGCTGCGGGCGGCGAGGACCGCCCGGCCGGCTCCTCGAGCAGCCGCAACCGACGTCGCCGCCGCTCGCGCGGCGGGAGCGGCAACGGCGGCGGTGCCGCGGCGGCTAGCGCGCCGAGCGAGTGACCAGGTTGGCCGCGACCTCGCGGTAGGCCTGGGCGCCCTTGCTGGAGCGGCTGGTCGCCAGGATGGAGCGACCGGCCGCCGGGGCCTCGGCGAACTTGATCGTCTTGGGGATCGGCGGCTCGACGACCTCGAGCTCGTAGGTCTCCGCGATCGTCTCGAGCACGGTGCGCGAGTGGTTGGTGCGCCCGTCGTACAACGTCGGCAGCACGCCCCAGACCTCGAGCTTGCGGTTGGTGAACTTCCGCACGTCGTGGACCGTGTCGAGCAGCTGCCCGACCCCGCGGTGCGACAGCGTCTCGCACTGCAGCGGAACGAGCACGCCGCGGGCCGCGGTCAGCGCGGCCACCGTGAGCACGCCCAGGGAGGGCGGGCAGTCCAGCAGCACCCAGTCGTAGTCGTCCTCGAGGTCCTCGACCACCATCTTGACCACGTGCTCGCGACCGGTGCGGGTGAGCAGGTCGGCCTCCGCGCGAGCGAGCTCGATGGTCGCCGGCAGCAGGTCGACGCCGTCCTCGGTCGTGAGGATGACCTCGGTCGGGTCGGTCCCCTTGGTCAGCACGTGGTGCACCGAGAGCTCGAGGTCCTCGGGGTCGATGCCGAGGGAGAAGGTCAGGCACGCCTGGGGGTCGAGGTCGACGAGGAGCACGCGGTGCCCCAGCTCGGCCAGGGCGGCGCCGATCGAGGCGACCGAGGTGGTCTTGGCGACGCCACCCTTCTGGTTGGCGATCGCGAGTGTCGTGGTCATCAGGGGTCATCATGCCGGACGCACCCTCCCCGGCACCCCCTCGACCTGTTCTACTCCTCCCATGTCTCGCTCCCTGGTCACCGGACCGACCGCCGGCATCGGTCTCGCCTTCGCCCAGCAGCTCGCCGCCCGCGGTGACGACCTGGTCCTCGTCGCCCGCGACGCCGCCCGCCTCGAGGCGCTGGCCGACGAGCTGCGCACCGCCCACGGGGTGGAGGTGGAGGTGCTCCGGGCCGACCTCGCCGACCGGGCGCAGCTGCGCACCGTCGAGGAGCGGCTCGGCGACCTCCAGCGACCGGTCGACCTGCTGGTCAACAACGCCGGCTTCGGCCTCAAGGGACGCTTCCTCGACAACGACGTGGACGCCGAGACCGAGATGCTCGACGTCCTGGTGACCGCCGTGATGCGGCTGACCCACGCCGCGCTGCGACCGATGGTGGCGCGCGGTTCCGGCGGGGTCATCAACGTCTCGAGCGTCGCCTCGTTCCTGCCCCGCGGCTCCTACTCCGCGGCCAAGGCCTACGTGAACCGCCTCGGCGACTGGGCAGCGGCCGAGTACGGCCCGCAGGGCGTCACCGTCACCACGCTGTGCCCGGGGTTCGTGCGCACCGAGTTCCACGCCCGGATGGACGTCTCCCAGGACTCCGCCCCGGACTGGCTGTGGCTGGACGCCGACGACCTGGTGCGCCAGGCGCTGGCCGACCACGCCCGCGGCCGCGCGCTGTCGATCCCGAGCGTGCGCTACAAGGCGATCGCCGGGGCGGCGCGCCTGGTCCCGACGCCGGTGCTGCAGCGCTTCCAGTCGCTCGGCCGCAAGTAGCTGGCCAAGAACGACTCAGAGCCCGAGCGGCTCCGGGGCGTCGCGCCCCGCGGCGCGCCGGGCGTCGGCGGCCAGGGCCAGCAGCCGCTCCAGCTCCTCGGGGGCGGTGGTGTTGCAGGCCAGGTCGTGGCCGACCTTGCCGGTGCCGTGGTGGTCGCTGGACCCGGTGACCACCAGGCCGAGGTCGCGCGCGATGCCGCGCAGCTCGGCGCGGGCGCGCTCGTCGTGGTCCTGGTGGTCGACCTCGAGGCCGGCCAGGCCGAGTTCGGCGAGCTCGGCGATCGCCGCGGCGTCGGGGATCCGGGCGGTGCGCCGACCCCAGGCGTGCGCCACGACGGTGACGCCACCGGCGGCGGTGACCACCTCGATCGTCTCGCGCAGCGGTGCCGCGTAGCGGTCGACGTACCCCGGCATCCCGGGGTTGAGCAGCCGCGCGAAGGCCTCGTCGCGGTCGCGGACCACGCCGCGGACCACGAGGGCGTCGGCGATGTGGGGGCGGCCGCTGGCCGCGGCGTCGCCGGAGACCCGGGCGACGTCCTCCTCGGTCAGGTCGATGCCCACGGTCCGCAGCCGCTCCAGCACCGCCGGCACCCGGTCGTTGCGGCCCTCGAGCACCTTGTCCAGCAGCGCGACGAGCGGCGGGTACGTCGGGTCGGGGAGGTAGGCGAGCAGGTGGACGCCGCGCCCGTCGAGACGGGTGCTGATCTCCATCCCCCGCACCAGCGCGATCCCGGCCGCGTCGGCGGCGCGCTCGGCCTCCGCCCAACCGTCGGCGGTGTCGTGGTCGGTCAGTCCCAGGACGTCGAGCCCGGCAGCAGCCGCCGCCTCGACCAGCTCCTCCGGGGACTGGGTGCCGTCGCTGGCGCGGGTGTGGGTGTGCAGGTCGACCCTCACCGGGCGCCCTCCCGGCGGCTCACCACGGGGGCGCGGGCTCGGCGAAGGGCAGCTCGACCAGCGGCGGGCCCAGGCCGGAGACGTCGCGCAGGATCCAGTCGTCGCGCAGCAGCAGCACCGCCGAGGCGGGCCGCACCACGATCCACAGCCACCGCCCGAGCGCCTCGCCGGCGACGACCGAGCGGTCCCACTCCCCCGAGCTCCCGCTGGTGGAGACCGACCACAGCGGCACCTGCTTCTGGTCCAGCCGCACCCGCACCAGCGGGGGGCCGTCGGGCAGGCCCGGGCCGGGGTCGTCGTGCGCGGAGCCAGCGAGCCGGGCACCCAGCCCGGTGCCGGTCTCCTCGGTCACGACCACCACGTCGACCGGGCCGTCGAGCTCGCTGGTGCCGGAGCAGCACGTCATCGTCGCGCGGGTCCCGGCCTCGGAGCCGACCGCCGCGAAGTCCGTGACCGACCAGCCCGGGCTCAGCGGCCACGGCAGGTAGGTCGGGAAGCCACGCGTGCGGCCGAGGTGCTCGGTGAACGCGGCGTACGACGCCGACGGAGGGCGCCACAGGGCGTCCGTGGGGCCGTGGTCGGGGCACGACCACGACCTGCCTCCGTCGCCGGGAGCGACGGGGGCCGAGCAGCGGGGACAGGCCGGTGACATCGCCTGCACTGTAGCGCCGCCCCGGCTCAGTCGGCGGCGAGGACGACGACGCGGTCCTTGGGGCCATGCGCGGATCGTGCCGGAACCGGGCCCGCCCCGGAGGCGGAACGGCTCAGCCGGCTCGAGGGGTGGTCACTCCCCCTGCGGGCCCGGCCAGTTCTTGTCCGGCTGCGGGGTGGGGCGACCCGGCTGCTCGCCGCCGCGCGCCTCGAGGTAGCTGTTCTTGGGCACCATCACCTTGCGACGGAAGATGCACACGACCTTGCCGTCCTGGTTGTAGCCGATGGTCTCCACGTGGACGACGCCGCGGTCGTCCTTGCTCTTGCTCTCCCACTTGTCGAGCACGGTCGTCTCGCCGTACAGCGTGTCACCGTGGAAGGTCGGCGCGACGTGGCGCAGCGACTCGATCTCCAGGTTGGCGATCGCCTTGCCGGAGATGTCGGGGACCGACATGCCGAGCAGGATGGAGTAGACGTAGTTGCCGACCACGACGTTCTTGCCGAACTGCGTGGTCTCCTCGGCGTAGTTCGTGTCGAGGTGCAGCGGGTGGTGGTTCATGGTGAGCAGGCAGAACATGTGGTCGTCGAACTCGGTGACCGTCTTGCCGGGCCAGTGCTTGTAGGTCGCGCCGACCTCGAACTCCTCATAGCTGCGACCGAACTGCACGTCAGGCTCCTCTGCGTCTCTTCGTCCCCACCTGCGGTGGTGACCCACGGGTAACAAGCGCTGGTCATCCTGCCACGCGGAACCCCTCCGGACGGGCTAGCGTCTCAGCACCATGAGCATGCTCCGCGTCACCTCCCGCGCCCTGGCCGCCGTCACCTCGGGGGCGCTCGCGCTCGCAGTGGCGGGCTGCGCGGGCGGCGATGACGTGGTCCGCGACGAGCCGACGCCTGCTGGCTCGCGCTCGTCGGCACCGGCTCCGCCGGACGAGCCCGACGACGGCGGGTTCGCGCCCACGACCTACTCCTACACGCTGCGGATCTCCTGCTACTGCCCGTACGCCGCAGTGCCGGTGCGCGTGAGCGTCGAGGGCGACACGGTCGTCGACGCGGTCTTCGAGCGCGGCGGTGGCCGTGGCGGCGCCACCCGCGGGGAGCAGGCGCCCGAGCTGCTGCGCCTCTCGATCGAGGACGTGCTCGCTGCAGCTGAGGAGGCCGAGGCAGCAGGCGCCCACGAGGTCACCGTCGAGTGGCCCGAGGGCAGCGAGCACCCGACCGAGGTCTACATCGACCGCAACGAGATGGCGATGGACGAGGAGGTCGGCTACACCATCTCGGACCTGGACGTCGTCGCCTAAGGCGCGGGCGGCCCGTGGGTGGGCACGCGAACCTGCGAGGTGGAGGTCCTCCCCGGCACCTGGTGCCGGACAGGACCTCCAGTGCCCACGGTGCGGCCCGTCCGGCTACGTGCAGCGAGCCGCGACCACGGGTCCGGCCCCGGTCAGCTGCCGCCGCCGCCGGCCTTGCGCCGGTGGGTGCGGGGGCCGCCGCCGACGACCTCGGAGCCGTGGGCCTTCTCCTTGGTCGGGCCGGCCTTGGGGACGCCCCGGTCGTTGCTCTGCTTGCGCTCCAGCGCTTCCTTCATCTTGGCCTTGATGTCGTCGTTGGACGGGGTCGCGCTCGGCTCAGCCATGCCCCCACCATGACGCGACGAGGCGCCGAGGTCCAGCGAATTCGCGTGGTCCTCGGCGCCTCGTACGACGCGTGCTGCTCAGCCGGTCAGGCCTTGTACTCCTTGAGGAGCGAGCGACCGATGATCATCTTCTGGATGTCGGAGGTGCCCTCGCCGATGAGCATGAACTTGACCTCGCGCATGATCCGCTCGATCTCGTACTCCTTGGAGTAGCCGTAGCCGCCGTGGATGCGGAAGGCGTCCTCGACGACCTCGTTGGCGTACTCCGAGGCGACCATCTTGGCCATGCCGGCCTCGACGTCCATGCGCTTGCCGGTGTCCTTCATCCGCGCGGACTTCACCATCATCGCGTGGGCGACCTCGACCTTGGTCGCCATCTCCGCGAGGCGGAAGAGCACGGCCTGGTGGTCGGCGATCTGCTTGCCGAAGGTGTGGCGCTGCTGGGCGTAGGCGATGGCGAGCTCGAAGCCGCGCCAGGCCAGGCCGCAGGCGCGCGCGGCGACGTTGACCCGGCCGACCTCGACGCCGTCCATCATGTGGAAGAAGCCCTTCCCGGGCTCGCCACCGAGGATCTGGTCGGCCGAGATCTTGTGGCCCTCGAAGACCAGCTCGGTGGTCTCGACGCCCTTGTAGCCCATCTTCTCGATCTTGCCGGGGACGGTGAGCCCGGGAGCGGTCTCGCCGAAGCCGGCCTCCTTCTCCACCAGGAAGGTCGTCATGTTCTTGTAGACCGAGTCCGCACCCTCGTCGGTCTTGACCAGGCAGGCGACCAGGGTCGAGGTGGCGCCGTTGGTCAGCCACATCTTCTGGCCGGTGATGGAGTAGGTGCCGTCGTCGTTCTTGGTGGCCTTGGTGGAGATGGCCGAGACGTCGGAGCCCAGGCCCGGCTCGGACATGGAGAACGCACCCCGGACCTCGCCGGTGGCCATCCGCGGGAGGTACTTCTGCTTCTGCTCCTCGGTGCCGTGCTGCATGAGCATGTAGGCCACGATGAAGTGGGTGTTGATGACGCCGGAGACGCTCATCCAGCCGCGCGCGATCTCCTCCACGCACAGGGCGTAGGTCAGCAGCGACTCCCCGAGGCCGCCGTACTCCTCGGGGATCATCAGACCGAAGACGCCGAGCTCCTTGAGGCCCTCGATGATGTCGGTGGGGTACTCGTCGGCGTGCTCCAGCTCGTTCGCGACAGGGATGATCTCCTTGTCGGTGAAGGCCCGCACGGCCTTGAGGATCTCGATCTGGTCCTCGGTGAGTCCCTCGGTCTCGCACAGCCGGCTCATGCTGGTCCTTCCACGTCGACGCGGCCCCACCGGGCCGGGAGCTGGGTGTTGGGTCTGGTGTTACCCGACAGTAACCGACCCACGCACGGGCCGGGAGACCCGTTCGGCCCCCGGCTGGTGTGACGGCTCCTACACTGGGCGTGGCCGATCATGACAGGTGCACGCACAGGTGGGTTGATGGACGAACCGAAGGGACCCTGGCTGGAGGCCGTGGGTCTGGTCGTCATCCTCACCCTCGCCGCCGGCGCCTTCTGGGTCTCGCTGCGTCCGGGACCGACCGAGCCGGTGGCCCAGGGCACGAGCAGCTCCTCGACCCCGGCCGCCCGGCCGGCGCAGGAGGTCGTGACCGGCGGGACGCTCGGCGCCGCGGAGCAGCGTGCGCAACGGCGCCAGGAGGACCGCGGCGGCCAGGCCGTCCCGCGCCCCCAACGCATCCCGGGCGGGGTGCTCCAGCGCGCGGAGCGCTGCGTGATCAGCACCGACTCCTCCCTCGAGGTCGCCTCCTTCAACATGCACTCGGGCTGGAACCGCGACCGCAGCCGCTTGATGCTCCCGACGCTGGCGCAGGAGATGGCCGCGCTGCAGGTCGACGTCCTGCTGCTGCAGGAGGTCGACAAGAACCGCATCAACAGCGGCCGCGTCGACCAGGCCGCCTACCTCGCCGGCCAGCTCGGCATGGAGTACGCCTTCGCGACCAACGTGCTGCGCCCCGGCGACAGCAGGTACGGCACGGCCGTGCTGTCGGCGTACCCGATCGTGGAGTCGGCCAACACCCTGCTCCCCCGCCCCGGCGGCACCCAGCAGCGCGGGCTGCTGCGCGCGGTCCTCGAGATCGCCCCCGGCCAGCGGGTCAGCGTCTACACCACGCACTTCGAGCACACCTCCGAGGGCGCGCGCATCCAGCAGGCGCGCGCCGCGGCCCAGGTGATCGCCCAGGACCCGTACCCCGCCGTGGTCGGCGGCGACATGAACTCGCGGCCCGCCTCGACGGCGATGAGCACGCTGCGCACCGTGGCGACCGACACCTGGGCCGTCGGCGGCCAGGGGGCCGGCCTCACCCACCCCTCGGCCAGCCCGCGCAGCCGGATCGACTACCTCCTGCACCGCGGCGACCTCGGCGTCAACGCCGTGACGACCTTCCCCAGCCAGGTCTCCGACCACCGGGCCGTGCGCGCGTCCTACGACCTCACCCCCGGCGTCCCCGACGAGATCGAGCTCCCGTTCGGCTGCTGAGGCCTAGGACCGACCGAGCACCCGACGCACGGCGTCGCCGACCCGGGCCCGCCACCCTGGCTCGAGCGCGGCGAGCTGGCGGTCCTTGACCTCCCTGTGCGACTCCAGCTGGCGCGAGACCATCGTCGTGAGGGCGGCGACCGACGCCTGGGCCACCTGCTCCTCGGTGACCTCCTGCTCGTCGGGGGCGAAGGACTCCTCGCGCGGCAACAGGTCCTCGACGTCGCCGACGACGTCGTACCCACCGCTGCGCAGGTGCTCGACGTAGGCCTCGGAGAGCTCCTGGCACCAGGCGGCCTCGCTGCGCGGCAGCAGGATCCGTCGGCCCTCGGTGCCGCCGAGGACCGCGACCGAGAAACCGCGCTTGCCCACGTCGCCGTAGACGTCGCGACGCTTCAGCTCGTCGGGGATGCCCGCGTTGACCCGGCGCAGCACCTCGGCCTGCTCCAGCCGCAGGCCGCGGTTGTCCCGGCCCACGCTCGACCGGTCCAGGTGGGCCGGGTCGACACCCAGGACGGAGCAGAACCGGCGCAGCAGCAGGTCCTTCTCCGCGCCGGCGGGCGGGACCGTGACCACGTGGATGCGCTCGGCGGCGACGTGGCGCCCCCACTTCTCCAGCACCGCCGGGAGGTCCTTCTGCCACCAGATGGGCGCCGGGGTGCCCTGGGTCTCGTGCAGCCGCGCGAGGTAGGCCGGGAAGGTGATCGAGCGACCCGACTGCAGGCCCTGCTGCCACACCGAGGGGATCTGGCGCGCCAGGTCGCGGGCGGTCACCACCAGGTGGACCTCGCGGTCGGAGCAGGCGTCCAGCAGCCGGCGCAGCTGGTGGTCCTCGGCCGGCGAGAACGACTCCTCGGAGACCAGCGCCGCCCGTCCGGGCGCGCTGCGCAGGGCCTCGGGAAGGCCCCGCAGCACCTCGCGGGCCTGCGGCGGGTTGTGCGGGCGGAGCCGGTCGCGCACGTCGAGCATCAGCCAGTACGCCTCGCGACGCTGCCGCGGGTGGACGTCGAGCCCGTGCTCGCGCAGGACCTCCTGGTTGCCCAGGAAGAGCCCCTGCAGGTAGGACGTCCCGGTCTTCTGCAGACCGATGTGGAGGTAGAGCGGCCGCGTCACGGGCACACCCTAGGGCTGCGCGGGCTCCGTCGGCTCGGTCGGCTCGGTCGGCCCAGCGGGATCGGTCGGCTCGGTCGGCTCCTCGACCACGGGCGGGTCGGCGATCGCACCGAAGGCCCGCACCCGCGACTTGTAGGCCTTCTTCGCGGTCTCGGTGCGCAGCACCGTGCGCTCGGTGACGATGCTGCGGGCCAGGGCGCGGTCGAGCTCCAGCACGGTCCTCGGCGTCGCGCCGGCGCGGCTGGCGAGCACGGTGGTGCGCGGGACGCTGGCGTCGATGGCCTCGGGGCGGTGCCGCAGCCACGACCCGGGGATCTCGGCGAGGCGGCGCACCAGGAACTCCTCGGCCGGGGTGTTGGCCGCGGTGCCGGTGAGCACCTGCACCGTGACCCCGCGGCGGGCCGTGTCGAGCAGCTTGTTGGCGAAGCGCCGCATGTCCAGCGAGGACGTCTGCAGCCGCAGCGTCCCGCCCTCCGGCACGCTGCGCAGCGCGGTGAGCAGCGAGCGGGCGACCGCGCCCCGGGCACGCTGCGAGGTGGCCAGCGGGTCGTTGACGGTGGTGCCCGCAGCGAAGCTGACCACCGGCTCACCGACCGTCTGCTCGGGCAGTGCGAGCTCGACGACGAGCGCGTCGTGGTCGGAGTTGAGCTCGCGGGTGGTCTGGGCGAGCACGCTGAAGACCGCGGCGGGGCGCACCATGACGTAGTCGATCGTGGCGCCGAAGTGGTCCCCGGTCGGTGCGTAGCGGCCGGAGAGGTCGTAGACGGCGTTCATCCCGTGCTGCTGCAGCAGTGCGCGGGGGTACTCCCGGGACTTGTAGTGGCGGTTGAAGTCGCCGCCGACCAGGACCGGTCCGCTGGAGCTGAGCTGGCCGACGAGGGCGCCGAGCCGGTTGATCGAGGGGCCGAGCAGCTTGGTGGTGCGCTCGGACTTCGGCGCGATGTGCACCGAGACCAGCGAGACGGTCTGCTGCCCGTCGACGGAGCGCAGCGTCACCCAGTTGGCGTAACGCACGCCCCACATGACGTGCTGCCCGCGGCCGTAGCCCTGCAGGTTGCTGATCATCGTGGTCCCGCGGGCCTCGGCGGTCCAGCGGTCCGTGCGCCACACGACGGGGGTGGCGCCGGTGTACTGGCCCGGGGTGCGCCAGATGGCGTAGCCGGCCGGGGCGAGGTACTGCGGCTGGCGCATCGGGACCTCGTTGTAGGTCACGAAGTCGGGGCAGGTCTTGAAGACCTTGCGCAGGTCGGCGCGGAACTTCGACAGCTCGGTGCCGGACTTGATGTTGGCCTGGACGACCTCCACCGACGTGACCGGCTCGGGGTCGGCCGGCGGGGTCGTGGGAGTCGTCGGGCTGGCGGTGGGGCTGGCGGTGGGGCTGGTCCGCGGGCTCGGGGTCGCGGTCGGGCTGGGCGACGTGGTCGCGGTGGCGCTCGGGCTGGGGGTCGGGGTGAACGTCGAGGGGTCGGGCTCGCTCGCGCAGCCGGTCGCCGCGGCCAGCTCAAGCCCCCCGTCGTACGTCGTGGGGAGGCCGCCGTCGAGGGCGAGCACGGCTGCTCCGGCCGTCGCCAGGGTGGCGGCGAGTCCGGTGGCCAGGGCCCGGCGCAGCAGCATCGTCGTGTCTCCTCGGGGCAGCGCGAGAGCACCTCGTGCGCTCTCGTCACAGGAATCACAACAGCAACACGAGCCACACGTCCAGGGGTCCGCGACAACTACAGACGTGTAATTCGCAAGGCCTCCGCGAGGGTGTCCGCGAGGTGCTCGGAGTAGGCCGTCGTCATGTGCTCGGAGTCGCGCATCGTGATGAACCGACCGACCACCGACGGGCAGCGCAACCGTTCGCAGAACCACTTCTCCGCGTCGATCGCCTCCACCCCGACACGCTCCGCGACCTCGATGAAGCCGCGCTGCAACCGCCGCGGCGCCCGCTCCGGACTGAGCAGGCACTCCCCCAGGTCCGAGGCCCGGGAGAGGCAGACCGCCTGCTCGCGCTGGAGCTTCGGGGTGTTGGCCAGCAGCACGACCCGGTCGGCGTCGGCGTCCAGGCGCTCCAGGGCCGCGGCCAGTCCGCGGTCCAGGGCGTCGCCGAAGACCTCCGGCCCCTCCGAGCGCTCGACCACCTCGCCGGTGTCGACGTCGGTCACCGGGGCCAGCGGTGCGTTGGAGACCAGGACCAGCTCGGGCTGCAGGTCGGCGATCGTGTCGAGGGTGAAGTCGACGAAGTCGGTGCACTCCTCCCACTCCCGTCCGGTCTCCGGGTCCAGCCGGATGGCGAGGTTGGTGGGGCACCCGGTGTAGGCCAGCGTGAGCACGCGGTAGCCCAGCCGCTCCCCCAGCAGCCGCACCGCGGGGCTCCAGGCCCGAGCGTGGGAGTCGCCGGCGAGCACGATCACCCGGTCGGCGTCGGCGTCGCCCTCGGTGCACAGCGCGCGGGTGCCCGTGCGGTAGTCGCAGTCACCCAGGGACGCGGTGTCGCTGCGGATGTCCACCAGCCCCGGGACCAGTCCCCCGGGGATCGGCCGACCCTCCTCGGCCGCCAGCACCGAGGCCTGCACCAGCGCGCGGACCGGGTCGCGGGACAGACCGTCCCGGGCGTAGTCGGCGACCTCGATGGCCGGGTTGTCCTCGGTCGCCGCCAGCCGCTGGTCCAGCCAGAGCTGGGAGGCCAGCACCCCGATGGCCAGGGTGCCGACGGCGGCGGGGTACATCGGCAGCGCCCAGCGGGCGCGGTCCCAGCGGCTGCCGCGGCGGCGGAACGGCTGCTCGACCAGGTGGTAGGTCAGCCCGCTCAGCACGCCGATCGCCACCACGCACACCAGCGCCGCCAGCGGCGAGAGACCGCCGAGGTGGCTGCGCGCGACGACGATCACCGGGAAGTGCCAGAGGTAGATGGAGTAGGACCAGTCCCCCACGACCTGCATCGGGCGCAGCGACAGGGCGCGGGCGACCAGCGTGCCGTCGCCGCCGGGCAGGGCGCCGGCCAGCAGCAGCGCCACCGCACCGAGGACCGGCACGGCCGCGGCGACGCCCGGCACCGGCGAGTCCGGTGTCAGCACCAGCGCGGCCGCCACGACCAGCACGACGCCGGCACCGGCGAGCAGCCCCGGCACCGCCCTCCGGCCGCCGGGCTCGCGCACGTGCGCCGCGGTCGCCGACGTCGTACGACGGTGCAGGACGACGGCCAGGAGGGCACCTGCCCCGAGCTGCCAGCCGCGGGTGAACGTCGAGAAGTAGGCGGTGTCCGGGGAGGCGTAGGTCGCCCAGACCGACCACGCCAGCGAGGCCAGCACCAGGACCGTCAGCACGTGCTGGATGCCGGCCACGGGGTCACGGCGGCGCCGGACCGCGAGCCCGGCGACCACCAGCAGGAGCACCGGCCAGACGAGGTAGAACTGCTCCTCCACCGCCAGCGACCAGTAGTGCTGCAGCGGCGAGACCGGCTGGCCCTCGGCGAAGTAGTCGGTCTCGACCATCGCGAAGCGGACGTTGGCCGCGAACAGCGCCGACCACCAGGCGTCGGTGAGGATCTCGGTCACCCGCGCGACCGGCAGCAGGACCGCCGAGGCCGCGCACGTCGCCACCAGGACCACGGTGGCCGCGGGGAGGATCCGCCGGGCCCGGCGGGCGTAGAAGTCGACCAGGGCGCCGCGCAGCCCGGGCGCGTCCGGACGCTCCCGGGCCCGCAGGAGCAGCCCGGTGATGAGGAAGCCGGAGATGACGAAGAAGACGTCCACCCCGACGTAGCCACCGGGGACCAGGTCGACCCCGAGGTGGGTGACCACGACGAGCAGCACGGCGACCGCCCGCAGGCCCTGGACGTCGGTGCGCATCGGCTCCTCCGGGGTGACGGGGTTCGGGTAAGGTGACCCGCGTCATGTCGGACCCCAGCAAGCACCGCGCCCCGACCCCTCGGGCTCCCCGGAGTGTAGTGCGGCGGGCCCTCGCCGCCGCGGTGGCGCTGACCGTCGTGGGTGTCGGCGTGGCCGCCGCCACCCAGGTCCCTTCGCTGGTCGACGGGGGCGCCGCCTCCATGAGCATCAGCGGCCGCACCTCCACCCCCGTGGTCGAGGAGGTGCCCCAGGCCGTCGTGCCGGGCGTCGAGCTGCGCCTGACCAAGGCCCGGATCGCCGAGCTCGAGCGGCTGGAGAGGCTCGCGAAGGCCAGGGCCGCCCGCGAGAAGGCCGAGCGGATCGCCGCTCGCAAGGCCGAGAAGGCCGCGGCCCAGCCGTTCACCTTCCAGGTCGCCTCCTTCAACGTCCTCGGCAGCAACCACACCGCCCCCGGCGGTGAGCGCCGCAGCTTCCCGCCCGCCGGTGCCCGCACCCCGCAGGCCGCCGCCGTCATCCGCAGCCACGGCACCGACCTCGTCGGCCTGCAGGAGGTCAAGCCCGACCAGCTCGTCGGGCTGACCCGCGCGACGGGGATGGTCGCCTGGCCCGGTGCCGGCGCCGCCGACCCGGACAACTCCGTGATGTGGGACCCCGCCCGCTTCGAGCTGGTCGAGGGGTCCACCTTCTACGTCACCTTCATGAGCCGGCCGCGGCCGCAGACCGTCGTGCGGCTGCGCGACCGCGAGACCCTGCGCGAGTTCTACCTCGTCAACATGCACACCTCCGCCGGCCGCGACCCGCGCAACACCTCCACGCGCGTCGCCGGGTGGGACCGTGGCGCCGCCGAGGTGCGTGCGCTGCGCGCGACCGGGCTCCCGGTGCTGGTGACCGGCGACATGAACGACCGGGCGGCGTTCTTCTGCCGCTTCCTGCCGCCCACCGGCTTCGTCGCCGCCGTCGGCGGGAGCACCGCAGGCGGCTGCCGGCCGCCGGCCCGGATGCCGGTGGACTGGGTCGTCGGCAGCCCCGACGTGTCCTTCAGCGGCTACGTGATCGACGAGTCCACCGTCAACCGGCGGATCAGCGACCACTTCTACATCAGCGCGACCGCGACCGTCGCGCCCGCCACCGCCGACTGACCGCGTCCCGGACCCCACTGGCGCCCGGCGCCTGGGCACCCGCCTCGCGCAGCTCCGAGCGCAGCGCCCGGACGTCGCCGAGCAACCCGGCGATCACCTCGGCCCCGGCCTCGGCGACCTCGGCGTCGGTCACGCTGTCCGGCGTACGCCGTTGCTCCAGCTCCGCGGGCACCAGCAGCCACGCGGGGTCGCCCACGACGTCCACGCCGCGCTCGGCCAGCAGGGCCACCGCGCGCTCGCCGCGGGCGCGGCAGTCGGCCACCTGGTCGGGGTAGGGCCAGAACCGCTCCCCGCCGCGGGTCACCAGCCGCTCGTCGGCCAGGAACGTGCGGATCCACACGCCGCGGTCGAAGGCGGACCGGAACTCCCCGAGGTGGGCGTTGACCCGCCGCAGCAGCTCGGCCTCGACCACGCCCATCGACTCGTTGGGGAAGGAGCCCGACACGTCCACTCCCGTGTGGTCCAGGCCCAGCACCCCGGCGAAGCGCCGCCAGATCTCCTCGCGGTCGGCGGTGCGGTCCAGCGGCAGGACGTGCACGCGCTCGGCCGGGACCGCCTCCAGCCAGCGGTCCAGGACCAGGGACAGGTCGAGGGTGCGCCAGTCCCAGATCGCCTCGGGGCTGTCGGACTCGGTGCGGCCGTAGTCGGCCATCGGCGTGGTGCTGCGGTTCTTCAGGCTCTCCTGCCAGCTGGCGGTGAAGAGCCCGAGCGGCTCGCGCGCCGTGACCAGCACGTGCACCTCGCGCCCGCCCGTGGCCAGCTGCGCCACGAACCGCCGGGCCTGCTCGGTGGAGGCCGCGGCGAAGAACTCGTGGGAGACCAGCACGTCGCCCTCGGCGGCGGCCACGTCGGCCAGCACCCGCTCCATCGCCTCGTGCTCGCGGTCGGGGCGACGCCGCCCCTCGGGCTCCTCGCGCACGACGCGGGAGACCCACAGGTGGTCGCGGCGCTCCCGACCGGGCAGCACCAGTCCCTGGGCCGCGACGGCCTCGCGCTGGCCCCACAGGATCGTCTGCAGGTAGGTCGTCGCGGTCTTGGGCAGGCCGAGGTGGAGGAAGACCCTCCTCACAGGCTGTCCTGGAAGGCGGCGATCGCCGCGTCCACCCGCTCCTGGTCACGCTGGGCCATCGGCACCAACAGCTCCTGCACGAGGTCGGCCAGCTCGGCGAGCCGCAGGTTGTGCCGCCGCAGGTCGGCGACCTCCTGCTCCAGCCGCGCGACCCGCTCGACGAGGTCCTTGTCCCGCTTCAGTCCCACTGTCCTCAGTCCCACTGTGCGACCACCTTTCCGACCGATCCCTTGCCGCCGTCGGCTCCCCCGGCGGGCGCCTCGACGACGTCCAGCACGGTGCCCCCGTGCCGCTCGAGCAGCTTCTGCACCCGTGCGACCTTCATCGGCACCAGGCCCGCGCCGCCGCGTCCGCGGCCGGTCCAGGTCTGCACGTAGAGCCGCCCGCCGCCGCGCAGCGTCATCGACGCGAGCCGGCCCAGCGACTGCCGACCGAACTCGTCGGTGGCGTCCAGCACGTGCCGCGCCAGCATCGCGCGCGGACCCTCGGGGAGCCGGCTCACCCGGGCGCCCTCGCTGAGCACCCAGCGCCACTCGTCGAGGTTGAGCGCACGGACCTCCAGGGGCAGCTCGCGCCGGGCCGCCGTGCGCTGGGCCTTCTGCAGCCCGCGAGGGGCGAAGTCGTAGGCGAGGGTGGGGTGCCCCTGGCGGGCCAGCCACAGCGCGTCGCGTCCGCGGCCGGCACCGACGTCCAGCACGAGGGTGCCCGGGGCCTCGGCCCGGCGCAGCTGCTTGGCCAGCGCCGAGGAGCCCTTCGGGACCGGTCGCCGACGGCGCTGGGCCGCCCGCCGCTCCCAGTCGCGGCGGGCGTGCCCGGTGCCGCGGAACCACTGGTTGAGCAGCTCGGTCACCTGGCGCGGGGTCTCGAACTTGAAGGCGGGGTCGGGGACCTGCCAGGACGGCCCGTACATCACCTCGAGCAGCTTCTCCGGGCGCGCCGGGGCGGGGTACTCCCGTCCGCGCAGCGTGGTGGTGCCCAGCGGCAGCAGCCACTCGCGCTCGAACGGATGCCCGACCTCGCCCATGAGGTAGAGCCGGCCCCCGTCCAGGAAGCCGCCGAAGACGTCGAGGAAGCGGGTCGCGCCGTCGGCCTCGACCACCTCGACCCGGAACGCCAGCCCGCTGTAGCGGTAGGTAGCCCACCCGCGCTCGGCGACGGCGCGCTGGAGCCGGAAGGACTCGCGCACCACGTCGACGGGGCTGGAGTGCGAGGAGACGTAGCCCAGGTCCGCGTCGGAGTCGTGGCCGAGGAAGTCGCCCTCCCGCACCGCGCCGAGCAGGGTGCCGTACGCCGGGAAGGCCGCGACGCCGTGCGCGGCGAGCACGTCCAGCAGCTCGCCCATGGCGTCCAGCAGCGGATCCAGGTCGGCGGCGGTGCGCTCGGCGAAGACCGGGCTGAAGCGGTCGGACTTGTCCAGGCTGATCGGGTGCCCCTGGCGGTCGACGAACTCCACCCGGCGCTCGTCGTCGGTGAACACGACGTCGCCGGACCACACGTCGGCACCGCTGACGTGCTCGCGCAGCGTCACCGAGCCGGTGCCGACCAGGTGCGGGCGCATGGCCGGGGGCCAGGTGATGCTCCGCCCCAGGCCACCAGCCAGGCCGCCGACGCCGCCGCGGCTGGTGTCGCGGCGCACCCAGAAGGACCAGATGCGGCGGCCGTCGAAGAGGACGTCGACCACGCGGTCGGACCCGAGGGCCACCAGGCCGACCCCGTCGGCGTCGACGCGCAGGACGCGCAGGTCGAGCAACGCGACCTCAGTCCATGTCGACGTGCTGGTACGGGTCCGGGTTCGGCGGCGCGTCGGCGCGGCGGGCGGCGTTCGGCGGCGGGTTCTCGAACCAGCGGTCGATGAAGCGCTGGTAGAGCAGCGTGTTGCGGCGACCGACCAGCTTGCCGGTCTGCTCGTCGGAGCGGCTGGCGGCGTCGGAGGTGTTGGCCGAGCCGTTGAAGGTGACGTGCGCGGTGCGGTCGTCGCCGAGGCGGCCGTTGATGGTCAGCACCTTGAGGTGGAAGTAGTTGTCGAAGTCGCCGTCGCCGTCGAAGTCCTGCACCAGGTGCCGGATCGGCACGGGGCCGCGACCGCCGCCGGCGGTCAGGACGCGCTTCACGTCCTTGCCCATGACGGTGTAGGCCACGCGGACGTCGCAGCCCTGGTCCCACAGCGCCTTGAGCCGGCGGGCGGCGATCATGCCGCGCTGGCCGCGGATGACGTCGGGGGCGCTGCGCACGATGGTGCGGCCGTTGGCGTTGCCGGCGTTCTCGGCGCCGAAGCAGCGGATGTCGTCCATCGCCTTCTGCACCGGGTCGCCCTTGAAGTCCTTGCCGTAGTAGGGCGAGAAGTAGAGGCTGTAACGGTTGCCCTCGAAGGCGCGGTAGGCGTTCTTGCGGGGCTGGTCGAGCCACATCTCGTCGAAGATCTCCTCGGCGAAGTCGTAGAGCTTCGTCCGGCCGACGTAGGTGTAGATCTCGTTCCACTGGTTGGCGGCCGCGGCCGTCGTGAGGTTGGCGCTGCCCTGGATGAGCACGTCGCGCGAGAGGCCGACCTTGTCGAAGAGGAACATCTTGGTGTGGGCGGCGCCGCTCTTGCCGCGGCACGAGCCCTTGCACATGCGCGCGAACGACTTCGTCGCGTTCTTCTCCCGCTTGCCGTTGGTGGCGGCGAGCCCGGCCTTGAGCCGGCGGAACGACGGGTTGTCGGTGTCGAAGTCGTTGTTCTGGGCATCCATGAGCACCCGCACCGTGGTGCCGCGCCGGGCCCGCTCGATCAGGGCGTCGGCGGCCTGGGGGTTCATGAAGTTCCAGGTCATGATCTTGATCGTGCCCTTGGGCGAGGTGTGCCGGATCGTCTGGATGATCTTGTCCAGGATGGCGCGTCGCTGGGCGGGCTCGCCGACCGCGGTGTTGAAGGTCGGCCCCTCCTTCGCCCGGTACGTCGGCTTGCGCTCGACCGCGGTGGCGACCGAGCCGCCGGGGACCGAGGCGCCCGGCGCGAGCAGCGCGGGCACGAGCGGGAGGACCAGGGCCACGAGCAGGCCGGGGACGAGGAGGCGGAGACGGAGCACGGAGACTCTCCCGGGAGTTCGGACGCCCACCGCACAGCGGCCGGACGCCTAGGAGCACAGACGCAGGGCAGGCTACACGGGCAAGATGACAGGCCCTACCTACCGCGTCCGCGCAGCAGGCCCTTGCGGGGACCGGGTCCCTCCCCCGCGGCCGCGCCCGCGGGGACGGGCGAGGTCCCGCGGTAGAGCTCGGCCTCCGGCTTGGGCCGCCCGCGCCACTCCTCCAGGGCTCGCGCGAGGTCGTCGGCCGGCACGGCGCCGGGGGCGGTCGGGCACCCGGGCAGCGGCTGGAGCGGGTCCACCTCGTCCAGCACCTGCAGGTCGCGCAGGTCGGCCAGCGGCTCCTCCACCTGGAGGCGGTAGAAGCGTTCGAGCTGGCGCTGCAGCGCGTCGGGCTCCAGGTCCCGGGAGATGAGCTGGCGCAGGGTGCGAGCGGTCTGGCGACGCTCGGCCCGGTAGGCCGCCCGGGGACCGGAGGCCACCATGGCGGTCCACTTCCGGCAGAAGTCCTCCAGCGAGTAGGACTCGTAGTGGTGGACGACCCAGGCCTCGTCCTCCAGCCCCGGGTCCTGGCTGCGGTCGTCGTGGGCCACCTTGTGCAGCGTCAGCCAGCGCTCGGCCCCGATCCGCACCGCGGACTTGCCCATCACGTGCCCGCGGATCCAGGACTGGTTGCTGGGCTCGGCCAGCAACCCCAGGCCGTGCAGCAGCGCGAGGTCGTCGTCGTCCAGCTCGCGCTTGAACGCGGTGGGCTGGCCCTCCCAACCGCTGCTGGACACCGCCTCGCGCACGGCCAGGCGCAGCGCCGTGGCGTCGGCCGGCACCGCGCCCAGGGCACCGCGGTCCACCCGCACGACCTCGTCGCCGTCGATGTGGAGCAGCCAGCCGTGGCCCAGCCCCAGCCCGTCGAGCACGCGGCGGGTGACGTTGGCGTTGATGCACTGGCGCACGTTGAGCTCGCGCGGCCGGTCCCCGCCCCACCAGGCGCCGCCGGCGCGGACCGCGGTCACCCGCGGGTGCTGCTCGAGGTAGGTGAGGACCTCGCCCTGCCCCTCCTCGGAGGGCGCGTCGAGGAACACCACCAGGTGGTCGACCCCACCGGCCAGGTTGCCCTCCACGTAGCGCCGGACGTGCTCGAGGCTGTCCTTGACGGTGCTCGCGGCGACCAGGGGCGTGCTCATGGGCGCACCCTAGTGCGGCCGGCTCCGGCGCCAGGGCAGCCGGGAGCGCCGGGCTGCGGGTCCGGCGGCGCGAGCCCGCAGCACGTCGGCGACGGCGGCCGGGTCCACGTCGGCCGGCCACGGCACGTCGGGGGGCGGGTCGTCCGGTCCGGCCAGCACCGGGTCGAGGTCGGTGGGGTCGCCGTGCACTAGGTGCCCTGCCGACGCCACCTCCCCCAGCCACGCGTGGGTGGCGGCTGCCAGCAACGGTCCGAGGTCCGCGGGGGTCCGCGGGGGCGTGGAGGACCGCGCGGCCAGCTCCTGCTCGGCCCAGCCCCGCTTGACGACGCGGTGGTGGACCTCGGTGCTCATCGGAGGCTCGTCGGCGGCGAGCAGCCGGTTGACCTCGCGGACCAGGGCGACCTCCGGCGCCCCCAGCGACGGGTTGCCCGCGACCGGCAGCGCGGGGTCCACCGGGCCGTCGGGTCCCGTCGGGACGCCCAGGGCCTCGGCGAACCGGCGCCACAGCTCCTCCCGCGGCGCCCCCGGCGCCGGGCCGACCACCAGGTGGCCGGTCGCCCCGCCCGCGGTCCAGCGCGCCAGCGTGTCGGCGAGGTCCTGGCCGTGCCAGAACCTCGGCCGCACCCCGCCGGCGTCGGGCCCGGCGTCACGACCGCTGTCGGCGCGCAGCTCCTCGGCCTCGAACGTCGCGAAGGAACGGGTGTCGCCCAGCTTCACCCGTTCCTGCCAGTGGGCCACCGCCTGCCGCCCGAGGTCCCGGGCGGTCACCACCACGTGGACGTCAAGGCCGTCGAGGTGCGCCAGCGCTGCCACCGCCTGCTCCGTCGTGGCGCCCGCGAGCACCTCGTGCCCGAGCACGACGTCGCCGCCGGTCCCCTCCACGTGACGGCGGGCCTCCGCGCACAGCGCGGACCAGGCGCCGTCCACGCGGGAGGGGTCGAGGCCGAGCAGGTGCGCGCTGCGGCGTACGTCGGCGGCGGCGCGGAAGTGGGTGCCCGGCCCGAGGTCGGGGTAGAGCCAGCCCGCGGCGAGCAGCGGCTCGCGGTGCGCGGCGAGCAGCGCCTGGAGGTGGGTGGTGCCCGTCTTGGTCAGGCCCACGTGGACGACGACGCGCACCCGGCCATCGTGCCACTGACCGGCCCGTCCATCGTCATGCCCTAGCCTCGGGTCGTGAGCTCCAGCCCGGTCCGCGTGTACGCCGCACGGCTGGTCGGCCTCCCCATCTTCGACCCCCAGGGCGACCAGGTCGGCAAGGTCCGCGACGTCGTCGCGGCCGTGCGCTCGGAGACCAGCCAGCCGCGGGTGCTCGGCCTGGTCGGCGAGGTCTTCGGCCGACGCCGGATATTCGTGCCGATGACGCGGGTGACCAACATCGACGCCGGGCAGGTCTACACGACCGGGCTGCTCAACATGCGCCGCTTCGAGCAGCGCACCACCGAGACCCTGGTGATCGGCCAGATGCTCGACCGCACGGTCACCATCCCCGGCAGCGGGGTCACCGGCACGGTCTACGACGTGGCGATGGAGCAGGCCCGCAACCGCGACTGGGTGCTCTCCCGGGTGGCGGTGCAGGAGCCGGGCAAGGGCCTGCGCCGGCGCGGGCAGACCCACGTCGTGGAGTGGCGCGACGTCGAGGGGCTGACCCGCCGCGACGAGGCCCAGGGCGCCACCCACCTCGTCCACGCGCTCAACGAGATGAAGCCGGCCGACGCGGCCAACATGATCCACGAGCTGCCGCCCGAGCGGCGCAGCGCCGTGGTGAGCGCGCTCGACGACGAGCGGCTCGCCGACGTGCTCGAGGAGCTGCCGGAGGAGGACCAGGTCGAGATCCTCAGCCACCTGGAGGAGGAGCGCGCCGCGGACGTCCTGGAGGAGATGTCCCCCGACGACGCGGCCGACCTGATCGCCGAGCTGCCGCCGGAGACCGCGACCGCGCTGCTGGACCTGATGGAGCCCGAGGAGGCCGAGGACGTCCGCCGGCTCATGTCCTACGTCCAGGACACCGCCGGCGCGATGATGACCCCCGAGCCGGTGATCCTGGGCCCGGACGCCACCGTCGCCGACGCCTTGGCCCACGTGCGCAACCCCGACCTCACCCCGTCGCTGGCCAGCCAGGTCTACGTCTGCCGGCAGCCGCTGGAGACCCCGACGGGCAAGTTCCTCGGCGTCGGCCACATCCAGCGGCTGCTGCGGGAGATGCCCTCCTCGCTCGTGGCGGGGGCGCTCGACGACGGCAGCGAGACGCTGCGCCCGGAGATGACCATCGACGAGGTGGCGGCCCACCTGGCGACGTACAACCTCGTGGCCGCGCCGGTGGTCGACGAGGCCGGGCACCTGCTCGGCGCGGTCACGGTCGACGACCTGCTCGACCACATGCTCCCCGAGGGCTGGCGCGACCGCTCCCTGGGCCTCCGCAGCCAGCAGCTGCGCAGCCAGCGCGAGGTGAGCGGTGGCTGAGCGCTCCGGCGGGTCCGAGCGGCGCCCGCGCCTGGACACCCCCCGCGAGGTCCGCCGCTCGCTGGTGCGGCGCCCGCGCTTCGACACCGACTCCTTCGGGGTCTTCGCCGAGAACTTCGCCCGCTTCATGGGCACCGCGACGTTCCTGTTCTACATGACGCTCTTCGTCGCGGCGTGGGTGGTGTGGAACAGCGTCGTGCCGGGCGAGTCCTCCTTCGACGACTACCCCTTCATCTTCCTGACCCTGATGCTCAGCCTCCAGGCGTCGTACGCCGCTCCGCTGATCCTGCTGGCCCAGAACCGCCAGGAGATGCGCGACAAGGTCGTGGCCGAGCAGGACCGGCAGGCCAACGCCCGCGCCCACGCCGACATGGAGTTCCTCGCCCGCGAGGTCGCCTCGCTGCGGATGGCCGTCGGCGAGGTCGCGACGCGCGACTTCGTGCGCTCGGAGCTGCGGGCGCTGCTGGCCGACATGGACGAGCGCGAGGCCGAGCGTCGCGAGCGGGAGGCCGACCGCGGGTCGGACGAGACGTCCGCCACGTCTCCCGAGGGCGGGGAGCAGCCGGGCAGCACCTAGACTCGAGCATCATGAGCAGCACCCTCCTCGAGCAGGTCCGCGCCGCCCTGGCGACCGTGAACGACCCCGAGATCAAGCGACCCATCACCGACCTCGGCATGGTCGACACCCTCGAGATCGACGAGGCCGGCGGCGTGGACGTCACCGTGCTGCTCACCGTCGCCGGGTGCCCGCTGAAGGACACCATCACCCGCGACGTCACCGGCGCGGTCTCAAAGGTCCCCGGCATCACCGACGTGCGCCTGACCCTCGGGGTCATGACCGACGAGCAGCGCGCGGGCCTGAAGGAGATCCTCAGCGACGGCCGCGCGCAGCGCGAGATCCCCTTCGCCCAGCCCGGGTCGCTGACCAAGGTGTTCGCGATCGCCTCCGGCAAGGGCGGCGTCGGCAAGTCCTCGGTGACGGTCAACCTCGCCCTCGCGATGGCCGCCCAGGGCCTGAAGGTCGGCGTCGTCGACGCCGACATCTACGGTCACTCGGTGCCGGCCATGCTCGGTGTCGCCGACTCCCGCCCGACCCAGGTCGACGACCTGATCATGCCGGTCCCCACGGCCTCCGGCGTCTCGGTCATCTCCATCGGCATGCTCAAGCCGCGCCGCGACCAGGTCGTGGCCTGGCGCGGCCCGATGCTCGACCGGGCCCTGGTGCAGATGCTGGCCGACGTCTACTGGGGCGACCTGGACGTCCTGCTCCTCGACCTGCCGCCGGGCACCGGCGACATCGCGATCTCCCTGGGCCAGCACCTGCCCGGCGCCGAGGTCGTGGTCGTGACCACGCCCCAGGAGGCCGCCGCCGAGGTCGCCGAGCGCGCCGGCACGATGGCCTCGATGATGCACCAGCGCGTCGTGGGCGTCGTGGAGAACATGAGCTACCTTCCCTGCCCGCACTGCGACCCCGCCGAGGACCACCGCCTGGAGATCTTCGGCAGCGGCGGCGGCGAGCGGGTGGCCCGCACCCTCTCCGAGCGCTTCGGCTACACCGTGCCCGTCCTGGGCCAGGTGCCGCTGGACACCTCGCTGCGCGAGGGCGGCGACGCCGGCAAGCCGATCGTCGAGAGCGACCCGACGGCCCCGGCCGCGCAGGTCCTCATCGAGGTCGCCGGCAAGCTCGCCGGTCGCGGCCGCGGGCTGGCAGGCATGCAGCTCGGCCTGACCCCCGCGGGCCGGCTCTGATCCTCGGCGGGCGGGTCCTCCCGGTCGTGCCCTAGGCTTCACACGTGTTCGGAGTCGGGCTGTCGGAGCTGGCCGTCATCGCGTTCGTCGCGGTGCTGGTCTTCGGACCCGACCGCCTCCCCGTGCTGGCCAAGCAGGCCGGTGCCTGGGCGCGCACCGCGCGCAAGTTCGCGATGAACGCGCGCGACGAGCTGCGCCAGGAGCTCGGCCCGGAGTACGCCGACCTCGAGCTGCGCGACCTCGACCCGCGCACCATCGTGCGCAAGCACATCATCGAGGCGATGAACGAGGCCGGCGAGGACGACGAGGAGCTCGACGAGCTCGAGCAGCGGCGCTCGCGCCGCAGGCAGCGGCCGCTGGACGACGGCGAGGTCCCGCCCTACGACCGCGAGGCCACCTGAGCGCTGCTCAGCCGACCCGAGCCACCGCGGCCAGGGCGTCGAGCGCCACCAGGACCGTGCGGCCCTCCCGGCCCGTGCGCAGCTCCACGAAGTCCGCACCGACCCGGGCCGGCACGCCCTCGACGCGTCCGCCGTCGAGCCGGTGCCACCAGCACGGCTCCCCCGCGTCGGCGAGCCGGCGCAGCGCGGAGCCGACCCCCAGCCGGCCCAGCGGCGACCACGCCACCTCGGGCAGCGCCCGCTCCGAGGCGCCGCGCACCTCGACCACGGCGGCCGTGCGCACGACCCAGTCCGTGCCCGCCACCTCCAACGACACCCAGCCGGCGGCGACCCGGTCCAGGTGACCGGCCAAACGGCCCACGCCCTGCACGTCGAGCTCCACGGGGCTGCCCTCGGTGGCAGCCAGCCGTGAGGCGAGCGTGACCGCGGCGTACTCCGCCCGCACCCGGTCGGCCAGCTCCGGCCCGCGCTCGGCGTCGTAGAGCGCCTCCGCCTGCTGCTCGAGGTCCTCGAGCAGCGAGAACACCTGCTCCTCCCACGCCATGCCCGGGCACCTCCCCCGCCGCCCGCGGCGGCAAACGCTCCTCCACAGGGCGGTCGCTCCTGCGTTGACAGGCGAAGCATCGCCACGTCTACTGATCCAGACAGATGCAAACAGACGCAAACGCAAGGTTCAGCACGATGACTCTCGGGAACACGTCCATCGCCCGGTGCGCCGCGGTGTGGTTCGGCGCCTTGGCGCTCGTCCTCGGCACGGTGGCGCTCCTCGCTCCCGACCTGCGGCCGAGCAGCGACGCGTCCGACTTCGAGGCGGTCGTGGTCACGGCCGCCGCGTGGGCGCTCGTGGTCGCCGCCTGCTGGGTGCTCGCGGTGACCACGGCGGTGGTCGTCCCGGTGGTGCGCTCCGCACCCGTTCCCCACCGCGGGCTCCCCGCGCCGGTCCGCCGCGTGCTGCTGCGGGCCTGCGGGGCGGTCGCGGTCGGCGGCCTGGTCGCCGGTGCCGTCGCCGGACCCGCCGCCGCCACCCCGGGCAGCCTGGAGCGCGACGCCGGCGACCGCGTGACGCAGACCGTCCAGCCGCCCGCGGGGCCCCAGCCGGCCTCCGGCCCGATCATCGTCCGCTCGAGCGCTGCCGCACCCGACCGGGTCACGGTCCGCCCGGGCGACTCCCTGTGGCGGGTCGCCGAGGCGGCCCTGCGCGACCACGGCCTGCCGGCCGGCGACGCCGACGTCGCGGCGTACTGGCCCCGCATCCACGACGCCAACCGGGCCCTCGTCGGGCCCGACCCGCACTTCGTCCGACCCGGCGTGCCGCTCGTGCTGCCCGCCCCCGACCCGCAGGAGACCTGAGATGTCCGTGCTGTCCGCCGTGCCCTTCGCCGAGGTCCAGGGCTCCCTCGCCCTCGACCTGGCCCCCTACCTCGAGGCCGAGCCGGTCGCGCCTCTCGCTGCCCGCCACGAGGTCGGCCCCGACGCCGACGTCGTGCCGATCGATCGCCGCGAGCGCGCCGAGACCGAGCGCTGGGCGCGCCACATCGTCCAGGCCGCCCTCGAGGTCGTCGGCGGCGTGCGCCCGTCCAGCCAGCTCGTGCGCTGGCTCTCCCCCACGGTGTACGCCGACCTCCGCCGCCGCACGCACCTGCTGGCCCTGGCCTCGGTGCGCGACCCGGAGCGGGCGCACCCGGTGCGGGCCCGGCTGCAGACCCTGCACGCGAGCTACCCCACCCCCGGGGTGCTCGAGGCCGCGGCGCGGGTGCGCCACGGGGAGCGCTCCCGCGCGGTCGCAGCACGCTTCGAGCGCCGTGCGGACCGCGGGTGGGTCTGCACGGCGCTCGACTTCGCCTGAGGCTGGGTCCCGGCGCTGCGGGTCAGCCGCCGGCGCGCGTGGTCATCCCCGTGGGGCCACCGGACGCGCCGTGGCAGTGCTTGTACTTCTTGCCCGAGCCGCAGGGGCACTTGGCGTTGCGGGTCGCACCGGCGTACGGGTCGTCCGCGGCCGGCGCGGCAGCCCGGACCTCGGCGTCACCGGTCTCGCTGGGCGCGGTGTAGGTGAGGTTCGCGGGAGCGGCCGGGGCGTCGAGGCCCTTGGCCTTGATCTGCGGGGCGGCACCGCCGGCGACCGGGGAGCGCAGGCCGGGGGCCACGGTGAGCACCTCGTCCTCCTCGCCCTCGTCCTCCTCCTCCACGGTGACCTGGAGGTTGAAGAGGAACCCGACGGTCTCCTCCTTGATGCCGTCCATGACCGCGGCGAACATGTCGAAGCCCTCGCGCTGGTACTCCACGAGCGGGTCGCGCTGGGAGTAGGCCCGCAGGTAGATGCCCTCGCGCAGGTAGTCCATCTCGTAGAGGTGCTCGCGCCACTTGCGGTCCAGCACCGAGAGGATGACGCGGCGCTCGAGCTCGCGCATGACCTCCGAGCCGACCTCCGCTTCGCGGGCCTCGTAGGCGGCGTGCGCGTCGGCCTGGAGCAGGCCGATCAGCTCGTCGCGGTCCGCGGCGTTGCCGCCGCCGCTCTCGTCGTACCAAGCGTGCAGGTCGACGCTGAGGGGGTAGAGCTGGGACAGCGCGGTGGTGAGGGCGTCGAGGTCCCACTCCTCCGCGACGTCCTGGGTGGCCCCGGTGACGTAGCCGGCGACGACGTCGTCGACGAAGCCGCGGATCTGCTCGGTGAGGTCCTTGCCCTCGAGCACCTCGCGGCGCTCGGCGTAGATCACCTTGCGCTGGCGGTCCATGACGTCGTCGTACTTCAGGACGTTCTTGCGGGACTCGAAGTTCTGCGACTCCACCTGGCCCTGCGCGTTGGCGATGGCGTTGGTGACGCGCTTGTTCTCGATCGGGACATCGTCGGGGATCCGCAGCACCTGCAGCACCCGGTCGACCCAGTCGGACTTGAACAGCCGCATGAGCTCGTCCTGCAGCGAGAGGTAGAACCGCGACTCGCCCGGGTCGCCCTGACGGCCGGAACGACCGCGCAGCTGGTTGTCGATGCGGCGCGACTCGTGGCGCTCGGTGCCCAGGACGTAGAGGCCGCCGAGCTCACGGACCTCCTCGGCCTCCGCGGCGACTTGGGCCTTGATCCGCTCCAGGGTCGCCGGCCACGCCGCGTCGTAGGCCTCGGCGGTCTCGCCGGTCGGCTCGAGGCCCTGCTTGCGCAGCTCGGCGTCGGCGAGGAACTCCACGTTGCCGCCGAGCATGATGTCGGTGCCTCGACCGGCCATGTTGGTGGCGACGGTGACCGCTCCCTTGTGGCCGGCCATCGCGACGATCTTGGCCTCGTCGGCGTGCATCTTGGCGTTGAGGACGTTGTGCGGGACGCCCTTCTTCTTCAGCAGCGCCGAGAGGTAGTCGGACTTCTCGACCGAGACCGTGCCCACCAGGATCGGCTGCCCGGTCTTGTGCTTCTCGGCGATGTCCTCGGCGACGGCGTCGTACTTCGCCTCCTCGGTGCGGTAGACCAGGTCGGGCTGGTCGACGCGGACCATCGGGCGGTTGGTCGGGATGGGCACGACGCCGAGGGAGTAGATCTTGTCGAACTCCGAGGCCTCGGTCATGGCCGTGCCGGTCATGCCGGAGAGCTTGTCGTAGAGCCGGAAGAAGTTCTGCAGCGTGACGGTGGCGAGGGTCTGGTACTCCTCGCGGACGGTCACCTTCTCCTTCGCCTCGATGGCCTGGTGCAGGCCGTCGTTGTAGCGACGACCCGACAGGATGCGGCCGGTGTGCTCGTCGACGATGAGCACCTCGCCGTTCATCACGACGTACTCCTTGTCGCGACGGAACAGCTCCTTGGCCTTGATGCCATTGTTGAGGAAGGAGATCAGCGGGGTGTTGGCCGACTCGTAGAGGTTCTCGATGCCGAGGTGGTCCTCGACCTTGGTGATGCCGGGCTCGAGGACGGAGATCGTGCGCTTCTTCTCGTCGACCTCGTAGTCGACGTCCTTCTGGAGCTTGGCGACGATCTTGGAGAACTCGCCGTACCACTTCACCTCGTCCTGGGTGGGGCCGGAGATGATCAGCGGCGTGCGGGCCTCGTCGATGAGGATCGAGTCGACCTCGTCGACGATCGCGAAGTTGTGGCCGCGCTGCACGCACTCCTCGAGCGAGGAGGCCATGTTGTCGCGGAGGTAGTCGAAGCCGAGCTCGTTGTTGGTGGCGTAGGTGATGTCGCAGGCGTAGGCCTTGCGACGGGCGTCGGGGCGCATGTCGGGCAGGATCACGCCGACGGTCAGGCCCAGCCAGTTGTGCACGCGGCCCATCTGCTCGGACTGGTAGCGCGCGAGGTAGTCGTTGACGGTGACGACGTGGACGCCCTTGCCGGCGATCGCGTTGAGGTACGCCGGGGCGACCGCGACGAGGGTCTTGCCCTCACCGGTCTTCATCTCGGCGATGTTGCCCAGGTGCAGCGCCGCGCCACCCATGATCTGGACGTCGAAGGGGCGCATGCCGAGCACCCGCTTGGCCGCCTCACGCACGGTGGCGAAGGCCTCCGGCATCAGGTCGTCGAGGGACTCGCCGTCGGCGTGCCGCTGGCGCAGCTCGTCGGTCATGCCCTGCAGCTCGGCGTCGGACATCGCGACGAAGTCGTCCTCGATGGCGTTGACGGCCTTCGCGACCCCCTCGAGCTGGCGCAGGATCTTTCCCTCGCCGATGCGGAGGATCTTGTCGAGAATCGCGGGCACGGCGTTGCTGCTCCCTCATGCTCAGGCTGACCCGCACGGCTGCGTCGGGCCGCGGTCACTCTACCCAGCCGGGTGAGCGGACCCTAAAGCGCACCGCAGGCGGCGGAGAGCTCCGGTGCGAGGTCACCCCGCGGGGCGACCACCACCCCGGCGAGCCCCAGCCAGCCGGCGAGGCGGTGCAGCTCGACGGCCAGCTCGGTGGCCGTCGCGGCCGGCGCCCCGCGCTCGGCCCAGGCCGCGGCGACCCGCAGGAGCCCGCCGTCGGCGGCGCCCCGGTCGGCCTTGAGGTCGACCCGCGCCACCAGCTCGTCCCCGAGCAGGAACGGCAGCACGTAGTACCCGTGCACCCGCTTCTCCGGCGGTGTGTAGATCTCGATCCGGTAGTGGAAGTCGAAGAGGTGCTCGGTGCGGTCCCGCTCCCACACCACCGGGTCGAAGGGGCTCAGCAGCGAGCGGGCACCGACCCGGCGGGGCACCCGGGCGCCGCGGTGGAGGTAGGCCGGCCTGCGCCACCCCTCGACCGTCACGGGCAGCAGCTCGCCCTCCTCGACCAGCTGCTGGACCGCCACCGCGGTGCTGGGCAGCCCCGGACGGCGCGGGTCGGGCTGCTGGCGCAGCCGGTAGTAGTCGGCCAGGCAGGCGGCGCTGGCCACACCGTGGGAGCGTGCCGCCCGTCGGACCAGCTCGGTGACGGCCTCCTGGGGGCTGGGCGTCGGCAGCGCCAGCACGGAGGCGGGCAGCACCCGTTCGGGTACGTCGTAGCGCACCTCGAACTGGGCGTTGCGACCGGCGACGGCCAGCTCGCCGCACATGTAGAGGTAGTCGAGGACCTTGCGCACCTCCGACCAGTTCCAGCCCCAGTGGTCCTTGCGACGCGGGCCGCCGGCACCCAGCCGCTCCTCGAGCCCACGGGCCGTGACCGGGCCGTCCCCCGCCGCGACCGCGCTCCTGACTCGGTCGACCAGGGCGTCGTCGACGTCCTTCCACCACTTCCCGCGACCGGCGCGGTAGGTCTCCATCCGGTGCTGCATGAGCGGCCACAGCTCCACGGGCATGAAGGCCTGGACGTGCGCCCAGTACTCCACCACGCGACGCGGCCGCCGCTCCGCCGCCCGGGCCAGCAGGCCGGTGGCGGGGTGCGCGTCGTAGGGGCCCATCCGCGAGTAGAGCGGCATGTAGTGCGCGCGCTGCAGCACGTTCACCGAGTCGACCTGGAGCACGCCCGTGCGGGCCAGGGTGCGGTCGAAGGTGCGCAGCGTCGGCACCGCGTGCGGCGGGTCGAGGAAGCCTTGGGCCGCCAGGGCGACCCGGCGCGCCTGGGCGCGGCTCAGGGACTCCATGCGTCGGACCTACGGCAGGTCGAGGAGCTTTTCCTTGACGGCGTACATCACGGCTTCCATCCGCGAGTGCAGCTGCAGCTTCTCGAGGATGTTGCGCACGTGGTTCTTGACCGTGTTCTCGGAGATGAAGAGGTCCTTGGCGATCTCGCGGTTGTTCTTGCCGGTGGCCACCAGCCGCAGGACCTCGAGCTCGCGCTCGGTGAGACGCAGGCCGGGCATGTGCTCGCGCTCGGGCTTGGACATCTGCTTGAACTCGTCGATCAGCTTCACCGCCATCGAGGGGCTGATCAGCGACTGGCCCTCGGAGACGACCCGGACGGCCTGGGCGACCTCCTCGATGGAGGAGTCCTTGAGCAGGTAGCCCGCGGCGCCGCTCTTGACGGCCTCGTAGAGGTCGGCCTCCTCGTCGGAGACGGTGAGCATGATGATCTTGGCCGAGGGGACGGCCTCCTTGATGGCCTTGCAGGCCTCGATGCCCGAGCGCTTGGGCATCCGCACGTCCAGCAGGACCACGTCGGGGGCGGAGCTGGCGGCCAGCTCGGTGCCCTCGACGCCGTCGCCGGCCTCACCGACGACCTCGATGCCCTCCTCGACGGAGAGCAGCATGGTGAGCCCTCGACGGAACAGCTCCTGGTCGTCGACGACGAGGACGCGGATCGACTCCTCGCTCTGGGTACCTGGCACGGGCGCATCATGGCACGTCCGGGCCCCTCGGGTGGACACCCTCGGGCTACCCGGACGTGCCGTCGATGGCTCGCTGGGACTACGGGCGGGCTACTCCGGGGACCCCTCGCCACCGAGGTCGAGGGAGATCACGCCGTAGTCGTAGCCGCGCCGGCGGTAGACGACCGCGGGCCGCTCGCTCTCCTTGTCGACGAAGAGGTAGAAGTCGTGGCCCACCAGCTCCATCTCGTAGAGCGCCTGGTCCAGCGTCATCGGGGTGGCGGGGTGGGTCTTCTCGCGCACGACCAGGGGGCCGTCACCGGTGACCGCGATCGGGCCGACGTAGCGCTCCTCGCTGCGCTCGCTGGCCTCGGACTCCTCCTCCAGCGCCAGGCCTCCCGGGCCGTCCCCGACCGGCGGCAGGCCCGCGGTGGCCTGGCCGACCGAGATCGGCCGCTTGCCGCCGCGGTGGATGCGCTTGCGGTCGGCCGCCTTGCGCATCTGGGTGGCCATCTTGTCCAGGGCCAGGTCGAGGGCTCCCATCTTGTCGTCGGCGGCCGCCTCGGCCCGGATCACCGGGCCCTTGGAGAACGCCGTCAGCTCGACGTGCACCGCGCGGTCGTGCTGGCGCGGGTTGGGCTCGCAGTCCACCTCCACGTGCACCCGCATGATCCGGTGGTCGTGCTTCTCGAGCTTCGCGAGCTTCTCGGTGACGTGGTCCCGGAAGCCTTCCTTGATCTCGCAGTTCCGGCCGGTGACGACAACTTCCATGGGAATCCTCCTCAGAGCGCACTCACAGGTGCGCCGTTGGTGTGGCAGGAGGAGTCCGTCCGGCCGACCTGGTCTTCGTCCCCACACTCGCCTGCTGGGGCTCTCGCAGCTTCTCTGCCACTACTGACCCTCTCCCGACGTCGGCCGCATGTGGCGGCCGGGCCGAGGCAGGACTTACGACTAAGCCGCACCGTGATCCCGCCCGAGGGCGGTTACGTGGACCGTTTCGCCTGCGACTGGCATCGGCTTGCCGCGGGGGCATCCGGACTGACCGGGGCGCCCCTACGACGCAACCACGGACCCGGACGGACTCCATGACGAGACGATAGGCGCAACGCCGGTGGTGCGGAAGGGACCTAGGTCGGCTTTCAGGAACTCCTCACCTGGGACCCCCCGGGCGGTCCGGTGCGGCGCCGGCCGGTGGCCCCCAGCGTGGCGGCCCCGAGGACCGGCAGGCCGACCGCCCGGAGCGCCCGGGACGCCTCAGCCAGCGTGGCCCCGGTGGTCACGACGTCGTCGCAGAGCACCACGCCGGCGATCTCCGGGGTCCGGCGCGAGAGCCGCCGCAACCGCTCCGGCCGCACCCTGAGGGAGCCGTCGAGGTTGGCCATCCGCTCCTCGGCCCCGAGCCCGGCCTGGTCCACCAGACCCGCGCGGGTGGTGAGCAGCGGCGCCACCACCACCGGTACGCCGCGGCGCCGGAGCGTGCGCGACGCGGCACGGACCAGCACGAGCGCGGCGTCCCTCCCCCGCGCGCGCACCGCGGACGGCCGCGAGGGGGCTGGTACGAGGAGGACGGGCCTGCCGCTGGGGACGTGGTCGCCCGCACCCGCGAGCGCCGCGAGCACCGACTCGGCCAGCAGCGCACCCAACGGCGCGGCGAGGGCCTGCTGCCCGTGCTCCTTGTGCGCGACGACCAGCTCCCGCAGCGCACCCTCGTAGGCAGCGCACGCCCAGGTCGGCGGCAGACCCTGAGGGCACGGGTCGGGGCGGGTCGGCCGCGCTGCACCGGGCGCCTCGTGCGCGAGGAGGGCCCGGCAGCCGGGGCACAGCACGCTGCCCCGGCGGCCGCACGCCGCGCACGAGCCGCCGAGGAGGAGGTCCCGGGCGGCGCAGAGGAGGGTCGGCGGGTCGGACGGCACGGACCCAGTCCAGCGGCCGCCGGTACGCCGCGGGGCGGTCGTCGGGCGCTCCTGGGGAGCGTGGCGTGCGACGGACGGCTGGGGAGACCTCGCGGCCCGATCAGCCCGCGTAGTCGAGGTAGCTGACTCCCTCGTCGAGGACCCGCGGGCCACGCACGGTGGCGTTGAGGTCGGCCAGGCCGGAGTCGGTGACGGCGTACACCCGCGCGCCGGGGACGGGCGAGCCGGCCAGGGCGGTGGCCCCCGACAGCGTCGTGGTGATGCCGTCCAGCCCGCCGGGCGAGCCGTCGACGCCGACGGTGACGACCTTGGCGGAGACGTCGGTGAGCCGGTTGAGGACGGCGAGGGTGGTGGTGGAGTTCCACGCGACGTCGCGGATCCGGCGGCTGGCGCCGTCCTCGATGGCCACGGCACGGGCCCGGGTCACCCCGGCGACCCCGCCCTCGGCGTCGGTGCGGATGCGCGCCACCCGCAACGAGTCGCCGCGGGGTCCGCGCACGACGACGACCAGCCGGCTGCCGTCGCGGGAGACCAGCAGCTCGCTGACCTGCTGACCCGAGACGCCCGGGACCTCCACCACGCCGCTGCGCTCCTCGCCGTACCACTGCACGACCGCGCCGAGGGGGGTCCGGTCGACGAGCCACAACCGGTCGTGGACGTCCCAGGCGGGGGGCAGGAGGTCGGTGCCCGTGGCCACGGTCGCCACGTCGGCGAGCCCGGGGTCCTCCCCGCCGTCGGTGGCGCCGGCGCCGGCGTCGCTCAGCGGGGCGAGGTAGGCGGTGGTGCCGCCGTCGGAGACCGCGGCGACCTGGTCGCTCGCCAGGTCCACCGAGACCGAGCGCAGGCCCAGCGGGACGCGGCCCAGCACGCCGTCCACCGGCTCCAGCGAGCCCGGGGTGCCGGCGACCAGCAGACCGTCGCGCAGGCCGTAGAGCAGGGAGTCGGACTGGAAGCCGACCGGGTCGAGCCGGTCGCCGGCCTGCACGGAGAACCGGGTGGCGCCCTGGGCGGTCCTGACGGCCCGGCCGTCGATGTCCAGGGTGAAGGCGTCGATGTCGGGGTCCTGCCGCAGCGTCCAGGCCAGCTGGGAGACCAGGAGCTCGGTGTCGGCCGGGGTGAAGGCACTCGCGTCGCCGGTCAGGGAGATCGCCGCGGTGCCGTCGGTCACCGGCACCGACAGGTCGACGCGCAGGCCCGAGGGCAGTTGGCTGGAGACCACGCCGCGCAGGCGGGGGCCGGGACCGCGCAGCAGGCCGGAGACCAGCGTCGAGGCGAAGGTGGAGTCGTCACCGACGAAGACCGGCTCGGGCACCAGCACCGTGCCCGTGGGGTCGGGGAAGTAGAGCGCGACCTGGCGGTAGCGCTGCTCGAACCAGGTCGTGGGCACCACGAGGGCGGGCGGCAGGTCGGCGATGCGGTACTCCCCCTCCTCCAGCACCAACCGGAACGCTAGCGAGTCCTCCTCGGCCGAGAGCGCCCCCAGCCAGGCCCCGCGGGCGTCGAGCCGGTCGGCGCCGCCCACGCGCAGCTCCACCCGCCCCGCGCCACCGGCGGGCGGCAGGGCGTCCTCGTAGACGATCGTGCCCTGGGGGTTCCAGGTGGTGCGGGCCTCGGAGGAGAGGAACTCCTTGGCGGTCGCGAGCTCGGTCGGCCAGGCCTGCATCGCGTCGAGGAAGCCCTTGACCACCTCGGGCGGGGACTGGCCGTCCTGGGGCGGGCGGGCGTCGATCGCCGCGGCACCGCCGGTGTCGGCTTCCCCGGCCGACTGGCGCTCCACCTCCACCACCGGGCCGGCGACGGGCAGCGAGACGCACCCGGCCAGGGCGAGCGCCAGCACCCCGGTCACCGCCCCGGCGCGCAGCGTGCGTGCGACCCGGCGCGACCTGAGCCCGGACCTCACACCGGCTCCACGACGTCGTCGGGGATGAGCGAGATCGGGCTGCGGCGCAGCGGGGTGCCGTTGCGCCGCGGGAGGGTCAGCCGGAACTGCGCACCCTCGCCCGGACGCCCCCAGGCCTGCAGCCAACCGCCGTGCAGGTGGGCGTCCTCGAGCGAGATCGACAGCCCGAGCCCCGTGCCGCCCGAGGTGCGGGCCCGGGCCGGGTCGGCGCGCCAGAACCGGTTGAAGACCATCGCCGACTCCCCCGGGGCCAGCCCCACGCCGTAGTCGCGCACGGCCACGGCCGCCGCGTGGTCGTCGCCGGCAACGCTCACCACGACGGTCGGCACGGCCCCCGGCGCCCGCGGACCGGCGTGGTCGATGGCGTTGGAGACCAGGTTGCGCACGACGCGCTCGATGCGGCGTACGTCGGCCTCCGCGAGGCACGGGTGGCCCGGCGAGCGCACGACCAGCGTGACCCCGCGCTGGTCGGCCAGCGGCCGGGTGCTGTCGACGACGCGGTGGGCGACGTCGACGAGGTTGACGTCGTCGACCTCGAGGACCGCTGCCCCCGCGTCGAAGCGGCTGATCTCCAGCAGGTCCGCGAGCAGGGTCTCGAAGCGGTCCAGCTCGATCTGCAGCAGCTCGGCCGAGCGCGCGGTGACGGGGTCGAAGGAGTCCTTGGCGTCGTGCAGGACGTCGCCGGCCATCCGGACCGTGGTGAGCGGCGTGCGCAGCTCGTGGGAGACGTCGGAGACGAAGCGTCGCTGGACCCGGCTCAGCTCCTCGAGCTGGCGGATCTGGCGCTGCAGGTTGGAGGCCATCTGGTTGAAGGAGGTGGCCAAACGGGCGAGGTCGTCCTCCCCGGAGACCTCCAGCCGCTCGGTGAGCCGCCCGGCGGCCAGCCGCTCGGCGACCCGGCGGGCCATCCGGATCGGGGTCACCACCTGCTGGGCGACCAGCCAGGTCACCCCGGCCACCAGCAGCAGCAGGAGCACCCCGGCGGTCAGCAGCGCCCGGGTGACCAGGGCCAGGGTGTCCTCGTCCTCGGAGGTCGGGAAGAGGAGGTAGAGGGTGTAGGTGCGTCCGTCGGCCGGCAGCGTGACCTGCGAGCCGACGGCGATCCCGGGCTCCTCCACCTTCGTCTCGCCGTCGGCGCCCAGACGGCGGATCGTGGTGTAGGTCCAGGAGGGCGGGGCGATGGTCGAGAAGTGCTCCACCAGCGAGGCCGGCACCGACTTCCGGTCCAGCCCGAAGGTGTACGTCGCGCCGCCGCTGCCCGGGTCGGAGGCGACGCCCCCGCTGCCGTCGGGGCCGGCGAGCACGACGGCGAAGTCGCGCGAGAGCCCGCGCTGGATGATCGGCTCGACCAGCGCGCGCTGCTGCTCGGCTGCGTCGACGTCGCTGAGGGTGGCCGACTCCAGCCGGGCCCGGGCGTCGCGGGTCTCGTTGGCCGCCTCGGCGACCACCGCGTCGACCCGGTCCTCGAGCAGCCCGTCGCGGGTCTGGCGCAGCAGGAACCAGCCGACGGCGCTGACCACGACGAAGGAGAGCACCAGCGTGCTGGCCACCACCCGCGCCTGGATGGAGCGGCGCCAGAAGGTGAGCGCGCCCACGCGGCTGCTCAGGCCGCGCCGGCCTTGTAGCCGACCCCGCGGACGGTCACCACGATCTCGGGGTTCTCCGGGTCGTGCTCGACCTTGGAGCGCAGCCGCTGCACGTGCACGTTGACCAAGCGGGTGTCGGCGGCGTGGCGGTAGCCCCAGACCTGCTCGAGCAGCACCTCGCGGCTGAAGACCTGCCAGGGCTTGCGGGCCAGGCACACCAGCAGGTCGAACTCCAGCGGGGTCAGGTTGACCGGGCGGCCCGAGCGGGTGACCTGGTGGCCGGCGACGTCGATGTGCACGTCACCGATGGAGAGGGTCTCGGCCTGCGCGGTGGCGTCGAAACGGCGTACGCGCGCCCGGATGCGGGCCACGAGCTCCTTGGGCTTGAACGGCTTCACGACGTAGTCGTCGGCGCCGGACTCCAGGCCCACCACCACGTCGACGGTGTCGCCCTTGGCGGTGAGCATGACGATCGGCACGCCGGACTCGGCCCGGATCTCCTTGCACACGTCGATGCCGTCGCGACCGGGCAGCATCAGGTCGAGCAGCACCACGTCGGGCTTGTAGTCGCGGAAGGCCTCGACGGCCTGGTCGCCCCGCAGGCACATGCGGGAGTCGAAGCCCTCCTGGCGCAGCACGATGGTGAGCATCTCCGCGAGCGAGGCGTCGTCGTCGACGACGAGGACACGACCCTTGGTCGTGTAGTCGTCCTGCGTCGCCGCGTCACCCATGGTCCCCATCTTGCCCCCTGCCCCTCAGCACGCGCGAACGGCGGCCCCGTCGAGCGGGGCCGCCGTGCGCGTGGTGTCGATCAGATCAGTAGCGGTACTCGTCGGACTTGTACGGCCCCTCGACCGCCACGCCGAGGTAGCCGGCCTGCTCGTCGGTGAGGGTGGTCAGCTTCACGCCGAGCGCGTCGAGGTGCAGGCGGGCCACCTCCTCGTCGAGGTGCTTGGGCAGCACGTAGACGCCGACCGGGTAGTCCTGCGGCTTCGTGAACAGCTCCACCTGGGCCAGCACCTGGTTGGTGAAGGAGTTCGACATGACGAACGACGGGTGGCCGGTGGCGTTGCCGAGGTTCATCAGGCGACCCTCGGACAGCACGATGATCTGGTTGCCCTCACCCTCGGGGAAGGTCCAGACGTCGACCTGCGGCTTGACGTTCTTGCGGACGATGCCGGGGTAGGTCTCCAGGCCGGCCATGTCGATCTCGTTGTCGAAGTGGCCGATGTTGCCCAGGATGGCGTTCTGCTTCATCCGGCGCATCTGGTCGACGGAGACGACGTTCTTGTTGCCGGTCGCGGTGATGACGATGTCGGCGGTCTCGATGACGTCGTCGAGCGTGGTGACCTGGTAGCCGTCCATCGCGGCCTGCAGCGCGCAGATGGGGTCGATCTCGGTGACCACGACGCGGGCACCCTGGCCGCGCAGCGACTCGGCCGAACCCTTGCCCACGTCGCCGTAGCCGCAGACGACCGCGATCTTGCCGCCCATGAGGACGTCGGTGGCGCGGTTGATGCCGTCGATCAGCGAGTGGCGGCAGCCGTACTTGTTGTCGAACTTCGACTTGGTGACCGAGTCGTTGACGTTGATGGCCGGGAAGAGCAGCGAGCCCTCGCGCATCATGTCGTAGAGGCGGAGCACACCGGTGGTGGTCTCCTCGGTGACGCCGATGATCTCGCGCGCGACGTTGGTCCAGCGCTCGTTGCTCTGGGCCAGGCTCTGCTGCAGGACCTCGAAGATGATCCGCTGCTCGGTGCTGGTGGCGGTGGCCGGGTCCGGCGCCTCGCCCTTCTTCTCGGCCTCGACACCCAGGTGGACGAGCAGGGTGGCGTCGCCACCGTCGTCGAGGATCATGTTGGCGTAGCGCTGGTTGCCGTCGGCGTCGGTGCCCCAGTCGAGGATCTGCTGGGTGCACCACCAGTACTCCTCCAGGGTCTCGCCCTTCCAGGCGAAGACCGGGACGCCGGCGGGCGCGTCGACGGTGCCCGTCGGGCCGACCGCGACGGCGGCCGCGGCGTGGTCCTGGGTGGAGAAGATGTTGCAGGAGGCCCAGCGGACCTCGGCGCCCAGGGCGGTCAGCGTCTCGATGAGCACCGCCGTCTGGATGGTCATGTGCAGCGAACCGGCGATGCGCGCGCCGGCGAGCGGCAACTCGTCGCCGTAGCGCTCGCGCATGGCCATCAGGCCGGGCATCTCGTGCTCGGCGAGCTCGATCTCGGTGCGGCCGTAGTCGGCCAGGGACAGGTCGGCGACCTTGAAGTCCATCAGGGTGTCTCCTCGCGAGGGGTGGAGCCAGGCCTGCGCCGCGCATCTGCGCACCGTCGGGATCTCCCGCGCAGTCCGACGTCCAGCGTAGGCGGCGGCTGGGGACGACGGGGAATCCTCACGGGTAGGGCCGCAGATGTCTGGAGCAGCACCCGTCTGCCCGGGCCCCGCGCGCGAGGGGTCAGTGGGCGGCGCGGCGCCGGGGCACCAGGTGCATCACGACGACCACCACGGCACCGACGACGATGCCGAGCACGGCGGAGAAGAACGTGTTGGTCACCCAGCCGAGGACCGCACCCAGGGCACCCGTGGCGTCGTGCACGGCCTCCTCGAGGTGGTGCACGGCGTCGTACGGCGCGGTGAGGCCGAGGTCGTAGGCACCGACCAGGATGATGTGGCCGCCCACCCAGAGCATGGCGACGGTGCCGACCAGCCCGATGACCGTCAGCACCCGCGGCATCGCGCGGACCATGCCCTCGCCGACGCGGCGGGCGGCGCGGCCGGAGCGCTGGGCCAGGGACAGCCCCACGTCGTCCATCTTCACGATCAGCGCGACCACGCCGTAGACGACGACGGTGATGAGCACGGCGACCACGACCATGATCGCGGCGCGGCTCCAGAAGCTCTCGCCGGCGACCTCGTCGAGCGCGATCACCATGATCTCCGCCGACAGGATCAGGTCGGTGCGGATGGCGCCGCTGATGAGGTTCTTCTCCGTCTCGGCAGGGTCGCCGGTGTCGACCGCGGCGTGCTCGTCGCCGTGGCCGTGACCGCCGCCGAGCTTCTCCCACACCTTCTCGGCGCCCTCGAAGCAGAGGTAGGCGCCGCCGATCATGAGGATGATCTTCAGCAGGGTCGGCAGGAACTCGCTGAGCAGCAGCGCCACCGGCAGGATGAGCAGCAGCTTGTTGCGGATCGAGCCGGTCGCGATCTTGCGGATGATCGGCAGCTCGCGCTCGGCCGCGACGCCCTGGACGTACTGCGGGGTCACCGCGGTGTCGTCGACGACGACGCCTGCCGCCTTGGCGCTGGCGCGCCCCGCGGCCGCCCCGACGTCGTCGACGGAGGACGCCGCCAGCTTCGCGAGCGTCGCGACGTCGTCGAGCAGTGCGAAGAGTCCACCGGCCACGGAGGTGAGCCTAGGGCCTACGGGACGTTCTGCGGCACCCGGCGCACCTGCTCCTCGACGTGCTCCTCGATCCGGTCGGAGAGCCGGTCGGCCTCGACCTTCGCCGTGGCCACCTCGAGCGCGTGGTCGACCTTCTTCTCCCCCCACCCCAGCGGGTCGACGGTGTGCTTGAGCACGCGCGCCACCGGCGGGCTGGCCAGCAGCAGCGCCACGCCCACCGACCCCACGGTGGTCACGAGCAGGCCCAGCCACTGCTGGTCACCGAAGAGGTCGCCGTACCCGGCGTACCCCAGGCCCTTCACGACGAAGCCGTGGAAGAGGTAGACCACCAGCGTGAAGGCGCCCATGGTCGTGAACCAGCCGCGGATGCGCGGCACCAGGGCCAGGAAGGCCCAGGCGCCCAGCGTGCCCAGCACGAGCAGGCAGGCGCGCGTGAGGAACGCCTGCCCGTCGCTCACGTCCAGCTCCTCGTAGCGGGCGCGGTAGTAGAGCCACTCGGTCGCGGCCCAGTCGTCGGTGCGGCGGGTGAGCCAGAAGATGGCGGCGAAGACCCCGAACGCCAGCACCTGCACCGCGCGGCCGCGCAGCAGCTCCAAGCGCTCCGGGGTCGCCTTGAGGCCCATCACGAAGAACGGCAGCAGGCCCAGGATGCGGGCGACGTCGAGGGTGTCGCCGGCGTACAGCCCGGCCACCAGCGAGATGCCGACCGCCAGCGCCAGACCGCCCCACAGGTCCTTGAAGACCGGGGTCAGCAGGCGCCAGAAGAACAGCGCCGAGAGGTACCACATCGGCCAGTGCGGGTCGCGCCAGAGGTTCTCCATCTCCTCGCCGCCCACGTGGATGCGGAACAGCGCGATCGCGGCCTCGAACAGGACGTACGGCACCGCGACCGTGCGCACCAGCTGCCACATCCGTGCGCGGGAGTAGGTCCAGCGCCGCGAGAGGTAGCCGGTGACGAAGACGAACGCCGGCACGTGCCAGGCGTAGAGGAAGTCGTAGAGGTGGTCGCGCGTCACGCTCTCGGGCAGTAGCACCCACGCGTGCCCGACGACGACCAGGGTCACCAGGGCCATCTTGGCGTTGTCGAACCACGGGTCGCGGGCCGCGGGCGCGGTCGCGGGGGTCGTCTCTGCAGCAGCGCCGGCAGGGGTGGAGTCGGCACGGGAGGTGGCGGTGGCCATGGGTTCCCTTGTTCCCGGGGCTCCCCACACCCGAAACGTGACGTAGGGCGGCGTGGCCGAGAGGCGTGCCAGTGCCGCTTACCGGTGGTCGAGCAGGCGAGCGTCAGCGCCGCTTTCCCGATGGTCGAGCAGGCGAGCGCCAGCGAGCCGTCGCCGAGACCCCGTACGCCGGTCGCCCTGCCCTGCCCCCGTGGTTGCTCCCTGGGTCGCCGTTGGTGGGTCGTGACGCGTTCGCGCCGCAGCAGGCCCTGGATTCAGTGAAGACGTGGTCGCCCTGGGTGCCACTTCAGCTTCTTGGTTGCGCTTGTCTGGGTGGTCGCCCTCCACTGGGGTGCTCGCTTCGGCTGGGCTTGGATCAGCCCTCCAGAAAGTCCACGAAAAGTGGATCTGACCTGGGGAAACACTGCCAATCGAACGCGTGTTCGACTATACTTTCACCATGTCCACCGGCTCCCTCCTCGACGCGATCCGCGCCGCCAAGCGGCGTGAGGACGACGCTGCGCGGGAGCTGCTGATCGGGGTCGCGGACTGGGCGGACCGTCACACCACCGGGGTCCTGATGCCGGACCTGTACGGCACCTACTCCCACCCCGACGAGGAGGCGTACGACGCCGCCGAGGCTGCGTGGATGTCCCGGTTCGGGATGCCCGGCGCGGACACCATGCTCGACCTCGCCGGCGCAGGTGCGCCGGAGGTCTCCGACTTCGCCGTCACCGAGCTGTCCACCGCCCTCGGGCGCACGCGGGAATCCGGGCGCCTGCTCGTAGGTGACGTGGTCGAGGCCAAGCACCGCCTCCCCCGTGTGTGGGCCCGACTCGTCGCCGGACAGGTCACCGCGTGGCGAGTACGCCGCTTGGCACAGGCCACGCGCGGGCTGTCCGCCGAAGCAGCGGGGTTCGTCGACGCCCAGGTCGCCCACGTCATCCACACCGCCGGACCCGTCGTCGTCGACCGTCTGGTCCTCGAGGCATCAGCGCGGTTCGACCCCGAATCGACCGAGGTCGTCGAGTGCGACACCCGCGCCAACCTCTACTTCGACCTCGACCTCGCATCCCCCGCTACCTCGGTCGGTGCGGCCTCCGCCGTCAGTGCCGACGGACTCCTCGACCGCGCCGACGCCGAGGACCTCGAAGCCGCGATCCGCCACATCGCCCACCAGCTGCTCCTCGACGGTTCCACCGACGACCTTGCGGTGCGCCGCGCCAAGGCCCTGGGCTACATCGCCCGCGGCCAAGACCTCCTCCCCACACCCGATGGTCGAGCAGCGAGCACCAGCGAGCGTCGTCGAGACCGCGCGACCGACACGCCCACCGGCCCCGGCAGCAACGCCCCCAACGCCCGCACCTCCGCTCGCCGGGTCGTGGTCCTCACCGTCCACCTCTCCGACGCCGCGCTGACCGGCGCACCCCAACTCGACCCTGTCACCGGCCGGCTCGGCCTCAACCTCGCCCGCCTCGACAACCACCACCAGCTCCTCACCGCCGACACCGTCCGCGAGTGGTGCGGCACACCCGGCACCCAGGTCATCGTCAAGCCCGTCATCGACCTCCACGACACCGTCGCCGTCGACTCCTACGAGGTCCCCGACCGCATCGCCACCCGTGTCAAGCTCGCACGCACCACCTGCACGTTCCCCCACTGCAACAGGCCCGCCGAGAAGACCGACCTCGACCACACCATCGAGTACGTCCCACCCGACCAAGGCGGCCCACCCGACCAAACCAGCACAGAGAACCTGGCGCCACTGTGCCGCCACGACCACCGCGCCAAGACCCACCCCTCACCAGCAGGCAGACCCTGGCGAGTCACAGGGCTGAGCCCAGGTCATTGGCTCTGGACCAGCCCCCACGGCCAGCACTACCTCGTCCACCCCGACGGCACCACCCCACTCTGAGCCCTACCGCCTGACCCCGCTCCCAGCCCGACCACCACCACCCGGCGGTCGGGCTACCAGTACGCGCGGAGCCGAGGTGAGCCCCTGTCGCCCGGTCCAGGCGCGCACCTGCCCCGCCACCGGTCGAGGCATCGGCCCGCCCACCGCCGGTCGAGGTACGAGCGAAACGAGCCACGAGACCCCGCCGACCCGCCCAGTTCTCACCGGTGGCGAGCGGTGGAGGACCGTGCTCACACCAGGCTCACCCTCTGTCTCCAGCTCGGCGATCGGGCTGGCGACGGCTCCGCTCGTGCCGTTCGGATCCGGTCGACCGGGAGCTCGGATGCCGGGCGTCGCGGATCAGGGCCGCACCGACTCCAGCGGCGTCAGCACCCCGGTCCGCCCGGTACCGCGAGCGTTGTCACGGTCGACGGCGACGGCGGCATGGCCCAGAGGCTCGCCGAGGCCGCACCCGCGCCCAGCGGCGGGGAGCGCTTCCAGCCGCTGCGGCTTCTTCCGCACCCACGCGGTGACTGCCTCGCCCTGCCCGACGAGCCAGGTGCGGTAGTCGGCCGAAAGGTCGTCTCCGAGACCCAGGCCGGGGAAGCACAGGTCGTCGGCGACCGGGCCGACACCGGAACGAGCCAGGCGGCGGTGCTCGCTCACCATGCTCTCGTGGAAGGCGACCACCTCGTCGTCCGGGAGGTCGGAGAGGAGCTCACGCAGCGCCCTGGCCTGGCGGCGGTCACCGTCCGAGGACACCTGGCACGCGGCGGTCATCAGATCCCAGAAGCGCTCGTCCTCCGCCGCGGCCCCCGGACCCCCGGACGCGACCCGCGCGCAGCGCTCTGGCGGCCCGTCGACGTCCGCGGTGGGCTCTTGGTCGTCGATCCCGCAGCCGGTCATGAAGACGGTGAGGACGAGGATCACAGCCAACGGACGCACAGGACCACGCTAGGTGAGCCGGAACTCCGTCGCGGCGGACGGGCCGCGGGTGGCAGGGTGCCGCAGGTGGACGGGACGAGCCGGGTGGTCTTCATGTGCGGGCCGTCCGGCGCGGGCAAGACGACGTACGCGCGGCGGCTCGAGGCCCAGGGCATGGTGCGGTTGTCCTTCGACGCCGGCATCTGGGCCCGCGGCATCACCGGTGGCGAGGTGCCCGAGGAGGTGCGCGAGGAGATCCGGACCGAGCTGCGAACCGAGCTCCGACGGCTCCTCGACGAGGGCCGGGACGTCGTCCTCGACTTCTCGTTCTGGTCGAGGGCGATGCGCGAGGAGTGGCGCGCGCTGCTCGCGGAGCACGGCGTCGTCCCCGAGACGGTCTACCTCGCCACCGACCGCGGCACCGTGCTCGCGCGCGTGGCGAGGCGGCGAGCCGACCACGCCGACGACTTCCCGGTCGACCTCGCGGTGGCAGCGTCGTACGTCGACCGGTTCCAGCCTCCGGTGCCGGAAGAGGGCCCGCTGGTGCTGGTCGTCGACGGCGAGGAGTTCCGGGTGACCCGGCGCAGCGCAGGCGTGTACGACTACGACTGGCTCACCCACCGGCACGGGGGCTACGGCTTCGGCTCGGCGACGAACGACCGGTCCGCCGAGAGCGGTGAGGGGCACGTGGCAGCGGTCCGCGACTTCCTCGCCGCGGTCGACCCACGGACCGGCTTCATGCGGGACGACCCCGACGACGAGGGGGGCTAGTCCTCGACCAACCCGAGCCGGAGGTACTCCGAGGCGTAGGTGCCCGAGAGCATGAGCGAGGCGTAGCGGGCGACCTCGGTGGGGGCATCGGAGCCGAGGGTCTCGACCCGGACCCCGCGCTCGGCGGCCGCGGCGAGCAGCCGGGTGCGGTGGGTGCGGACGGTGGCGTCCTCGGAGCCGTCGTCGAGCAGCACCAGCACCGGCCGAGGGCCGGTGGTGCCCTCGGCGAAGGGGTCGTCGAAGACGTCGCGGGGACGGGCGGCCTCGATGACGGGCAGCAGGTGCTCGGCGTCGCCGGCGATCGCGGTGCGGCCGGAGGCGCGGCGCACGGACTCCGCGACCCGGCGCGCGGCGCGGGCCGCGAGGACGGAGCCACCCCAGACGACGGGCGTGGCGTCGGCGAGCGCGATGGCGAGCATTTTGGCGGGGTTGACCGCGAGGTCCTTGCGCGGGCCGCAGTCCAGGGCGACCTGGTCGAGGGCGTCGGCGACCGAGTCCGGAGCGGCCTCGGGACCGAGCTGGACCCGGTGGAGGTAGGACAGCATGACGACCGCCGAGGCGAGCTGGTCGCGCGTGGTCGAGGGCAGGACCGTGGCGTAGCGGCCGACCGTGTGCTCCGCGACCAGCGAGCCCGGCGGGCACGACACCACGACCTGGCAGCCTCGGCGGACCGCCTCGGAGACCGCGGAGGCCGTGCCGGCGTCGGCGCCGTCGGGAGCGAGCACGACGACGAGGTCCAGGCTGCCCGCCCAGCCCGGCAGCGCCGGCCCCGGCCAGGCGACGAACGGCACCGGGCACCACGGCTCGAGGACGGCACGCAGCAGCCGCGAGTCCGGACCCGCGGCGATGACCGCGCGCGGCCGGTCCAGCTCGCGCGCCCGCTCGACGGCGCTGTCGGCCGCCTCGGCCGCGTCACCCACCTCGCGGCGCACGCGGGAGCCCGACTCCGCCAGGTGGCGCAGCCGCAGGTCCACGGTGCCCAGCGCCGACTCGTCGTCGAGCCGGGCCTCGTCGAACCAGGTCACGGCCGGCGGGCCTCGTCGACCAGCAGCACGGGGATGTCGTCGCGGACGGGGTAGGCCAGGCCGCACGTGCCCTGGCAGACCAGCTCGTCGGCGCCGTCGGGACCGGTGCCGGGCGCGAGGTCGCCGTGGCACTGGGGGCACACGATGATCTCCATCAGGGCCGGGTCGATGTTCATCGCGTTCACTGCTTCCCTCCACGGATCCTGGCCAGCACGCCATCGCGCACGGCCTCCATCGTCTCCTGGTCGCGCCCCTCGACGTTGAGCCGCAGCAGCGGCTCGGTGTTGGAGGGCCGCACGTTGAACGTCCAGTCCGGGTGGCTGACGCTCAGCCCGTCCAGCCGGTCGGTGGTGACGCCGTCCTGCCCGGCGTACTCCGCCTCCAGCGTGTCCATGACCGCAGCCTGGTCCGACACCTCGGAGTTGATCTCCCCCGACATCGGGTACCGCTCGTACGCCGCCAGCAGCTGCGACAGCGGCACGTCCGTGCCCGCGAGGGCCGCCAGGGCGTGCAGCGCGGCGAGCATGCCGGAGTCGGCGCGCCAGAAGTCCCGGAAGTAGAAGTGCCCCGAGTGCTCGCCGCCGAAGACCGCGTCGGTCTCGGCCATCCGGGCCTTGATGAAGGAGTGCCCGACCCGGGTGCGCACGGGGGTGCCGCCGAGCTCGGTGACCAGCTCGGGCACCGCGCGGGAGGTGATGAGGTTGTGGATGATCGTGGCGCCCGGCTCCTTGGCCAGCTCGCGCGCCGCGATCAGCGCGGTCAGCGTGGAGGGCGAGACCGCGCGGCCGCGCTCGTCGACGAGGAAGCAGCGGTCGGCGTCGCCGTCGAAGGCCAGCCCGACGTCTGCCTTCTCCTCGAGCACCCGGGCCTTGAGGTCGGTGAGCGTGGTCTCGTCGAGCGGGTTGGCCTCGTGGTTCGGGAAGCTGCCGTCGAGCTCGAAGTAGAGCGGCACCAGGTCGACCTGGTCGGTCCCCATCCGCCCGAAGACCGCCGGCGCCGTCCAGCCGGCCATGCCGTTGCCGGCGTCGGCCACGACCTTGAGCCGGCGCCCCGAGACCGGGGCCAGGGTGAGCAGGTGGGCGGCGTACGCCTCCAGCACGTCGTGCTCGCTGATCGAGCCCGCGGCCGGGGCGGGGACGAACCGCTCGGTGACCTCCCCGGAGGCGACCAGGTCGCGGATCTCGTGCAGGCCGGTGTCGGCGCCGACGGGGACGGCGTGCGCGCGGCACAGCTTGATCCCGTTGTACTGCGCGGGGTTGTGGCTGGCGGTGAACATCGCGCCCGGGTGCCCGAGGTGGCCGGAGGCGAAGTAGAGCTGGTCGGTGGAGGCCAGGCCGATCATGACGACGTCGGCACCGGCCTCGGAGGCGCCCGAGGCGAACGCGCCCGCCATGCCGGGCGAGCTGGCACGCATGTCGTGGCCCACCACGACCGTGCGGGCACCGAGCACCCGGACGTAGGCGCGACCGGTCGCGCGGGCGAGGTCCTCGTCGAGCTGGTCGGGGACGGTGCCGCGCACGTCGTAGGCCTTGAAGACGGCACGGAGGTTCGCAGCCCCCAGCGAGTCGGAGGTGCGGGTGTCGGCCATGCCCGAACCCTAGTGCTCGGTGGACAGCACGCGCAGATGACCCTTGCGACCGGTCTCGCGGCCGGTCTCCTCGGCCGGTGCCACCCGTCGGGGCGGCTGGGGCCGGCCGGCCTCGCGGACGGCGTCGGCCAGCGCGAGGAGGTCGTCGTTGCTCGGCCGCGGCGGCGCGGGCTGCGCCAGCCGCAGCACCTCCCAGCCGCGGGGTGCCGAGAGCCGCTCGCTGTGGGTCTCGCAGAGGTCGTAGGCGTGCGGCTCGGCGTACGTCGCCAGGGGGCCGAGCACGGCGGTCTGGTCGGCGTAGACGTAGGTCAGCGTCATCACCGCCGGGCGACCGCACGCGGTGCGGCTGCAACGACGGGCGGGACTCACGGCGCAGACGCTACCCGCCCGCACCGACGCCCGCGGATAGGCTCGCGGGCATGACTCGTGACCGTCGGGGCCGCGGCATGCGCGGACCCGCGGTGCTCACCGCGCAGCCGGGCCGCCCGGTCCGCCCGACGTCGCGCGAGCGCTTCGACCGCGTGGTCCTCGACGCCGTCGAGAGCGTCGAGGAGCGGTGGGCCGAGCGCCTCGGGCTGGTGGAGTACGCCGTCGAGGACGTGCCCCACGTGCCCGACGACTGGGACTCGCCGACCGTGCCGCTGTCCTCGCTCGTGCGCGCCACCGGCGACCAGCCGACCCGGCTGGTGCTCTTCCGCAGGCCCATCGAGCACCGGGCCTCGCGCCGCAGCGACCTCGAGGCCCTCGTGCTGACCGTCGTGGTCGAGCAGGTCGCCGAGCTCCTGGGCATCGACCCCTCCGACGTCGACCCGCGCTACTCCCCCGACGAGCCGGACTGACCGGGCACGACCAGCCCGGGCCGCACGTCGGGCACCAGCCCGACCCGCACCAGCTCGCGCAGCCCGACCACGGCCGCGCCCGCGCCGGAGCGCAGCCGCAGCACGCCCTGGACCGCCGTGCCCCGCGGCACGACCCGCAGCAGCGTCGCGCCGTCCGGCACCGGCACCTCGACCGCCAGGTCGGGCCCGACCTCGACGACCCGCTCGTCGACCTCGCGGCCGCGCTCGTCGAGCGCCAGGACCGTGACGGTGCCGAGCGCCTCCGCGCCACCGAGGACCAGCCGCGCCCCCGGCAGCGGGACCGGCACGAGCGTGGCCGTGACCACCGGCCCCTGGGGCACGACGGTGAGCAGGTCCCCGTCGACGCGGCCGCGGAAGCTCGCGGTCGTCGGCTGCGAGGAGACGACCTCGATCCCGAGCACGCCCTCGGCCACGTCCGAGCCGAGCACCCGGCTCAGCGAGAAGCGCCGCACGCTCTGCGGGTCGACCAGCACCTCCTCGAGCCCGGTGGGGGCGAAGGTCGACTCCGCAGTGACCAGGCGCAGCGAGACGCGGGCAGCGCTGTCGCTGGTGTTGGCGACGACGACGGCCGGTTCCTCGACGTCCACGGGCAGCCCGAGCAGCAGCTGGGAGGTCGCCGGCTCGCGCTGCCCGGCGAGGTACTCCTTGGTCGTCTCGCCCCGGCCCACCGGCACGAAGGAGTCGATCACCGTCGCGGCGAGGCGGCCGCGGTCGGTCGTGACCCGCAGCGTGAGCTCCTCGCGCTTGGGGATGGCCGAGCCGAGCTCGATGCGCGTGGTGGCACCACCGGCCACCGAGACCCCGCGCAGCTCGCCGCCGGCACCGACCGGCCCCGACTGGCCGAGCACGGTGATGGTGGCGGTCGCCGGGCCCTCGTCGGGGTTGTGCAGCTCCAGGACCGAGCGGTGCTCGGCGCCCGCACCGACCCCGGTGAACCACTGGTCGCTGCTGGTGGCCGGGCAGTCGACGGCGCGCAGCCCGGAGCCGCCGTACCGCTGGGCCACGAGGCCGGGGGCCGACGATCCGCTGCCGGCGACCTCGTCGGCGTCGTCGAGCCGGGTGGCCGCGCCGGGCACGAGCTCGACCTCGCGCTCCTCCTTGCCCACCAGCGCCGTGACCCGCCCCCCGGAACCCCCCGCGGCGTCGGAGGCGACCAGCACACCCCCGCCCTGGCCGGTCGGGCAGACCAGCGTCGCGCTCGTGAGCGCCACCTCCTGGGGAGCGCTGCCGGCAGGACCGTCCTCGATCCGGGTGTCGGTCAGCAGCGCGGCGCCGACGGTCAGCAGGGGGGCCACCACGGCGACGACCGCCAGGGCGCTCGGCCTTCCCACGGGTCTCCTCATCGACGCGCCCTCCCCCGGCTCGCGCGGCGGGTGGGCGCGCACTGCACCAGCGCGAGGACCAGCAGGCCCAGCTGGGCCAGCAGCAGCACCGGGCGCAGCCAGGAGCCGTCGCCCTCGAGCGCCTCGGCCTCCGGCTCGCGGGTGACCCGCCAGGCCCGGGTGTCGCGGTCCTCCGCGGACGCCTGCGCCAGGCCGGCCGTCGCGTCGAGCACCGCTGCGACGTCACCGTCGGCAGGGGCCGGGAGCACGACGTACTCCACCCCCAGCCCGGCGAGCCGGTCGGCCGCGCCCGCCGCGGCGTCGCTCACGAGCGCGCGGACCAGCTCGTCGAGCGCCGGGTCGGCGGGGCTGAGCGCCAGCACCTCGTCCTCTCCCACGGTCACCCCGTCGCCGCGGCGGACCACGTGCGCGATGCCGTCCTCGACCGACCCGGTGAGCACCAGGATGCCGCGCTCGGGCGCGGTCTCCGCGCTCTGCACCATGTACGCCGGGACGCCCGCCGGGTCCGTGGCCGCGAGCTCCTGCTCGCCCCCGGCGAACCAGCCCAGGCCCACGACCGGCACCACCGCCGCGGCCGCGGCCGTGACCGCGAGCCCGGCCCGCCACGCGCCGGTGCGACCACCGCCGCTGCGCCGCACCTCGACCGCACCCAGCGCACCCAGCACGGCCGCCGTGACCAGGCAGCCCTGCAGCGCCAGGACCAGCACCGACACCGACGCCGGCACCGACCCGCCGGCCAGGTCGAGGGTGACCCAGGACAGCCCCAGCGCGAGCAGGGCGGTGACCGCGGCGAGCAGCCACGCCAGCAGTACCGGCACGCGCGAGGGCCGCGGCAGCAGCGCGAGCAGCGCCAGCGCGACCAGCACCAGCCCGGTCCAGGCAGGGGCGCCCAGGCCGCCGAGCCGGCCGGTGAGGACCTCCAGGCCCGCGGGCGTCGCACCGGGCAACCGGCCGGCCCCGAGGAGCAGCGCCTCGCCGGCACCGTGCTGCAGTGCCGGGACCCACCACGGGAGCAGCAGTCCCACCGGCACGCCCACAGCGAGGACGGGCGGAACCCAGGCGGACCGGTCGCCGAGCACGGCCGGCGCCACCAGCCGTGCGGCACCCAGGCCGAGGCCGACGACCGCGACGGCCAGCAGCCAGGTCGTGGGCGCGAAGGCCACGACGAGCGCCAGCAGCACACCCGTGCGCCAGGCGGCCCGCCAGCGACGGTCCGGCTCGGGGTCGACGAAGCCGACCACGGCGTGCGCAAGCCACGGCAGCACCGCCGCGGCGACGACCACGCCGAGCCGGCCCTGGCCCCAGGCGCCGCTGGTGGCCGGGACCAGCGCGTAGGTCGTGGCGCCCCACAGCAGCACCCACCGCGGCAGGCCGCGCGGGGAGACCAGGCGCCCGAGCAGCCCGAGGAAGCGCCACGCACCCCAGAGGGCGAACGGCACCGCCAGCACGAGCAGCGCCGAGACCGTCGCTACCGCGGAGCCGCCGAGCAGCGTCCCGAGCAGCGCCAGCACCACGACGTACGCCGGAGCGGGGACCGCGGTGCCGACCCCGAGTGCGTGCCAGGACTCGAGGTGCAGCCGCCACCAGGCGCCGACACCGTCGGGCGCGGGCGAGAGCGCGCCGCCCGAGGCCGCACCGAGGCCGGCGCGGGCGCCCGCGAGGAGGAGCACCACGACCACGGCGAGCAGCACGGCGACGGGGTTGGTGAGGAAGCGGGCGACCCAGCCGGTGTCGGCCTCCGGGACGTCCTCGTCCTCGGCCGGGCGGCGCGCCGCGAACGACTCGGGGTCGCGCTCGGCGGCGGCGAGACGACGGCGCTCGGCGACGTCCGCGGCCTGGTTGCCGGCGGCCGCGACCAGGTCACCGACGGCGTCCAGGCCGTGGCGGTAGGGCAGCCACCAGGGCGCGAGCAGGCCGCGCACGGCCGGGGACGGGCTGCCGGTGCGGGCCCGGCGCTCGCGGCGGGCGGCCCGCACGACGCCCGGCCGCACGGCCAGGAGGGCGGCCAGCTCGTCGAGCGCCTCGCCCGGCGACCTCACGAGGAGGTAGCCGAGCACGCGCAGGAGGGTGCCGAGCACCAGCCGGACGACCAGCAGCGGCAGCAGGCGGGAGGAGGTGTTGGCCAGCAGCGTGTACAGCGCGCCGCGGCGCTCGTGGAAGTGGGTGTGCCGCCCGGTCAGCGCCGTGCGGCGCACGCCGCGGTGGGCGGCCTCGGCGTGGAAGACCACGGCCTGCGGGACGACCAGGGTCGTGCGACCGGCCGCGGCCGCCCGCCACCCGAGGTCGAGGTCGTTGCCGAAGAGCGGCAGCCGGTCGTCGAAGCCGCCCAGCTCCTCGAGGACCGCACGGCGCACGAGGAGCCCGGCGGAGTGCACGGCCAGCACCCGGCGTACGTCGTCGTGCTGGCCCTGGTCGTACTCCCCGCGCTCCAGACCGGTCTCCCGGCGACCGGTCGCGGAGATCGTGACGCCGACCTCGAGCAGTCGGCGCAGCGAGGGCCACTCACGCAGCTTGGGCCCGAGGAGGTCGGCCTCGGGGTGCTCACGCGCGGCGGCCAGCAGCCGCTCCAGCGCATCGGGGGCCGGGGTGGCGTCGTCGTGCAGGATCCACAGCCACTCCACGTCGCCCGCCTCCGCGGCCGCGACCCGGACGGCCTCGGGGAAGCCGGTGCCCGACGGCAGCGACCGCACGGCGCCGAAGGAGCGCTCCAGCAGGTCGGGTCCCTCGTCGCGGCTGCCGGTGTCGACGCAGACCACGTGGTCGGGGGCGTGGGTCTGGCTGCGCAGCCCCTCGACCACGACGGGCAGCCAGCGGGCTCCGTCGTGGCTGACGAGGAGGACGGCGACCGAACCCGGTCGTGCCTCCGGCACCGACCCGGACACGGTCCACCACCCTAGATGCGAGCAAAAATGCGAGCGGCCCCGGTCCAGGACCGGGGCCATGCTCGGATCAGCGGCGGGCTCTGCTCAGACGGCGCGCTTCTTCAGCTTGCGGCGCTCCCTCTCGGAGAGACCACCCCAGATGCCGAAGCGCTCGTCGTTGCTCAGCGCGGACTCCAGGCAGTCCTGGCGCACCTCGCAGGTGAGGCAGACCTTCTTGGCCTCCCTCGTGGATCCACCCTTCTCGGGGAAGAACGCCTCGGGGTCGGTCTGGGCGCACAGCGCGCGCTCCTGCCAGGACCCCTCCTCGCTCTCCGCCTCCAGGAGAAACAGCTCTCTCACGGCATCCAACCTCTCGACCCTGTGCGTCCTCGTCCGGCACCGAAGAACACTTGTGGAATTACATGCCTGTCGTAGCACGGACGTCAAGCGGAAGTCTGGTATTGGTCCAGCGCACCCACCCGGCGGGGTGGGCAGGGCGCGGAGCACGTGGCAGGCTGCGGCAGAGTGGGCGCATGCGCGCACTGACTGTCCTCTCCGGCGGCATGGGCGGCGCCCGCTTCCTGCAGGGGCTGCTGCACGGCGTCCGCGAGGGGCTGCTGCCCGGTGTCGACCGCGATGCCGTGGTCACGGTCGTCGCCAACACCGCCGACGACATCTGGGTCCACGGGCTCAAGGTCTGCCCCGACCTCGACACCGTGATGTACACCCTCGGCGAGGGCATCGATCCCGAGCGCGGCTGGGGTCGGCGCGAGGAGACCTGGTCGGTGAAGGAGGAGCTGGCGGCGTACGGCGTGGAGCCGACGTGGTTCGGGCTCGGCGACCGCGACGTAGCGACCCACCTGGTCCGCACCCAGATGCTCGAGGCCGGCTACCCCCTCTCCGCGATCACCACGGCGCTGTGCCGGCGGTGGCTGGAGCCGACCCTCGGCGAGGGGCTGCGGCTGCTGCCGATGACCGACGACCGGGTCGAGACCCACGTGGTCGTCGCCGACCCCGACGAGCCGAGCGGGCGGCGCGCGATCCACTTCCAGGAGTACTGGGTGCGCCTGCGCGCCTCGGTGCCCGCCGAGACCGTCGTCGTCGTGGGCCTGGACCAGAGCACGCCCGGTCCCGGTGTGCTGGAGGCCATCGGCGAGGCCGACCTGGTGGTGCTGCCGCCGTCGAACCCCGTCGTCTCGGTCGGCACCATCCTCGGGGTGCCGGGCATCCGCGACGCCCTGCGCGCCACGGCCGCCCCGGTCGTCGGCCTCTCCCCCATCGTCGGCGGCACGCACGTGCGCGGCATGGCCGAGCAGATGCTGCGCTCGATCGGTGTGGAGGTCAGCGCCCGCGGCGTGGGCCTGCACTACGGCGCCCGCTCGGCCGCGGGCGTGCTCGACGGCTGGCTGGTGGACTCCCGCGACGCCGACGCGCTGCCCGCGCTGCACGAGGCCGGCCTGGCGGGGACCGCGGTGCCGCTGATGATGAGCGACCCGGCCGCGACCGCGGCGATGGCCGCGGCCGCGGTCGACCTGGTCACCCGGTGAGCGGGCGGCTCAGCGTCCTCGCCCCGGACGGCGTCGCCGAGGTCACCGAGGGCACCGACCTGGCCGCGCTGCTGCTCGGGGCGCTCGACGCCCTCGGCGAGCCGCTGGCCGACGGCGACGTCGTCGTCGTCACCAGCAAGGTGGTGAGCAAGGCCGAGGGCCGCACCCGTCCCGGTGACCGGGAGGCCGCGCTGGCGGAGGAGCTGTCCGCGCCCGGGGCACGCGTGGTGGCGCGCCGCGGCCCGACCACGATCGCGCGGACCCGGCACGGGCTGACGATGGCCGCTGCCGGCATCGACGCCTCGAACGTCGCGCTCGGCACCGTGGTGCTGCTGCCGCTGGACCCCGATGCCTCGGCCCGAGCGCTGCGTCGGCGGCTGCACGACCTGACGGGACTGCGGCTGGGCGTCGTCGTCACCGACACCGCCGGGCGCGCCTGGCGCGAGGGCCAGACCGACATCGCGGTCGGCGCCGCCGGGCTGCTGGTCGCCGAGGACTTCGCCGGGCGGGTCGACGCGCACGGCAACGAGCTGGCCGTCACCGCGCCCGCGGTCGCGGACGAGATCGCCGGGGCGGTCGAGCTGGCCCAGGGCAAGCTCGGCGGGCGCCCCTTCGGCGTGGTGCGCGGAAGGGCCGACCTGGTGCTCGGCGTGGACGACGACGGCCCCGGCGCGCATGCCCTGGTGCGGCCCGAGGGAGGGGACCTCTTCGGGTACGGCGCCCGCGAGGCCGTCGTGCGGGCCCTGCTCGGGGACCCGAGCGACCGGGCGCCCTTCGGGGCACCGGCCTCCGCCGACGAGCTGGCCGAGGCCGTGCGCCGGGTGACCACGCTAGCCGGCACCGCCGCCGGGGACGGCCTGGCCGTCGTCGTACCCCTCGAGCAGGAGGGGGCGGTCGCCGCGCTGGCCTTCGCCCACGGCTGGGAGGTCGAGTCACGACTTCGTGTCGAACCCGACGTCGAGGTCCGGTTGCGCCCCGCCACTCCGTAGACTCCCCGCGACACGCCCGCCAGGGGCACCACCCGATCGACGAGGACAGCCGAACCGTGGCCAAGCCCGCCAAGTCCGACCGCCAGGCGAAGATCGACCAGATCCGCAAGCAGCAGAAGGGCGCCGACGCCCGGCGCAACGTCGCCATCATCGGCACCTGCGCGGTCATCGCCCTCCTCATCATCGGTGCCGCGGCGTTCCGTCCGATCAAGGACTGGTGGGACCAGCGCGGCTTCGAGGACACCGAGCTCGCCGCGATCGGCGCGCCCGCGTCGGTCTGTGCCGAGCCGATCACCGAGTCCGCCGAGGGCAGCGGCCAGCACGTCCCCGAGGACCAGCAGGTCACCTACGACGCCTCCCCGCCGGCCTTCGGCCCGCACTGGAACGTCCTGGGCCTGGCTCCGGTCCCGATCGGTCGCGAGTTCTACACCCCCGAGGACCGCCCCGAGCTCGAGCAGCTGCTGCACAACCTCGAGCACGGCTTCACCGTCATGTGGTACGACGAGTCGCTGACCGACGACTCCGAGGCGATGGCCGAGCTGCGCGCCATCTCGCGCAAGTTCTCCGACACCACCGACCGCCGCAACGCCTTCATCGTCGCGCCGTGGACCTCCGAGGACGGCGAGCCCTTCCCCGACGACCAGGAGATCGCGCTCACCCACTGGTCGGCCGGCGGCGTCGGCGAGACCGACCCGACCAAGCAGGTCGGCGTGTGGCAGTACTGCTCCGAGCCCAGCGGCGAGGCCGTCGAGACCTTCGTGCGCGACTACCCGCAGCAGGACAGCCCGGAGCCCTCGGTCGCCCTCTGAGCCGGTCCGGGCCTAGTCCCGCGAGGCGCTCGAGCCTTGCTCGTGGCCAGACGCTCGTACCGGCATCTCGCGGGCCCGCGCGAGCAGGTGTCCCGCCGCGACGACCGTGGGTCATCGCCGGTACGACCGTCTGGGTACGGCGCTGTGACGCCTCGACCTGCGCCTCCGTGGCCAGGCTGCGGACCTCGTCCCAGGTGGGCTGGAGGGCCCTGTTCGGCACCTGGTGCCGGGGAGGACCTCCAAATGCTCACGTCAGGCCGCCTGGCGTCTCGTCGGCGGCAGGGGGTGAGCGTCACCGCGGCAGAAGCGTGCATCTTCGAGGGCACGCTGATGTCCCTCCGACCGGTGCTCGCGCTGGAGGTTACTTAGGATCGGCGCATGGTCATTCGTGATGTCGGCTACGTCGAGGGTTTGAGGGAGCACATCGGCCACGCTCCCGTGATCATGACGTGTGCCGGATGCGCTGTACTCGACGAATCAGGTCGTGTGCTGATGCAGCGGCGCGGTGACGCCCAAGGTCCTTGGGGTCTGCCCGGCGGTGCGATGGAACTGGGCGAGACCGTGGAAGAGACCGCCGTGCGTGAAACGCGTGAGGAGACCGGACTCGACGTACGTCCGAACGAACTCCTGGGCGTCTACACGGGACCACTCCACACCTACGCCAACGGCGACGTCGTACAGGCGGTCGTGGTGGTGCTCACGGCCACACAGGTCGGAGGCAGGCTCTCAGTCGACGGGACAGAGACAATCGACCTGGGGTGGTACGCACTAGACGACCTTCCCAGACCGATCTTCGGCCCGCATGAGCCCATGCTCCGGGATCTGCAACAGGGATCTCGGGGTCGCTGGGTCTGAATGCAGAAGCCGTACCGCTCATCGGCATTCCGCCTACCTGTCCGCGGCAGATCCGGATGTTCAACGAAGGGCGTAGAACCAACTTCCCTCGAAGTCGCGGGCGACTGTTTCCTCTGACTGCACGGTCACTCCGCTGACGTCGTGGGCAGGGAAGCCGTGACGCTCCGCGA